>CAZFKB010000080.1:0-15688 GCA_964519785.1 uncultured Candidatus Obscuribacterales bacterium | reverse complement strand
GCCCGCAAATACTGGATTGGTCAAGGATGCAAGCAAAATCAAGAATAACGAGTAAATTAAAGCTTTCATTTGAACAATAATCGTCCTTAATCTAAGAGTTTTGTTCTGAATTAGCGACAGGAGTTAACCGTGCTAACATTTGAAGGATTCCGGAGATCTCATGAATAAAATTATCTCTCAAGCGCTCAAAGCACTATTGGACGGTTTTATCGATTATGCTGGATTATACCCGCCAGCTAGTGTACACCTTGATACGGCGCTTGCAAACTATGTAACCTACAAAAATAGCGAATATGCCTGGATGCTACGCTGGTTTGTAGTTGGTAGCAAAGACCTGGATCTGGTTCCTGAAGATTTTGATGGATGTTTGTCTGTGCTTTCAAACGAAGAGAATAAGCGTGCTGCCACTATAGAAGCAAGCACAGTTGTAAGTGCAGCTAAGCCTACATATTGCGAAGTGGCGCTTGATGAACTCGAAAAACTCGACCAGGTGAAAGCTCAAAATAGTTTTGCCAAAATACGCATGGGCGGACTCAAACCAGAAGCCATTCCTGACGTAGATAGGGTTGCAGCATTTATACTAAAATGCGCTGACTTGAAATTACCTTTTAAAGCAACAGCTGGTTTGCACCATCCAATCAGAGCAGAACAAGCACTTACTTACGAGCCGCACGCACCGCGGGCGGTGATGCACGGGTTTATTAATGTACTTATGGCTGCAGCTTTTGCTTATCACGGTGATAAAGATATAGAGCCAATTCTAAGAGAGCAAGATGCTTCTAATTTTTCATTCGATAACGAAAAAGCCTGTTATAAGAACAGATGTTTGAATGTCAATCAAATAATTGAAGCTAGACGCCAATTCATACATTCGGTTGGATCATGTTCTTTTGATGAGCCAGTTCATGATCTCAAAGAGCTAGGCTGGCTTTAAATTTAATGCTATTTGCAGGGAAACTCGATTGTGACAGTTGTGCCTGCGCCTTCTTTGCTCTGGCAGGAAATGCTTGCTTTGTGTGCGTCTAGCAAGAGTTTGCTGAAATATAGTCCAATACCAGATGAACTCGAGTCGACTGGAATTCTTTTTGCCACCGAGATTGGATCGAATAATTTTGAAACTTGCTCTTTGCTCATTCCAACCCCAGAATCGATGACTGAAACTGCAATTTTGTTTTGTACTCTTTTGACCGAAAGGGTGACTGTATCTCCTTTCTTGCTCATTTTAATTGCATTTTGCAAAACGTTGTGCAAGGTATGTCTTATTGCAGCGGGTACGCCTTTGATTACAGGAAGATCTGGCTCTATCTCGGTTTTAATCTTAATTTGATTGGTAGCGGCAGAAAGTGAATTCAAAAAAAGTACTACTTCAAAAATTTTCTTGAAGTCAATTTCGACTGAGTTGGCAGTATTCAAAACAAAATCTGTTCTGAAAATTTCAAGCAATGAAGTTGCAAGTTCAAGATGGTGCTTATTGCTTGCACGCATTTTTTCAATGGCGTCGAGCGATGTTTCATTCAACTCACTGCTGTTGTTTTTGAGATAATTCAAAATCATCTCTTCTCCAGCTAAATGGTTTTTGAGATCGTGGGCAATCATTGAGGATAGTGCATCACGTTCGTTTTGTAATTTTTTTCGCTCGGAGATATCGCAAAATGTTGATACCACTCCGATGAGATTTTGAGACTTATCGAGAACCGGGGCGGCATGTGCTCTTAGCCACATTCCGTCTGGACTTATTGAGTTTCCTTCTATATAGCCTTCTTTCTCGCAGGCTTCTTTTTGATGCAGTGCGTGAAAATAAGGCTCTTCTTCAACTGGAAGCGGAACACCGTTTTTGGTGTGATAGATTTGAATACTCTGGCGGATGGTCGCTTTGTCTTTTCCAAACAAACTCATTCCTGCCATTCTTGCAGCAGCTTGATTGGCAAGAATCACATTTTCTTCGCAGTCGTATACAACGAGCCCGTCTGCAACACTGTCGAGTATAGCCATCAAAAAATCAGCGTGGTGAGCGCGTGCATCTTCTGATTCGACCAATGAATTTATGTATTCTTGAGTTATACGCTCGACTTCGGCACGCAGCTTGGCTAGTTTTTGTGCTTGTTCTTTAGGAGTTTGCAAAGACATTAGTCGTGCTTAGTGGCAACCGCCACCACAGCAATGACCACCACTAGGCTTAGGTGCAGCTGCTTTTACTTTGTCTTTGGCACTTGATTTGGAGCCGGTTGCGATATTTACAGTAAAAATGCGACTTACTTCTTCGCTTTGGCAATGAGTACAGACTGGTTTTGTTTGGTCATTCATCGAGCGCTCGATTTCAAACGTTTCACGGCAGCTCTGACAACGATAATCGTAAGATGGCATGTTATTTCTGCTCCTGTGTGGCAGGACTTTTCTTAAGCTCTTGTTGAGTATCCTTGTCTTTCTTCTTGATGTCAAGTTTGCCTTGGACCAGAGCTGTTACGTCGTTAACCATGATTACTGCCATCAATACAAGCAAACTCATAAAGCCCCAGCGGACTATTTCGCCATGTGCTTTTTCTCCTACCGGTTTTCTGAATATTGCTTCGTATGCCATAAATGCCAGGTGTCCGCCGTCAAGTGCTGGCCAGGGCAATAAGTTCAAAATGGCAAGGTCCATGCTTATTAAAATGGTGAAAGTGAAAAGCTGGTTCCAGTCTTGCTGAGCGATGTCTTTGCCGATATAAATAACAGCAAGAATGCCGTGAACATCCTGCAATCCAGGCTCGCCAGCGGCTGGCGGTTTGCCCAGGTGCAAGATTTGATTCATGATGCCAACCGGCAATTTGCCCAGAGCATCAAGCATCATGCGAGTCAGATCACTCACTTTTTGAAAAGACAGGACCATTACTTCAAGAATTGGACGGTCAACACGCTCATAGCGAGCCGTTTTCATATCCAGTGCCATGCCGACTTTGCCTTCGGCATTTGGAGTCATTGAGATGTCCATGGGCTGTTTGACGCCATTTGCGCCTTCGCGCTTGATTTGAACAACTACTGGAGTATTTTTGTGCGACGTAAAGTAAGAAATGATATCTTCAGATGATTTGACCGGCTTATTGTCTAGACTGACAATTAGGTCGCCTTTTTTGATTCCAGCATTAAGAGCAATTGGGTTTGATTTAAAGGTTCCTGCAGCATAAGTTTCAGGTACTGGTTCACCAATTGTGAGTAACATGGTGACCATGATTAGATAGGCAAAAATAATGTTGAAGCCAACGCCTGCAAAGGCTACAAGTGCTCTTTGCCAGATTGGAAATTTGCGAAATGGTTTGAGCTCTACCCCATAAGGATTATCTTTACTTGGAGTGTGCGGGGGATCGATTGGAATTTCAGCATCGGCTGTAACCATGTGAGCTTCGTGATGCTCACTTTCAGATTGCGATTTTGGCTCTGTTCCAGCTACTGCGTCAGATGCAGGAAGTGCGGCAACGCCATAAGCTTCCATGTCACGTGCTGATTCGTCGCCAAGTTCGGGAATGGCTACATAGCCGCCCAACAAACAGGCATGTATACGAAACTCTGTTTCAAAAGCTTTCCCTACAGTTATATAGGGTCCAAAAGGAAGCCCAAATCCAAATACAGGAGTTTGAAACCCAAATAGACGAGCCACCAGAAAGTGACCGCATTCGTGCACGATGATGAGGCTACTTAAAATAGCCAGCATCAAAAGGACAGATAGAACCTGAGTGAGGAATTCCATACAAAAGATATTATAGAACCGAATTCTTGGTTTCGTCGGATTCTAATGAGTTTTGAACGCGTACATCTTTATAGAAATGGTGCAGAATTTCGCCCGCGCCCCATCCGTGTTCGGCAAGCGATCGCGCGCCCCACTGGGACATTCCCATGCCATGACCAAATCCTTGACCCGAAAAAACATAGTTGCCAGACTGGCTATCGCATATCACATTAAAATTTGTGCTGGGCAGTTTCAATGCTTTACGTACACTATCTCCTGAAACGAGTGCATTGGTCGTATCGCCCACAAGCATAAGAGTTTTGACTCTTTGCGATTGAGTGCGCTCTACTGGAATGACTCCAAGAAGACGTCCTACAGAAGGTCCCAGACTAGATGCGAGTTGCGATGGTGTGAATGCCGCTCTCCAGGCTGAGTGCGGGGATGATTGGTCGTAATCGTGGGTTGATTTGAGATAAGTAAGTTTGTTATTGGTGGGATGCGATTCGGTATAACCAGCACTGGAGCTATGATAGAAAGCTGGAACCACTTTGTTATTGTGGGTCATAACAAGCCCTGTCGTTTCTTGCACGGCTTTGTTTGTACGTTCTTTCTCTTGCAAAACACCGCGATAGACCTGGTCTTCTGTGCCTGAGCCAAGGTCATAGCCGTCTTTTGCATGTTTGTTGAGATTGGCAATAGCATATGAGCGAGCCGCTATAGATTGAGCTTTGAGTGCCTCTAAAGGCCACGCGCTTGGCATCTCTGAAGGCAGAACAGATAAGAGATAGTCTTCCAGGTTGACTATATTTATGGCTTGAAATTTGCCATTTTGGACTCTGAGTAAAAGTCTGCCTCTAAATGGTCTGTTGTTGAAAGTAAAGATGGCGTCATTGTCCTTTGCCGGGACGAATAATAGACCCTGATCGCTCAAGGAAGTATCGAATTTGCGACTGAACACCGCTTGCGCTTTAGCTTTAGCCCATGGAATGGGGGCATAAACTGATGTTTTAATTTGAGGTAAACGAGGCGGAGCCAGGGCTATTACTTGTGACGTGGTCAATTCAGGACCCTGGGCTATTTTGTTCAAATCGGCAAAGCGTGATGGATTCAAGCTCATAGTTGCATTGGCAAAACCCACGTTCCACTGGCTTTGAGCATTCAGTCTGGCGCAAAGCTCGCCGGTCGCCGCATCATAAACGTCAATGCCATCAAGCGACCCGAGATGGGCAGAATAGAGCCCCTGTCCAAGGCTTATTCGGATTGTTCTGCCATCTGGTTTTGGAATAGAAGAAATAAAAGGTGTGCTGGAAGATGGTGCAGAAGCGACAATTTCACTCTGTTCATCAAGCTCACTAACTTCTTGCAGATCTAGCGCAATTGCTTTTGATGGCGATAAAACATTTAGAGAATTGAGCACTAAAAGTAGTATCAAACTTCTCCATAAGTTTTTGCTTTTAAATAAAAATGGGTCGAAAGCACCAATTTTTTTTCGTGTCGACAAAAGATTTGCTGCGCCCCAGTTTGAAAGATATGCACTGCCTATGTCCTGTATATCTTTTGACTCAAAAGCCTTTTCAGCATCCATGTAAGCAACAACACTAGAAATTGCCGCCGCCATCTCGATGTCGCTTATAGATTTCTGGTCTCTGGACGAGACATTAAAAGACGGCACAAGCGCAACCCCGGTCTTAGCCAGATTCTGGCTTTCTTGATTACTTGATTTATCTACTAAGGCGCCGGTCATAACGAAATTATAACCGGCGTCTTACAGTTGACAAGCTTAAATAAGTAACTAGCCTTTGAGTGCTTCAGCACCAGCAACGATTTCGAGCAATTCTTGAGTAATATTGCCCTGACGTGCTTTGTTGTAAATAAGCGTCAGACTGCCAATCAGCTCTTTTGCGTTTGTAGTTGCATTAGACATTGCATTCATACGAGCAGCAAGTTCAGATGCGGCTGCTTCAAGCAGTGCCTGATAAAGTACGTTCTCGACATACTTTGGCAAGAGCTCTTCTTCCATCAATTCAAGCAGTGTAGGCTCGTATAGAGTTTCTGCACTTTTTGGAAAGTGGTCGACACCTTCTGGCAATGTGATGGGCAGGTAGTTTTTGACTTTGACTTCCTGACGAATCATATTGACGAAGTCGGTACCGATGATTTCAACGGCATCAATCTGTTTTTTGGCATAGAGATCGCACACATTCTCAGCAATCATTTTTGCTTCTTCTACAGTTGGAATAGCTGGAAGCTGAGTGTAGTTTTTGATTTTTTCGATCTTTATGCGTTTGAAAGCAGCAGCAGCTTTGAGACCAACTGGGATGACGGCTACTTCTTTGCCTTCTTCTTGCAGTTTTTGGATTCGCAAAATTGCTTGCTTGATTATGTTTCCGTTGTATCCGCCGCACAAACCACGATCTGAAGAGATGATGATTAGTGCGACCTTTTTAATTGGGCGCTTTTTCAAAAGCGGCAATTCTTGCAGATCAATAGGGCTTACTTCATGCACGATTTGTTGAAGCATCTGCACCACTTTAGAGGTGAAGGGTCGCGCGTTTGAGTTTCTCATCTGAGCGCGACGTACTTTAGCTGCTGCAACCAAGCGCATGGCCGAAGTAATCTTTTTAGTGTTCTGCACACTCTTGATACGCTGCCTAATTGCTTTCAGGTTTGCCATGATTTTTTTCCTGTGATTTAGAGCTTAGGCTTTGAAGAAGTTTTCTTTGAACTTTTTGATTTCTGCAGTCAACTCGCCTTCGACTTCGGCATTGAGTTTGGCACCACTCATCAATTTGGCAAGGACGTCTTTTCCTTGTGAGTTCAAATATTTGAACCATTCTTCTTTGAACTTGATGATTTTTTCGTTTTCGATATCATCGAGCAAACCTGCGTTTGCAGCATAGATAACCGAAACTTGCTCACCAAGTGAAAGCGGACGGAACTGAGCTTGTTTCAAAACTTGCATCAGTTTTTGACCGCGACGAATCTGGTCTTGAGTAGCTTTGTCGAGGTCGGAGGCGAATTGAGCGAAAGCTTCAAGCTCACGGAACTGAGCAAGGTCAAGTCTCAACTTACCTGCAACCGACTTCATCGCGCCTGTTTGAGCAGCACCACCTACACGTGATACCGAAACACCGGCGTTGATAGCTGGACGGATACCGGCATAGAACAAGTCTGACTCAAGGAAGATTTGTCCGTCTGTAATCGAAATAACGTTTGTAGGGATGTATGCAGATACGTCACCAGCTTGTGTTTCGATAATTGGAAGAGCGGTCATAGAGCCTGCGCCAAGTTTGTCGGACAATTTGGCAGAACGCTCGAGCAAGCGTGAGTGCAAGTAGAACACATCACCTGGATAAGCTTCACGACCTGGTGGACGACGAAGCAAGAGTGACATTGCACGATAAGCTTGAGCGTGTTTGGACAAGTCGTCGAAGATAACTACTGCGTGCTCGCCTTTCCACATGAAGTATTCGCCGATGGCGCAACCTGCATATGGAGCGAGGAATTGAAGCGCTGGTGCAGATGTTGCAGGAGCACTGATGATAACTGTGTATTCCATTGCGCCGTGCTCTTCCAGAATTGCCTGGATACGACCGACGTTGGATTGTTTTTGACCGATGGCTACATAAATGCAGACCGGACGGTTAGGCTGATTCTTCTGGTTGATGATGGTATCGATGGCGATGGCTGTTTTACCAGTCTGACGGTCGCCGATGATAAGTTCGCGTTGTCCACGACCAATCGGGATCATGGCGTCGATAGCGGTCAATCCAGTCATCAATGGTTCGTGAACTGATTTGCGTTTGACGATACCAGGGGCGATGATTTCCATCGGTTTGAATTCGGTAGAGTTGATTGGACCTTTGCCATCGAGTGGCTGACCAAGAGGGTTTATAACGCGACCAAGAAGAGCTTCGCCTACTGGAACAGAAGCGATACGACCAGTGGTCTTAACTTCCATACCTTCGAAAATCTTTCTGCCTTCACCTAGAACTACAACACCGACGTTGTCTTCTTCTAAGTTCAAAACCATGCCGCTTGTTTTTTCTTCATCGGCAAATTCGACCAGTTCCATAGACATGGCTTTTTCCATGCCGTAGACGCGGGCGATACCGTCGCCTACTTGCAGGACTCGTCCCACATTAGTGACTGCGAGCTTCGATTTATATTGCTCCAGTTGTGTCTTTAATACTGATGTGATTTCGTCTGGGCGGATAGCCATTTTTCTTTCCTCTGGTTTTTTCTGGTTTTAAACAGATAACAAGCTTTGTTCGATTTTTTGTAGTTTGCCTTTCAAACTTCCGTCAATCACCTGGTCTCCAACTCTAAGCACCATGCCGGCTAAGAGTGATTCATCTACTTCCACTTTGAGATCCAGTTTAGATCCCATGTGCTCAGAAATTCTTGCTTTGATGTTTTGCACTTCTTTGTCGCTCAGTTTGGTTGAGCTGATAAGAGTTGCTTCAAGAATATTGAGTCGGTTCATGAGCAGTTTTTTGAACTGCTCACTTACGTGAGCGAGAATGTCGAGTCGGCGGCGGTCAGCAAGAAGTTGCAATAAGTTGAATGTGGTGGCATCAACTTTGCCTTGGAAAATTCCTGCAAGCAAGTTTTTCTTTTCTTGAGGACCAAGTGCCGGGTGATTCAATATAAGTCTGAAATCGTGATTGGTCGAAAGAGTATCTTCAATTGCCTTGAGGTCGCCATAAACGGCTTCGGCTTTTTTCATGGTGGCAGCTTGGTCTTTTTCGCCTTCCTCAATTAGTTTGAGTGTGGCTTCTGCATATTTTGCTGCTATTTCAGCCTGTTCGCCTTTCATTTCGTCCTCTAGTGTACTGAAGAGACAGATTTAGTTTTGTTTTGCTCGCCTTGAGAATTGACTTCTAAAGCATCGAGCTGTTCTAAAAACTGGTTGACCATTTGTTCTTTGTCTTGAGTAGACATGTTCTGCGCCAGATATTGTCTGGACAGAGCAACTGCTGCATGCACAGCTTGTGCGCGAATTTCGTTGACCAGCACTTGTCTTTCAGAACTTATGCTTGCATCGAATTTGTTCACTAGCGATTGCATGTCTTTTTCTGTCTGTAACTCGAGATCCGCTTTCATTTGAGCGGCGATGTCTTTTGCGTCAGAAAGAATTTTGGCTGCTTCAGCTTCTGCATTAGCCAATTTTGCTCTTTGATCGCTCAAGAATTTTTCAGATTCCTCGCGGCTCGCTCTTGCCTGGTTCAAGGCTTCATCGATGTTTTTGGCTCTTTTATCGAGAATGCCCGGAACAGCTTTGTTCCAGGCCCAGATAATCAAACCCATCAAAATAAGCCAGTTAACCAAATTGGTTTTGAAATTGGTGAACAATTCAACTGGATTGAATTCGTGCATTTCAGCAAAGAAAAACATATTTATTTGCCTCCTTGCACAAGCGCTTTTTTCACTGACTCAGAATCAAGGTCAATCGAAACCGACTTGCCCAGTAGTTTTGAGACGATGTTTTGAACGAGTGCTTTTTCTTCTTCAACCAGTGCCGTAATCAAATTGGTTCTCTCACCGGCAAGTTCCTTGTGTGCGGTGTCGAGTTTGGTGCGTCCTTCTTTATCAATCTGGGCCATTTTCAAAGCGCGTTCGCTCTGACTCTGAGCCACAAGATCAGCAATGATCGTTCTTGCCTCTTCACGCACCGTGCTCAATTGCTTTTCGTACTTGGCAAGTTCGACACCTGCTTCGTCGCGCAATTCACGGGCGGCGGCGAGATCATTGCTGATCTTCGATTGTCTTTTTTCTATTACGTCACCAACGGGCTTCAAGAAAAGCTCGTTGAGCGCAAGCATGAATAAAAGGAAGCTTACGACAAATAACGCACAGGTAGCGTTTAGCTCAAACATTAGCTAATTAACCACCCAAGCCTAATGGGAACATGTAGAGAAGAATGGCTACGACGAATGCGAAGAGACCAAGAGCTTCCATCAAAGCGGCAAAGATGATGCCGTTGTTACGCAAGCTGGTTTCCATTTCAGGCTGTCTGGCCATACCTTCGAGTGCTTTGGATGCGGCTACGCCGATACCAATTCCAGGACCGAATACGCCGACTGCGGCAATACCGGCACCAATTCTGGAGCAAGCTTTAATAAGTGTTTCGGGATCGACGCTTGTAGCGGCTGTGCCAGCTTGAGCGATTAATTGGTGGTCCACAACTTTTCTCCTGTTGAGTACTAAAGCAAAATCTTTAGATGTGCAAGATGAGCTCGAACTTAGCTTCAATGCGCTAAGTCAAGTTATCGACTCAAATTATAACAGGCGGCTTAGTGGTGATCGGCTACTGCCATGCCAATGTAAATACCTGTCAAAAGGGAAAATACAAAGGCTTGAATTACGGCAATAAAAATCTCGAAACCCATAACGAAAATCGGCGCAATCCATGGCAGCATGAGCAAAAAGACCATACGCGTAATTTCGTCGGCGGTGATGACAAGCATCAAACGAAGAGCGAGTGTAGATGGACGAATGATGAGGTCAAGCCATTCTACGGGGTTTGTGAGCAATTCTTTGAGGTAGTGGCCACCGTTTTTTATCAGTCCGGCGGTGAGGTACACAATCAATGAAAGTATGGCCAGACCGAAGGTTACGTTGAAGTCAGTAGTTGGAGATGCTGCTTCAAAAGGATGTCCATTAGTCATATGGAACCAACCAGGAACATGCTCAGCAGCTTGCCAGGGGAGGATTCCAATCAAATTCGCTGTTAATACAAAAATAAAAATTCCTGCAATAAGCGGTAAAAATTTCTTGTAGTCATGACCAATTTGCCCCTTGGCTAGGTCTTGAACGAATTTATAAAGACCTTCGGCAATTGCTTGTAGTGGTCCACCGGGTCCATCGGCTGTGAGGGTGGGACGTACGATTGCTGCTGCTGCAAGGATTCCAGCCATACAAGTCCAGCTCAGTGCTAGAGTGTCGACGTGTGTGTTACCCACATTTCCAAGTAGTGGAAGTTGAGCATTGGCGTCTGAAAACTGTGATAAAAGCAGGTGTTTTCCTAGCATGGCGAATTATGTACCCGTTACAAATGAAGAGGCAGGGTGCGACGCCATAAATAATAGCAGAGGCTATTTTCCCTGTTTAGCGGACTTTTGCTTTCTTTTCAAAGCTTCACTGCCTTTTATCATGCGATATATCCCTGCTATAAAGCCAAGGATGATGCCAAGTAAGGTGAGGAAAAAGGACATTGCATTGTTGTGCATTTGCTGACCAAGCCAGAACCCGGCGTATCCAAAAAGGCAAGTCAGTACGGTTAAATTCACTCCCCACTGTGACGCCACTACCCAGGCCGGCGGTCCGCCCGCTTGGTCTGAAATGCTATCTGCTGCTGGCTCTATCGGATTGAGCTCGGCTTCGACCTGGTCTGGATAAGGTATGGGTTTGAGGTTGTTTTCTTGGCTTTTATCGTCTTGCATGAATTAAGGCTTTATTTAGTATTATGAGGGGAAAACTAGAAATGTTCTATTTACATCTCTTCTGGGTATTCCTTATAAATAGAATGCGAACAAAAAGCCAAATCGGTTTTGATACACTACTATTTAAGCAGGATCTAAGCAGCACTAAGAGGAGATTCCAGAAACATGTTTCAGCGCATGTTCGTTGTTTTTAAAGCCATGGTAAACAGCCTTTTGGGTAAGGTTGAAGACCCCCAGATGATGTTGGAGCAAGCTTATCAAGATTTGCAATCCAATCTGATCCAGGTCCGCCAGGCGGTAGCACAAGCAATCGCCACTGAAAAACAACTGGAGCAACAGCTCAAGAAAAATGTCGAACAAGTCGATGTTTGGCAAACTAGAGCTGGCATGGCTGTCCAGCAAGGTAATGACGACCTTGCAAGGCAAGCGTTGCAACGCAAACAGCAATATGCAAGTGCGGTCAAAGACTTAGAAACTCAGCTCCATGCTCAAAAAGAAATTACAGCTGGACTTAGACGTCGTCTGGCGGAGCTAGAGGCTGAAGCCTCCAAAACTTATACCAAGAAACAAGTTCTCATTGCGCGCGATAAAGCTGCGCAAGCTACTTCCAAAGCAAACGAGATTTTGTCTAAGACCAATTCTCAAGGTGCTTCTTCAATCATGGAGCGCATGGAATTGAAAGTTCAAGAAAACGAAGCCAAAGCACAAGCTCTGGCTGAACTTGGTCGCGACAATCTAGATAATGCATTTGCCTCTTTTGAGGGAGCAAGTGATATCGAGATGGAATTGCTTGCCCTTAAGGCTGGTGATCCAAGCAAATTGATCACTCAGAAAAAAGACGGTCCTATTTTGCTCGATTTGAAAGATCAGGACACAGTCGATGCTGAAGTTGAAGTAAGCGACGCTCAGCGCAAAGAATAGAATCGACTGACGAAATCGTCGTATTTTTCTTTGAAACAGCCATTTAAAATGGCTTTGCGCAATATTTGAGCCTGGTCAATCAGATACTGCACATTATGGATTGATAGCAAAATGCACCCAGACATCTCGCGATTGCGCACCAGATGATGTAAATAGGCACGCGTGTATTTTTTACAGACAAGACAACTGCATTTTGAATCGAGTGCAATATGCTCTCTTTTGTGTGGTGCATTTTTAAGTGCAATACGCCCTTCGCCAGTGAATGCAGCACCATGACGTGCAAGTCTTGTAGGCGAGACACAATCGAACATATCGATTCCTGAGCGAATTGCAAATGCAATATCCCAGGGAGTGCCTATACCCATTAGATATCTTGGCTTGTCTTTGGGCATTTGTGGTGCTGTATGTGCCACTATATCTTCGATAATTGGGCGTTCTTCGCCAACCGCCACACCGCCAATGGCATAACCTGGCAGGTCGAACGAGGTCACTGCTTCTACTGATTGATCGCGCAGATCTTTATATATGCTTCCTTGGATGATACCAAATAAGGATTGCTCATCTTTGCGTTTATGTTCTTCGACACAAACAGAAAGCCACCGGTGGGTGCGATCCATGGCTGCTTTAGCCATTTCAAACGTGGCTGGGTTTGCCACGCAATCGTCAAACGCCATGATGATGTCGGCGCCAATAGCATTTTGAATTTCCATTGATTTAGCCGGACCAATAAAGTGTTTGCTTCCATCTTTATGGTCCTTGAAGTGGACACCATCCTCGGTGATTTTTCTAAACTGATCCAGACTGAAAACTTGAAAACCGCCAGAATCAGTCAGAATGGGTTTCTTCCACGACATGAATTGGTGCAGACCGCCAGCTTCTTTGACAAAATTATGACCTGGTCGTAAATACAAATGATATGAATTGGATAGAACAATCTGTGCACCACAATCTTCAACCTGGTCGAAAGTCATAGATTTCATGGCGGCAAGTGTTCCGACAGGCATGAAAACCGGCGTTTCAACCACACCATGCAAGGTGGTCAATTTTCCAGCTCGTGCCCCCGACCATGGGCATTCAGCTTCTATCTCAAAGTTAAGAGGCGAATTCATTGGTAATATATTAGTCTATGCCAATTAATAAGACGATATGTGCAAGCGCTTTGTCTCTGGTTTTTCTTATTTCAAGCCAGCAATCGTGTCTGGCTTTGACTCAAGAAGAAGCAGCAGATGCATGTCAGGCAGTAAAAGCGCGCCTGATGCGTGACCATCGATATAATCTTGTGCGCGAAGGTGATCGTACTCATATATATATGATTATGGCTGATCAAAAATTGCCTTATTCGCTTTCTCTGGGGTGGATTCAGTTCAGACCTAAAATTAAAAAGAGTGACGATTCTGCTAGTGATAAAGAAAAGTCAGCGGATAAAACCGAGTTCGAGCAGGCTTTTCAAAAACAAGCCGATTTGTTAATCACAAAAGACGAATTAATTGCAACAGACGAAACAGGTCTGATTCTGCCTCAACCAGGCGCTAAGCCTTTGCAAAAAGACTATAACGAAGCTGATTATCATAATTTGCTTGGCTGTGACATGTTGTCTGACGGCAGAGTCAACGACGCTTTGAAAGAATTCCAGACTGCAGTCAAACTCGATTCGACCTGCGCCAAATATCAAAATAATTGTGGTGCTCTTTTAGCACTCAAGGGTGATTATGCTCTGGGCGTTAAATCTATAGATCTAGCAATTCAAAAAGATGCGAAATATCTGCAAGCTATTACTAATAGGGCTTTATTGCATCTGGCGATAGGTCAGCCAGATATGGCTTTGAAAGATGCAAAATATGCGCTTACGCTTGATCCCAAAAATTTTCCTGCCAAAATTGCTCAGATTCGTGCCACATTAGAAAAGGGTGATAAAGCCTCGATTGAAGCAGCACTTTCAGAAGCAGCATTATTGAAAGAAAATAATCCTGGCGATTGGCAGTCACTATTATTAGTGGCAGACTGTTATTTTGCCGCCAAGCAATATAAAGAGGCAAAAGAAGTCTGCAAGCGCATTCAACAGTTATCTGCCAACGATATAGACAATATTTTGAAACTTGCAGTTTGTTTTGAAAAAATTGGCGACCTCGATAATGCAATAAAAGAAGCTCGCAAAGGCACTGTGGCTGCACCTGATGACCCCCGCTCTCACCTTGTTTTGGGACGTTATCTGTTAGCCAACCGAGATGATAAAGCGGCTGCTCTCCAGTTCGAGCGTACTGTTGATCTCGAGCGCTTCTGTACTCCTGCTATCAAGCTTGAAGCTATGAATTCGTGGCTCAAGATTTTAATCAGAGATAATAAGACCGATCGTGCCGAAGAGCTAGCCTATAAATGGGCTAAGGCGAACGATAAAGACGCTAAGTGTCAATATAATCTGGCCTGGATCTTATCGATGAATGCTCAAAAAAAGAAAGATGCAATCGAAGCGTATAAAAAGACATTGAAGCTAGACCCAGCTCTGGTAGCCGTTCATTACAATTTGGGTTTGCTGATGATCGAATCTGGTGACTTGCGAAATGGGCTTGCCCAGTTGCGAGCTTTTGTCAAAATTGCCCCCAAAGATAACGATACCCCTCATGCTAAAGAGCTGATAGAGAAGTATTCCAAAAACTTATGAGGGCGCCGATAACACTTAACTTTGGATATATAAAAGCACCACTTTTGATGCCTTTTCACCAAATCTGCCACCACATGCTTGACACCAGATAAAGTGTATAGTCTAATTCGACAAGGGAAAATCAGGTCTGCGGTAACCAAAGCATTTAATACGGCGTGCGAATAAAAGAAATCGAGTTAGATAACTTCAAGTCGTTTGGTCGACCTACAGTAGTTCCGCTCCTCGACGGATTCACTACTATATCCGGACCAAATGGTTCGGGCAAGTCGAATATCATCGACAGCTTACTTTTTGCCCTGGGTCTTTCATCCACCCGCTCGATGCGGGCAGAGCGATTGCCAGACCTACTCAACAATTTGAGCGGCAAGAACGAAGCCAAAGTAAGGGTCAATTTCATCAGCCCTGATAACGAAGAAATTGAAGTCATTCGTCGGATCAAGGTAAAGCCTAATGGCTATACAAGTACATATATTCTCAACGGCAAAGTATCTACTTTGTCGGATGTACACGATCAGCTAGTCAAATATAATGTAAGTCCTACTGGTTTCAACGTCATCATGCAAGGCGACGTTACCGGTATCGTCACAATGAGCGCTTCCGACCGTCGTCGTATTATCGACGAGCTTGCCGGTGTGGCTGAATTCGACCGCAGAATCGATCAGGCAAAATCTGAGCTTGGTTCTGTTTCTGAAAAAATCGACCATCAAAGAATTGTTCTGGTGGAAATCGTAGCTAGGCTTGAGCAGTTGCGACAAGACCGAGATCAGGCACTGAAATATCTAGATCTAAAAACCAAGAAAGAAGCAATCGAGCGCGATCTTATCTTCGTTCGCGCAAACGAACTTGACCTTGCAGTTAACGAGAAGCGCGATATCCTGGTCAAACTCGATGAGCGCGAGACTTTTCTCGCCTCCAAACTTTACGAAACCGAAGTTGGGCTTCTTACCCTTAGAAGCGAAA
>CAZFKB010000079.1:0-15944 GCA_964519785.1 uncultured Candidatus Obscuribacterales bacterium | reverse complement strand
GATGCGGCTGCCTGAGCGGTTATACGTGCCAAATCTGACATGATTGGAACTTTGCCCATCATGCTTGCTTCCATGTAAGCAACGCGAATCAAGCCGTCTAATAAAGATTTCTCTTCGACTGACAACTCTTCGCGACCTTCTGGTGCCAGCATCAAATCCAAAAGAGAGAGCAAGCTAGAAACTTTGTCGTGAGAAGGTTCACCCTTCAAAGTATCTTCAGGACCAAGATCAAAAGGATTCAATATGTTTCCAGAGTTAGGACCAAGGTCTACGTAATGACACAAATCTGGACCCAGCAGCTCAGTAATGAAACGATAGGCGCCAAATTTGTCGACTGTCTTATCAATCAATACAAAACGCACGCCCATAGGCAGAAGGCGCAGAATCATCATCGACACTGCGAAAGATTTACCCGCACCAGTTGTTCCTACGACGAACATATTGTTAGCGTCTTTGCCCGCTCCTCTAAAAAAGGGATTGAGCAAGACTGGTTCTCTTGATGCAATTGCAAAGCCGAAAGGCACACCATCTGGTGTTCCGCAAGCAGCTGTAAAAAATGGCCAGACAGTTCCAACAATAGGTGACATCACTCTGTGTACAACGGCAAGTTTGTCTACACCCACAGCCAGCGTGGATTGCCAGCTGTCTAATTGCAACAATTGTCCACGATCCAGATTTGCAGATTTGTTTTTGAATACGCGTCTAATTTCGTCCAGGTTGCCTAAAAGCTCATCACGACTGTCTGCTGTGGTCGAAATATACATGCTAATGTCGAATGCTTTTGCCGAGCTGCGCAAGAACTCTTTGATAGCGGTCGCCGCACGGTTCGTATTTTCAATGCCTTCAAGGTCTGGCGTTGCAAGCTGTGTACTTGCCACCATACCGATATGATATTTGCGTTTGAGCTCAGCCCGAACTTTGTCTTGATTGCACTGATGTATAAAAACAGACAAAGTGTATTCGACGCTCAAAGTGAGCAAATCGACAAGCCACCCCATCCAGGTGTCATGCGGCAACTCGAAAATATACTGTGAGCCGATGTATTTTCCATCGAGCCATAAGTATTCGTCGTGCACTTTCAGTGCTGATCCAGCAAGTGTGGATGCTTCAGACATCGTCGGACTCGAAGGTGGTGCTTCGGGCTCGCGCCGCGACAGGCTTGGATTTAAATCGGAATAAATGAGGTTTCGAACTTCTCGTCTGGTCAATATTTTGGGGCGCAAATTGCCTACGCGCAATTGTTCAAAGGCGGTGCGAACGAGACGGTTCAAAGCGTCAAGATATTCTTCGTGTTTTTGAATGGAACGGCGACCTGACCAGGCTGACCCCGACTTGCAATCGGGGGGCTGATAGCTAACGACCACATAGAATTGGCGGTCGGGAACGAAACTGCGTTCTTGAATTTCTCGAAACCACTTGTCTGTGTATTCGGCGTACCATTTCAAATAACTGTCGTCGCTCTTGATGTGGATTTGATAACGTGAAAGGTATTCATCCACCGACAAGTGCTTGGATTTGATAATTATTTGAATATCGGTGTCGCAAGAGTTGGCAAAATTAGAGAAGTGTTGCGCCATCTGGTCGCGGTCTTCTTCATCGTACAAAAGGACGTTGATGCCTTTGATGGCGATATATTTTCTGAAGCTGCCATCTGCAAGGACAACTACGCCTTCTTCTTCGTCTTCACCAGGTATGGAATGAATAAAACAAACATCTTGCCAGCTTGCTCCACCACGCTTGTCTTTAGGCGGACCCAATTCGCCGCCAGATTCGGCGTCTTCCGGGTCTACCCCAAACGGAAGAGCGTTGCGCACAACTGCGGGCAACGAGTTGTGTATTCCAGCCAAGACGTTAGTGGGGGACGGATTTGGAGTCAGCGGCATCATTTTGCCCATCGATTCAGGTTCGGGAGCGGATTTTTGCTTGGAAGGCACGCCGCGGCTGGCGCTTGAGCGCCCAGTGCGTTTTCTTCCACCTGAGTAACTTCCGCTGGCCACTGATTTCTTGCCTAAATAGACTCCTTAATTTAATAGTACCCAAGATAAAGGAATGAGGTCAATTAATCCTCATTTCCGGTCTCTCGACTAACGCCTTGAGCCGATAAAATAATCGTCCTCGCCTCTGTCCTCATCTTCTATATCGCTTGAAGGGTAAGGCACTCGGGGTTCGGGGCGGGGCATGTAAGTCGTTGGGCGCATACCCAGGCGATACATTAAACTATTTCGCCACCATGCCATTGGCTTCAAATCGGTGAAAAAACCTGCCACTATCCCTATGCTCACACAAAAAATGAAAGCAAAAAGAGCCACTGGCAAATTGCCAATTTTCCAATCGCCTGGTACTTTGCTAATCGCCAAAAAACCAAGCCCAATACCTATTGCCAGAAAAATGAGCTGACGAATGGTGAAGCCAAAGAGTTTGACTGGTTGTTTAAGGTTAATGACCTGGTAAGTCTGTGCCATATCTCAATCAACGCCTTTTAAGCGACACAGTAGTAGTACCGTCGCTCATATTGATTGTCAATCTGTCATTCCAGGGTTTGCCAAGGATTGTGATTTTGCCTTTAACTTCTTCATTGGGCTTGACTGTGAGCGAATCGAATTCTGAGCGAAGTGAGGCGTCTTGAATTCTCTTATTACCTTCGGCAAGGCTGATTTCGTCTGGAGAAATTTTAAAATCGTCCGAGCCGGAGTTGCGAACCGAAACGGTAAGGATAGATTTTCGCGCTGTTATATCGATATCTTTCAAATCGAAGCTTATCGGCGATTTGGATGCCGCTGGAGCTGGGGGAGTTGCCACAGCTTTTGCTATTGTTCTTGGTTTTTCAGGGGCTGAGGATGGAGATAAATCATCGTCGTTATCTTCGGACTTTGATTTCTTCTTGCTCGATTTATCTGCCTTTTCAGATTTGTCAGCTTTTGCGATTTTGGCAGGTTTGATTTCTTTGACAATCATTTCTTTTGATTTTGGAGCAGGACTTTCTTCGTCGTCAGAAGAATTGTCTTCATTGTTTTCTTTGTGTCCGCCACCAAAAATGCCGCCCAGTCCAATAGCATTGAACATGCCGCCTTTTTTCTTGCTCACTTCAGGTTGTGCCGCTTTTTCAGCTGAAGCAAGCGACGCTACAGGTGGTGTCACGCCAGACACTTTTCCAATAATAGTGGACGCCGCTCTAGCTCCGGCATTGGCTGCAAGTTCGTACTGAGCCGTATTCATATCTTCTTTGGCCGAGTCGGCTTCATTTTGAGCTGTTGCAAGGTCAGCTGCTGCTCGCTGCTTTTCTGCTTTTGAGCTTGCTACATCTACTTCTTGTTTGCGTGCTGCCACTGTTTGCTGAGCAAGGGAGTATTTGTTATATTCGAATAAATAACGATAATAAGATTGAACCAGTTCGCCCTGAAGTTTTTGCACTTTTTCAGTGCTCTTCTTACCCATGTCTTGCGGTCTGAATACTGAGTTCACCACCCGTGGCGTAACGCTAAAAATACCTTTGGTCGAATCTGGAGGCAGTCCAACATTGACTTGTTTCAGTCTGTTTTCAAGGTCGCCATCGGCATCTATGAGGTTCTGGTACTGTTGGGTTGCGATAGCCCCGTTCCAGAGCACTTTCAAATCGTCGCGCTGTTTGTATTGAGATCGAGCCGGCATGCCGGTTGGTTGAATGGGAACGAAATTGTCTTTCTTTTCTTTCTCTTCATCGTCACTGTCCGAAGAGCTGGATTTTTTGCTGGAATTGGAGCCAGACCCAAACAATCCGCTTGGGCGTTGCTGCTCGGCGGGTGGTGCAGCTTGCTGCATTGCCATCGGCGGAATACCCCATGGATTCAGGGCCGGGTTGGCGTATGGATTCATGTAGGGATTGGCATTTGGATCGTTGTAGGAAATATTGGCTTGGGTGGAAAGCGATACCGCAGCTGGTGGCGGTGGTACGAGTCCGCCTGCCACTGCTCCTGGTGGCGGAGCCGGCACAGAGCCATTGCCGCCATATCCACTGTAGGCTCCATAAGTAGCTGGTTCTGCTGGAGATGAATCTCCTGCTCCTTCAAATGGATTGGCTTCACTTGGTTTGTTATTGGTTTTCTCTTGAGGCATCATGGGGTTGTCGTCGTTCGAAACGCTCGAATCGCCACTTTGCGGTGCCCCGCTGAGTGCAGCTGAAATGGGGTCCATAGAGACATTGGGCAGGAAGCGTCCCTGCGCATTGGTATTGTCTTGCAACCCGCCTTCTTGCATTTGCTGCTGATTCATCATTTGCTCTTGTTTGAGCTGGGCCAAAAGCTCAGGATCCATTTTGGGTCGCACTTTGCCAAGGACGCTTGATTGCGACCCGCCACTGGTTTGACCGGAGTTGTTTCCGCCTAGCATTTGGCATCCTCCAAGCAAAAGGAGGGAACCTGCAGAAATTAGAAAACGGGTGTAATTCATTTGGAAAAAGCGGGATTACTCCTACTTACCTTTTACTTTAGTTAAGAGCGAACCTCTAACCATAGTGTCAGTACGTGAGCCGCCGCTACCCGAACCATAGCCGTTTCCAGCTCCATAGTTTTCACCATAATTGGCTGCGACCGGTCCTTTAGCAGCTGGAGCTGCATTCATAGAACGAGCTGGTGCAGCTCCGACGCCAGATGGACCCATTTGTTGTTTAGGAGTCATCATACGTCCAGCTAAGCGGTTGGTATTGGTACCATCGGGCAGTGCATTTTTTGGCGCCATGCCTCCTGCAGGAATATTGGTTTCGCGACCAAATCCGGATTTGGGCAACGGAAGAGAGCCTGCGCTCGAGGGACTTCCGCTTCTGTAAGCTGGACCGGTGCCACCCATTTGCATTGGAGCACTGCCACCGCCAGACGGAATGTCGCCAGCCGCACCGCCACCGTTGCCACCATATCCACCGCCTGAACCTTTTGGTCCGGGAGGTAGCGGTACCATTTCTGGTGCCGAAGGTGCTTCACGAAAATCTTTGATAAATGGGCGCTCGTCCAGGATCTGCATTTCGCGTGGTGCGTGGTAATACTGCACTTTGTCCAATTTATTTTTTTGAATTTTGAAACCACCCTGGGCAAAAGCCGCGTCGCCGCTGCTTGCGAACAAGGATAATCCTGTTGCGCAGAGGGTCAGGTTGAGTAGTAATAGCTTTTTCATCTGGTTTCAATCCTCATTTGATTAGACAAATTCCAACAAAGTAAAATACCCATTTAGAAGCGCATCATTCGCATGCCTTGCATCATGCCTTTTTTCATCATCTGATTCATCATTCGACCAGCATAACGGCTACCTCTTGATGGAGGTTTACGTTTGACAAAGTCGTCATCAGGTAGAGAAAGGTCCTGAGTAGATGCTTGCGAAAGAGAAACTGGCACTGGAGCAGACGGAGTTGCTGGTCCACCACTTCCGTACACATCGTCTTGCAAGCGTGGTTCTTTCCCTAAAGCTTTGAAGTTAGGAGATGAAGGAGCGCTTGGAGCGTCGTTTGCTCCAAATGTGTCACTTCCTCGACCGTCGGGAATCGGCTTACCACCAAGTGGTGCTTCTCGAGCCTTGTAATAACCCGGGCTCTTGTTTTGCACATATGCACCTGGTGCTACGCGTCCGTATCCTTGCTGCATTTCGACGCCTTTACCAAACGGCTTTCTGACTTCGTCTTTCCAGCTTTCGTCGTCGCCTCCAGAATAAACTGGTCCGCCACCGCCACCACCACCGCCGCCACCTTTTTCAAACGCGCCAGGGGCGAAGTGACCGTAGCCTTGTTTTTTGCCTTGAAAAGACGGAGCACCGCCGCCGCCACCACCGCTACTACCAGATCCACCATAAGAACTACTAAAGGTACCGGCAGTGGTAGCCATCACTCCAGGTAAATCTAAACCGGTTGGAAGAGGCGGAAAATCGGATGGGACAATTGGTTCGTCGGCAGGAATTGGTTGTAATGATATATCTGGTTTTGGAGCCGAAGGCGCTTTTTGATAATTGGTTGAAACTGGAGCCGGACCTGAAACTCGCAGATTTGGATTTATCGGTATATTGTTGACCGGATGGCGCATTCCTTGCTGCTCTCCACCATACTGATTATCACCAGGTGTATGTACTGTCTTGCTCCAGGTGGTGGGAGGCAACTGAGCGCAAGCGTCTTTAATGCAAATTGAAAAACTCAACGCCAATACAGGTATTAGAAGGCAGGAAGAGAGCTTCATTGTGTGGTCCTCGTAGTAATCTGCCTTTAGGCAGGTCGAAATTCTTCAAATGCATCGAAGAAACGTTGTATGCCGGGAATCACCCTAGTTTGCAGTATAAGCCACCTTTTAAAAGAATGCTGCAATAGCATTTTTCCCGCCGAGGGCGGTTCTAATCTCATTCTTATATGTATAGGAATAGATCATATAGAAAACGTGGGGGTGTCGTGTCCCAAAACAGGCTTTGGGGGCGGGTCTGCAGTAGGATGAACAATTATTAACTATTTTTTAGGTAGAAGTCAATAGGGTTTTGGATAGGAAAAATTTTTTTCGCCAAAGTGGCTGATTTGCCAGCAAAAAAATGCATTATTCGATAAAAATGGGTATTAGGATTTTATCTAGACTCAATTTAGTACCGGTACAGTACCAGTGAATATCAGCGCATATAAGCTCCTTCTATCGGGCGTTCTTGCTCTATCCGTCTCGTTGACTGCGTTTCAAGCCTCAGATGCTCGCGCCAGGCGATCTAGTGGTGGCGGAAATGGTGGCGGCGGAGGCGGAGGTGGTGGCGTTGTCCTTCAGACGCCTAACCCGACGAATCCGATGGAACACAATAACCGTGGGGTAGAGCTTGGCTCTAAGGGGCTCTGGCCCGACGCTATTAGAGAGCACGAAGCCGCGCTTAATGGCGATCCAAACAATAATACTTTTCGGCAGAACCTCTCTAGTGCCCACTTGCGTTATGGTGACTTACTTGCTGGAAAGCATAAATGGTACGAAGCAATTCGTGAGTACAGAGAAGCTCTTTATTGCGATCCAAACAACGCACCAGCTGATTACAACCTTGATAATGCAATCAAAGCGCTGGGTAAAAATCCAACCGACTACAAAGTTCGCGAAGCAATGGCTGATGATGCGGATATCTCAGGTCAGTTTCCTGTAGCCATAGTAGAGTTTCGCAAATGTGTGCGTATGCGCGATAACGGCATGAGTAATTACAGACTGGCTCGAGCTCTTTATAAACAAGGCAAGACTGTAGAAGCTTACGAACAGCTGCGCACCGCCATAAATAAAGAATGGAAATTGCCAGATGAAAAGAAAGAACTTTCTACCTGTCATCAATTGATGGGAGAAATTCTTTGGGATGTGACTCAGGCAGCCAAAAAAGATGGGCGCGGCAAAATTTATCTCAAGCGCCTATATAATGTAGGCACCTGTTACAGACGCGCAGTTACGATCAACAAAGATAACTCAGATGCTGTCAGGGGCTTGATTGAAGCCGCTAAGGAAGCTGTTGCAGTCAAAGATAGTTTTGACAACCATATGATGCTTGCAGGTGGTTATCTGCTTGGTGGCGACTTACAGCGGGCCAAAGCCGAATACGCTCGATGCTGGCAATTAGCACCAAAATCTCCTGCTTTGCACAAAGCTCGACGTGTTTATCATATGATCGTAGTCAAGTCGCCGATCGCGTCTCCTGCTTTGATTCAAGACACTTTGACCAAAGTGCAAAAAGAATTGGATGTATCACCTGACGATCCTGAATTGCTCGTCATTTATGCTTATGGCAAACAAAAACTTGGTGATGAAGAAACTTCCAAAATGGCTTTCAAGAAGGCTTTGTCCATCAATCCATATATTTTGCAGGATGATAAAAATACTGGTTTAAACGTAGAAGAGCAATTGGCAAAAGAAAAAGCTAAGAAAGCTAAAACCAAGGTGGCTAAAGCCGAAGGTGAAGAGACAGGCGAAGCCGAAGCTGAGGGCGAAGAAGAAAAAACAGCTGATGCATCCGCTGGCGAAGATGGTGCTCCCAAAAAGAAGGCTCCGCCTAAAGAGCCAGAAAAACCGAAAGTGGCTAAAAATAAGGCTTTGTATGACGAACTCGAAGGTTATTTAGCTAAAAACGATTTTGACAATGGTTTGAGAAAAGGCAACGAATACATAGATAAGAACCCTGAAGATGGACATATGTGGCTGCTTCTTGCGCACTTGTATTACAAGAGCGGGGATCTTGATGCTGCACTTGTAGCATATAGAACTTCGGATAGTTTGAAAGAACCTGGTGTAGACAAGCTTGTTACTCAGGTCGAGAACATGCGAGTGCAGAAAAAGATTTATGATGCCAAAGAGCTGATTGCAAAAGGCGAGCTGGTAAAGGCTCGCAATGAGCTCAAAGAAGCCACTCAGTGGGCTCCAAAAAATGCCGAGGCTCATCGCTTGTATTCAGAGGTGCTTAGAAAGCTCAAAGAAGTCGCCGAGGCAGACAAAGAGAAGAAAATTGCTGATGACCTCGAAGGCATAGCGAGTGCTCCAGCTGCGGCAACTTCTGCTGGTGAGAAAGTCGGTGATCCGCCACCGAAGAAAGAACAGGGTGCTGTTGCAAAGCCGCTTGAGCTTAAGTTGGATCCAAAGAAGTTCCCCAAAAAAACAATGACGGATCAATTGAAAAAGATTAGTGATAAAGAGGACGAAAAGCTCTGAATACATATATGACCCGAACAATTGGATTTAGAGCAAGTTTGTTATTTATGGCGTCTGCTTTCATGCTTTCGTCTTCGTTGCCGTTATTGCCTGCTTATGCAGCAGATGAGGATACACCTGTTGTGACTCCGCTTGCAGAGCCAGGAACTGTAGTGGAGCAAGAAGATTCTGGATCCAAGAAAAAGAAAAAATCAAAGTCTGTTAGCAGTTCCAAATCTAAAAAGAAAAAGTCTGAAGAGACAGTAAAAGAAACGCAAGAAGAATTGCCAAAGGCAGCAGACGTTGATAACAAATCGGATAAAGAAGAACCTGTAAAAGACGCCGCAAAAGTCGAAGAGAAGTCTGCGGAAGCTTCAACCGAAAAGACAGAAGCACCAGCTGAATCGTCTGAAACTAAAGGCACTACTGCTGATACCAAAGAAGAAAAGCCGGCAGAAGATAAAGCAGAAGCAAAAGAATCGAAAGAAGAGAAGACGGAAGAAACAGCGTCTGAGTCAGAAGGTGATTCGGCACCCAAAAAGACCAAGAAGAGCGGTTCTAAGCCAAGCCAGAGTATTGCCGAAGCAGATGAGTTGTTGCTCAATCACAAATACTGGGATGCCGAAAAAGCTTATCGTGCCCTTTTAGATACAGATGAAAATGGTGATGCTCACGCGGGACTTGCTGTGGCTCTTGCAAGGCAGAATAACGCCAATAAAGTAATTGAAGCAGAGCAAATTTTGCGCAAAGGGCGAGAAGAATTTTCGGACAATCCAAACATGATGGCTGCTGCAGGCTATGTTTCATACATTCATTCCAAGACTGTAGCTTCGCCAGCCAAGCGCGATCTGTATCTGGAAGCGGCGGAGACTTTGTCTAAGCGCGCTGTAAAAATGAATTCGGACATATCGATCGCTCAGCAGACCCTGGGTGCTGTAAGACTTTTACAAGACGATGCCGAAGGCGCAATCGGTCCATTGCGCAGAGCTTGCGAACTGGCATTGAATCCGCAAAACCTTGCGTTTCTTGCCGAAGCATTACTCAAGACCGATCCAAAAAACAAGGAAGCTCGCGACCTCGTCGAGCAGGCGCTCGAGATGAATCCTAAAAACTGGTCTGCACGTTTGCAAAAAGCATTCATCCTTACAAATAGCGGCAAGCACGAAGACGCATTCGTCGAATTACAATCAATTCCTCGCGACCAGCGCGGCTCTGAATGGCACAATGTGCAAGGCGATATCTATCGAAAGCAAGGCGATGGACCTTCTGCTCTTGCAAGCTGGAAAGAGTCGAACAGGTTGGATCCGCGCAATGCTGAGCCATACAAAAGACTTGCTGAATATTATGCCGTTCGCGGTGATGGAGAGCTCGCTATAGCCGAAATGCACAATGCTCTTGAGATTTTGCCCAATGACTTGAACTTGCGCAGCAAGCTTGCTGAACTGGCTTTGCGTCAGGACAAACTTGATGTTGCCGAACAAGAGTATCGGACTATTCTAGCCGTGAAACAAGATGATGCTTCGGCTCTGCTTGGGCTTTCGCGAGTTTATTTTAGAACCGCTCGTAAAGAAGGTCAGTATCCTCAGGGCTGGCAAAACCTGATGGAACAGCTTCAAAATGTCATGACCGAACAGTCTGTAAAAGGCGAAGTGGTAAAAGGTGCCAAGAATCTCAAAGAGAAAATTCAATTGTCTGAAGCAGAGAAAGCGCTTACCCAAAATCGTTTTCGTGAGGCGCGTCAAATATTTTCTCAAGTAATAAACACGCATAAAGAAGAGCCGTATGAGCTTTTGACGCTTGGAGAGCAGGCTTTCAATGACGGTGATCTCAAATCTGCAGAGCAAGCTTTTACTTACGCACGCGAATTGCCCGATGTTGCGCCTCGAGCCGAGCAGGGAATCAGCAAAATTGTTTCCCAGCGAAATGAAGCCATGCGCCAGGTCAAACTTGGCGATGCCACGCTCAAAATCCCAGAAGTTGCAGTTGATCACTACAAACAAGCATTGATTGCAGATCCTCAGTATCCTGAAGCTTATTATGGCTTGTTCAATTTATTTTATAGGACGAAGAATGAAACTGATAAAGCAATAGATTACGCTCTATGTTTTCTAGAGGCATCAGATGAGGAAAACCCTCTACGCAAGGAAGTCGAGACGAATTTATCCAAGCTAAAGAAGAGTCGCAAAGAAAAATAAGAGGGTAAGATGGAAGAGCGCTTACCAGAGGACGACAAAATATGAGCCCGGCAGGTCCGCGAGGCAGCAAAAAACGTAAAAAGAATCCCGGCGCACCGTCGCCCCCGCCTCGTCGCGGTGGCAGGAGAGGTGCTGCTAGCCTTAGTGACGAAGGCGATGAAGATATCGAATTGACCACTGACGCTGGCAAACAGGTTCCATCTGTTCCCAAACGCTCCAAGGAACAAAAGAATAAGGAGATGTGGACCCAGGGTAAAAAAGGTCTATCCGATATCTGGGAAAACTATGTTCAGATGCTGCGGCGCGATTTTCAAAAGCGTCCGCGCGGATCGCAAGAGCAGCTGATTTTGCGTCTTTCACAGGTTCTCACCATCGGTTGCGTGGTGGTGCTTTTGAATTTCTTTTATTCGTTCATTCCTTCTGTGATCAGGCTTTTTGCCTTTCCACTGTTGCTTGTAGCGGCATGGTTTGTTGCTACACGCGCGATTGCACCAATGATTGTGGTGCGTTTTGAGGATCATCTCAACCCCAGAGACGACAATTATGAGGATGAAGACTCTTAAATTTCTGGGTGCGGGACTAATTGTGGCATGTGCGTTTGCCATAATGCTTCCCGACGTGATTACTTATTTGTCCGGATTGTGGCGGATTATTCTTTTAGTTGTCACAATGGTATTAGGCGCTTCTGCTCTTGTATTCGTTTATCATAGAGTGCGAGCAAAAATTAAACCAACTAGCAATGACGACGCGGCGGACTGAACTGATGAATCGACAAGCAATACTCCTGGGATTATCTGTAAGCCTTCTTGCTTGCGGTTTCTATTTTTCTGAAGCAAATGCTCGTCCCAGAGGTGGTGACCCTGAAAAGTATTTCAACGCTCCTCAGACGCTTGAAGGAAAAACAGTTATCATTCCTATTGGAACCGTGATTGAAGGTCGAATGAATTCGACTATAAGCTCTAAAGATAGCAATCAGGGCGAGAAATTTACTCTTGAAATAACCACTCCGTGCATGGCCAACGGTACCGATGTGGTGATACCAGCCGGCTCTAAGATTGAAGGTGAAGTAGTAGAAGCAATTCCTGCAAGCAAGATTTACAGACGCAAAGGAGTGCAACAAGGTAAACCAACAGGAAAGCTTCGTACACAAATAAATACTTTGCGCACTCCCGATGGGGTTTCGTATCAAATCACTGCATCCATTGCAGGCGAAATGATTTCTGCTGGAAAAGGTCGTTTGCAACAAAACCCAGAAATTTCCAAACACGATATTGGCTATATGGGTGACGTTACAAGTTTTGCCGCGGTGCATCCAGGGGTGAATGCTTCTAACGCAGCAAACCCACTAAAAGTGGTCGACCGCAGAGCCTATATGAAAGATCCAATCTTGGGCACTGAAAAGCCAGATGCACTGAGTCGTATGGGAAGACCAGTCTATCGCTCGCTGGTGCGAATAAAGCAAGATATTTATATCAAGGAAGGTTCTCCGCTCAACATAAGATTGGATTCGCCCTTGAAGATTTCAGTAGCGCCGGCTCAGGGGCGCATGTCTATTGATTATTCTCAAATGATGCCAGCCCCTACCGAAGATAATCGTGACCGCAATTTTCGTCGCTTCAAGCCCGTTTCAAGTGGTGGCGGTAATGGTGGCAATTCTGGTGGTGGCTATCAAGATCCAAGTGGTTTTCCAGTTCAATCAGGTAATGCAAACCCTGCCGAGCAAGCTCAGGCGCCAGTGCAAAGGCAGGCTCCACCACCTCCTGATCCTGAAGCACATTTGCCGCGATTCTTGCGCACACCCAAAAATAGTTTCAATGAAAAATATGAACCACCTATCACCGCAGGTGATGGCTACGATGTAAATCAGAACCGCAGCGCCAATCCCAATAACAATGGCAATGGTGGCGGTGCACCTCAACAAAAGGGTGGAGGCGACGATTTTTAAAGCATGAGTGCTAATAAGAGCGAAAAAAAAGAACTACCTGTAATTCTTGCCATGACTGGTGCCAGTGGTGCCATTTATGGACTGCGAATGCTCCAGTATCTTGTCAGTGTCAAGCAGCCTTTAGAGCTTGTTTTGTCTAAAGCTGCAATTCGTGTGATGCAAGAAGAGCACGATTTGAAAATAGATCAATCAAAAGACGCATTAGAGAATATTTTTCATTTTTTGAATATAGACAAAAACTGCCAGACTGTAAAACTGCATGACTTGCACGATTATGGTGCCACTATATCTAGTGGCTCATACAAGACACGTGGAATGGTGATTTTGCCCTGTAGTGCTGGAACGCTTGGAGCGCTTGCTCACGGATTGTCGGAAAATCTGGTGCATCGCGCAGCCAGTGTTTGTCTCAAAGAAAGACGCCCACTTGTTGTGGTGGTTAGAGAAATGCCTTTTGGTCAAATACAGCTTCGAAATATGTTGGCTTTGAGCGAAGCTGGTGCAATTGTTTCGTGCGCGTCGCCTGGATTTTATCATCGTCCTCGAACTGTGATGGACCAAATTGATTTTGTTGTCGGTCGTGTTTTGGACCAACTGGATTTGGACAATTCGCTATTCAAGCGATGGAAGGAAGATTCTCCTCAGTTCGTGTATGAGTGACAAAGAGTCTAAAAACTTCGACTGTCAGGTGGGCAAAATAGTAGGTGCTCACGGTGTGCGTGGGCATATCAAAATCCGCCCTAGTTCTAATAATCCGCGCCTTTTTCTCAGTTTGAGATCTGTACTTTTGCAGAAACAAAAAAGCGACGACAAAATAAAGATGGAGATTCAAAACATCGACTTTGATCGAAAAATGTTTTTCGTCAAACTAAAAGAGTGCGACACAAGAAATGACGCCGAGGCGCTTGTGGGTTTAGACGTATACACCCAAAAGAATCAGCTCCAGAAGCTCAATCAAGATGAATGGTGGATCTCTGACCTTGTAGGACTCAGTGTTTATGCTAAAACAGGCGAAAAGCTTGGTCTGGTGTCAAATGTTTTTGGCGATCAGGGAGAGTGGCTGGAAATAAGTCTGGATAAAAAGGAAGGTAAGACAGCACTCATTCCTTTTGTAAAAGAAATTGTCCCTGTGGTGGATACGGCTCAGGGTCGGGTTGAAATCAACACTGAAATCCAAGGTTTGCTGGACTGAAAATTATGAGCGGCTATCTTAATTTTAGTTATCATAAAATGCGCTCTTGAGTACTTGAATACTACCCGGTATATACCTTACCTTATATAGATAACTTATTCGTTCGATTCCAACCCAGAAGTTCAGTCGAGTCACAGAGCGACGCTTCCCGCGGTTTCGATTTTGGCGTCCATTTTTACAACTATTTGTCACTCAAAAGAGCTTAGATGTCTACAGGCACAAACCCAAATTTATCTGTCAATTCAGCTGCCTCAGCCGCACTGGACAATAAGAGTTTCGCTTTTCCTCAAATAAAAAACATTCCACTCGATCTGGCTTTGCCTGTCCTGAAAGTGTTTTCTTATGGTGGTCCTGGCGACGTACAAGGAGTTCCGGCCACGCTCGAGGTCTTGGTCAAAAGGCTAGGGACCGACGTGCACTGGTTCTCGGTCGAGTCGCAAGAAAAGAGCGATACCACATCTGGTGGCGGGGCGCGCAATTTTACTTTTTCGATATACGAAACAAAAAACGCTTCTGCTGGTTTTACATTTCACGGCGCCACACTGACCAAAGACCAGATCGAAAAACACAAGCGCGTTTGCACTAACTATCTCTGGCCGTTGTTTCACGCAATGCCCGAGCACGCACGTTTCAATCTTGAAGACTGGCGTGCTTACAAGCAGGTGTGTCAAGAACTGGCTGCTCAAAGTCAAAGCGTTACCGGAGCAAGTTTTCCAAGTATTTCCTGGATACACGATTTTCAATTTGCTCTGAGCGCGCCTTCAATGAGTATGGAGCACGGGGTGGTAGTGTGTCAGTTCTGGCATATTCCCTGGCCCGATGCCAAATTTATTGCAGAGTCTAGAGTTGGTATTGAAATCGTGCAGTCTTTGCTTGCAAACACATTGCTTGGATTTCACACGCTTGAATACGCAATCAATTTCATGGATACAGTTGCTCTTCTTTTCCCGGACGCTGAGCTCGATGGCGAAAAGTTGACGATTCGCTATAAGGGGCGCACTACTCGTTTGAAAGTATTGCCGCTTGGTCTTGATTTAGACCGCTGGCAAAAACTGGCGATGAAGGCAAGACCAAAAGCAGAATCTCTAGCAGTCGAACACCGACTGTCCAACTTCATCATGCTTGGTGTAGACAGGCTTGACTACAGTAAAGGCGTGCTTGAAAAACTGCTTGGTCTTGAATATTTTCTGCAAGATAACAAAGAGTATCTGCGTCGATTTCACTATGTACAAATAACTCAAAGTCCACAGTCTGATGATATTTCGTACAGAAGTTATAGCCAGGCGGTAAAAGACAAAATTGCTGAGATCAACACAAAATTTGAAGTGGACGGTTGGAAACCAATTCTGCACCTTGATGGCTTAATTAGTCAGGAAGACCTTGCTGCCTGGTATCAAGCTGCAAGTGTGATGGCAGTGAATTCGCTCAAAGACGGGCTCAATCTTATTGCCAAAGAGTTTGTATCGTGCCGCCTCGACCAGCAAGGTGTACTCATTTTGAGTCAGGAAGCAGGTTGTGCAAACGAGCTGAAATCTGGAGCCGTAATTGTGGATCCTCAAAATCCAAAAGAGTTTGCCCAGGCTCTAAGTTATAGTTTCTCCATGAGCATTGAAGAGAAAAGACGTCGTGTGGGTTCTATGAGACATGCTCTTGGATGGAACCAGCTGCACGATTGGGCTCTCAACTTCTTGTCAGAAGCGCTAGATTAGTCGCAAGATTAGATTTCTTTAGGAAAATGCGAGCTTCAAATCTCGGTACATTCCAATTTTTGTATCTTAATGTCATACTATTAGCCTTCGTTTTGAGCGAGACGTGCACTTTTGGCACAGGAATCCCTTGTTTGGCTACAAACGAAATTTGATGAGATTAGTTTAGGTGGTTTGAATGAACAAGTTATACGTAGGGAATCTGCCCTTCAGTCTTACTGAAGAACAACTGGAAAAATTGTTTGCCGATGCGCAGGAACGGTTTCGGGCTTACGGGGC
>CAZFKB010000078.1:0-16351 GCA_964519785.1 uncultured Candidatus Obscuribacterales bacterium | reverse complement strand
GGATATGGTTATGAGCCTTTCTTTGTGGAAGGACATGAGCCCGAAAAAATGCATCAATTAATGGCTTCCACATTTGATACCATTTTTGAAAAAATAGTTGCTATCAAAGAAGATGCAAGAACTAATGGATTTTCCACAATACCAATCTGGCCGATGGTGATTTTGCGCACGCCAAAAGGATGGACAGGACCAAGTGTTGTCGACGGCAAAAGAATTGAAGGAACTTTTAGATCGCACCAAGTTCCACTGGCTCAGCTTGCTGAGAAGCCAGATCACATAAAAATGTTGGAAGATTGGATGCTTAGCTATAAGCCCGAAGAACTGTTCGACTCTAATGGCACTTTTAGACAAGAATTTGCTGAAATAGCCCCTGAAGGACAATATCGAATGGGTGCCAATCCTCATGCAAACGGGGGACTTTTACTTAGAGATTTAATTCTGCCAAATTTTCTGGATTACCAGGTAGATGTTCAAAAACCAGGTGAAGCAATTGCCGAGTCGACTGCAGTGATGGGCAAAATGCTTCGCGATGTTATGAAACTGAATGAAGACAATTTTCGTCTCATGGGTCCTGACGAAACATCTTCGAACCGATTACAAGCCGTTTTCGAAGTAACCCAGAGAGCTTTTACGGGCGAAATATTATCAGAAGACGACCACGTTTCGCCTACTGGGCGAGTTATGGAAGTATTAAGCGAACATATGTGTCAGGGCTGGCTAGAAGGTTATTTATTGACTGGACGTCACGGATTCTTTTCTTGTTATGAAGCTTTTATCCATATCATCGATTCGATGTTCAACCAGCATGCAAAATGGCTTAAGACGACGCGAGACATTCCCTGGCGCAGACCAATCGCTTCGCTGAATTATTTACTTACTTCGCACGTCTGGCGTCAAGATCACAATGGATTCAGCCACCAAGATCCTGGCTTCATTGATCATGCTGTGAATAAAAAAGCAGACGTTATTAGAGTATATTTGCCTGCAGATGCAAACACGCTGCTTGCTGTAACGGACCATTGTTTGAAGAGTCGCAATCTCATAAACATTATTGTGGCTGGCAAACAGCCGGCACCTCAATGGCTCAATATGGACCAGGCTGTGAAACATTGTTCTACTGGTATCAGCATATGGCAATGGGCTAGTAACGACGAAGACGGCGAGCCCGATGTTGTAATGGCGTCTGCAGGAGATGTGCCAACGCTTGAAACTCTAGCTGCCGTAGATATTTTGCGGCAACAAGTACCCGATTTGAAGATTAGAGTAGTCAATGTTGTTGACTTAATGACACTGCAGCCATCAACCGAACATCCGCATGGTTTGACTGACAAAGAATTCGACTCTATTTTTACCAAAGAAAAGCCGATTATTTTTGCGTATCACGGTTATCCATGGTTAATTCATCGTTTGACTTATAAGCGCAGAGGTCATAGAAATCTTCATGTGCGAGGCTATAAAGAAGAAGGAACCACCACCACTCCTTTTGATATGGTGGTTTTAAATCAGCTCGATAGATTTAATCTGGCAAAAGACGTTCTAGATAGAGTGTCCAGGCTCGAATACAGAGCTGCTCGGATCAAACAATTTTTGCGCGATAAACTTGTAGACCACAAAGAGTATATTACTCAACATGGTCAGGACATGCCCGAGATAAGAGATTGGAAATGGCCATACTAGTTTTGAATGCAGGCTCAAGCAATATCAAAGCATCTATTTTCCAAACAGATAAAAACGGCCAGATTGCTCAAGTAGACCCGATTTGGTCAACAAAAGTCAACTGGCAAAAATCTGACTTAGACGATTGTCAAAGACAAATTCAAGACCTTTTAAAGTCGCTTCCGTGTAAAGTTGATGTGGTGGCACACCGCATTGTTCACGGTGGCAATAAACACGACAAGTCATGCCTGATTGACAAAAATGTGCTCAAAGACTTGCAAGAATTAATCGAGCTTGCACCTTTGCACGAGCCGGTAAGCATAATTGCTATTGAATGTGTCAGTGAAATTTTGGGCGAATTGAAACAAATTGCTGTTTTCGACACAGCTTTTCATAAAAGCATGAAACTCTCAGCACAAGTATATCCATTGCCGATTGAATGGTTTGAAAAACTCAATATCCATCGTTTTGGTTTTCATGGTTTGAGTTACAAATATGTTTCCAAACGTCTGTCTGAAATTGAAAAGATTGACCCTGCAAAATTAAACGCAATCATTTGCCATTTGGGAAATGGAGCTTCTCTTTGTGCGGTTAAAAACGGCTTGAGCACATTTACTACCATGGGTTTTACTCCGCTCGACGGAATTATGATGGGAACTAGAGCTGGTTCTATTGATCCGGGAATTATTTTGTATTTGCTCAAGCACGAGAAATTTTCGGTCGAACAATTGCAAGAAATTTTAAATGAAAACTCCGGATTGAAAGGCATTTGTGGAAAATCGAGTATGCAAGAAGTGGAGAAACTCGCTTCTAGTGGTGATAAGCTTGCGAATTTAGCGATTGAAATTTATATTGAAAAACTGGCAAGTGCTATAGCTTCTTTGTTCACTTACTTTGATTTTGTGCCACCAATAATTTTTACAGGTGGAATTGGCGAAAATTCCGCTTTTGTGCGTGAACAAGTGTGTAGAAAATTGACATTTGCAGGCATTGTTCTCGATTTAGATTTGAACAATACCCAAAAAACAGATAGTGAAATTTCATCGAAGCGCTCCTCGGCAAAAATACTGGTTATCCAGTCAAAGGAGGATTTAGCAATTGCCGAGGAGTCCGCAGGCTTTTAGCCTACTGCTTCGACAAAAATCAAGCCAACATTTCCACCAGGTCCTCGGACGGCGTACCTATTGGTTTGAGCTTGAATTTCACAACTAATTCATTGAGCAGTTCTGGACCGATAAATGCTGGCAGATTCGGCCCGATGCGGATGTTTTCTACACCCAGATAAAGCAGTGTCAGCAATACGGCTACTGCTTTTTGTTCGAACCAGGATAGCACCATGGATAGTGGCAGATTGTTTATGCCGGTTTCAAAAACTTCGGCAAGTGCCGATGCTACTTTGATGGCAGAATAAGCGTCATTGCACTGACCCATGTCTAGCATGCGAGGTAATCCACCGATTTGATTGAATTCCTCTTTGTTGAATCTGAATTTGCCGCAACCAAGAGTCAGAATCAAGCAATCCTGTGGAACTTCCTCAGCCAGGTGAGTGTAATAGTTCCGGTTGAATTCAGCACCGTCACACCCACCTATCAAAAAGATGTGACGTACAGCTTTAGATTTAATGGCGTCGATAACTTTGTCCGCGACAGACATCACTGCGTTTCGTCCAAATCCAATCAAAATGGTTTTTTCAGGTTCGGTTGTTTTGAATCCTTCTTCTTTCTTGGCTGCATTTATGAGTGGAGCAAAGTCATAATCTTTGATTTTTTTTACTCCTGAAAAACCAACAGTATCCATAGTGAAGAGTCGGTCTTTATACGAATCGAGAGGTGGTTTTAAACAGTTAGTGGTGAGCAAAATAGGACCTGGAAACTCAGCAAATTCTATATTCTGATTCTGCCAGGCGCCACCATAATTCCCGACCAGATGCTTGAATTTTTTCAGACCCGGATAGCTGTTTGCTGGAAGCAACTCACCATGAGTGTAAACATTAATGCCTTGGTTCTGAGTCTGAACGAGCACTTCTCGCAACGATTCGAGATCGTGACCAGATACCAGGAGACATTTTCCTTCAACAGGAGTAATTCGAACATTTGTCGGCTCCGGATGACCAAATGTACTTGTGTGTGCTTTGTCGAGTATTTCCATAGCGATAAAATTAGCTTCACCACAACGTACTACAAAGCTGAAAAGTGTATCTTTGTCGTGCTCATTTTTACCGAGGTATTCGAGTGCTTCGCATATATAGGCAAAGATTCGCTCATCCCAATAACCAAGCAAATAAGCATGGTGAGCATAAGCTGCAAGACCTTTTAGTCCGTAAGTTAAAAGCTCTTCTAGTCCAACTATGCTCGGGTCTTCTTCGGTCATTCTTTGGGTGATTCTAAGTTTGGCTGCAAGTTCATATAGATCAGCTACCTTTGTAGAGCCGCTCCATTCGGGTGAGAATGTGCTTATATGTGGTTCTATTTCGTGTCTTTTGCAAGCTGATACATAAGTACGTTTTGCGTTATCGAGTCCTTCTTTCAATTTCTTGATGTACTCGATATGTTCATCAGAGTCGAAATTGACATTGGTCAAGGTGACAAAAAGCATTTTCAAGATCAACGAATCGAGCGAAATGTCAGTCACGTTTAAACGTCTGCATTTACTTGTATAAGTCGCGATTTGTTTGCACAAAAAGACTATGACATCTTGTAGTCCAGCCGTTTCCGGAGTTTTTCCGCAAACGCCAAGCGTGGTGCATCCTGTTTGGTGCGCTGTTTGTTCACACTGATAGCAAAACATGTCCATTTTTAATACTCCTTCTTGCTAGTGTGAATATGACAGATTTGAGTGTTTAGATTCCTCGTTCAAAAGACTGACTCGTTTACGCAAGCTCTATTCTGCCCCAATCATCCTTAAGGATGAAGAAGGAGATTTAATGGAAATGTATATTATGACCATAAGGCGGTTAGACCATATGTTGGACACACTGGCTATTCTAATTTTGTTATTTATCGTGATTAGCCCGCCAGTAATCTACATGCTGGACCGCTTGGGATTTGAGAGCGTGGATACCAATCGAAGATGAAGTCTTCGACGCCGCATCGGACCGCATTTTTATTTAGTATTGCGCTCTCAACAATTTATATCGAATGAGCAGACAATTTTTTCGCTTGTGGTTTGAGCACCATTTTAGGTGCATCCATCAAGAGTTCGAATTGACCTGATTCTTCGTTGTAAGCAAAAACTTCGCCTGTTTCTATTTTGTAAGTCCAACCATGCAAACTCAGTTGTCCTCTGCCCATTTTGGCCGCAATTGAGGGGTGGGTTTTGAGTGATTCAAGCTGGACCAAAACATTCTCTTGCATAGCGATGTTAAGTTTGTCAGCATCAGATTCGTAAGGATAATTTTCAGAAATTATTCTGCGTGTAGCTTCAGCATGACTTAACCAGTTGCACAAAGTCGGCATTGATTTGATTTTGTCCTGGTGTAAAAGTCCTTTCATTGCACCACAATCGGTATGCCCGCAAACAATAATTTCACTTATGCCAAGCCCGGCAACAGCAAATTCAATGGTGGCACCTTCGCCACCATTGGCGGCGCCATGAGCAGGAATGATATTCCCGGCGTTACGTAAGATGAATAATTCGCCCGGCTCTGTTTGTGTGATCAAATTGGGATTGATTCTAGAATCGGAGCAGGTGATAAAAAGAGCCTGAGGCTCCTGACCCCTTGAAAGTTTTTCGAACAGTTCTTTCTTTGAGGCAAAAATCTCTGATTTGAAATGGTGAATGCCTTTTATTAATTCTTTCATTGAGGGTCTCCAACCTATAAATATATCTGTTAATTATAAGTGAACCCCAGCAATTTGCTTTCAGAGTTGTTGAAGTGTTGATTGGATATCTACTAACTGATTGTTGAAAATCTTCTTGGCTACGTCTAAAAGCTCGAATATAGTATGGTCGCTGCAAGAATAAAAAATGTTATTTCCTTGCTTTCGAGCGACGACCAGATTTTTGGATTTAAGTATTCTGAGTTGTTGCGAAACGTGAGGAAGTTCTACTTCCAAGCGGTCTTTGATTTCGGATACGGTTAGTTCTTTTTCGCGCAACTCATCCAGAATTTTGATTCTTAGTGGGTTTGCAAGAGCTTTGAAAAATTCAGCTTTGAATTGGAGAAGTTTTTCTCTCACTCGATTTTCTCCACGCATAGTCATGTTTTTAACCTGATTATAGCTAGTACGGTGCAGATTGCGTATAATGCTAATTGCAGACTTCAGCAATTAGTTGAATAGTGTAATGGATTTGTGATCAAAAAGATGTGGCGTTTTTTAATTTCAGGAATTCTTTTTATTGCATCAATTCTCGGAATTGTATTTTCAATACATTCAATAGGCGAGCCGGTTTTTTATTCGCTTAGATTTCCAATTTATCTGGGTTTGGCTCCAGTAAATTTTGTAAGTGATACCACTAGTAGTATTTTTGCTATTTTACTTTTTGCTCTTTCATTGGCCTTTTCGATTTTCTGTCCTTCTTATCTTTCTAACAAAAATAAAAACGAACTGCGCTTATTCTGGTGCGGCTCGATTTTGTTCATCGCATCGATGGCCGGAACACTTTTTTCTGGTAATGCCATTCTGTTTTTGATTTGCTGGGAAATAATGTCTTTGAGTTCTGCTGCTCTAGTTGCAAGCGAACTTCTTACCAAAAATACAGCCAAAGCTTCTTTGATTTATTTGTCTGCAACCAGAGTTGCAACAATGCTATTGGCTTTGGGATTTTTAAGTGCAAACAATTTATTTCATAGTTGGAATTTTGCCGACTGGCAATTAATGCGTCCTGAAGCATTGACTGCGGCTTTGTTAATAATGTTTGGTTGTTTTATCAAAGCTGGACTCTGGCCTTTTCACATCTGGCTTCCTTATGCTCATCCAGCAGCACCCGCTCCCGTTTCTGGACTGATGAGCGGTATTATGATAAAAATTCCCGTTTTTGTGCTTGTGCATTTGTTGTGTTCGAGAGAACCAACCAATTTTTTGATTCCAGCCTTCTTTCTTTTTCTCGGCTCTGTATCAACACTTTGGGGCATGATATTTGCCCTTGTTCAAAACGATTTGAAAAAAATACTTGCTTATTCGAGCGTCGAAAATGTTGGATTGATAATGCTTGCACTAGGCGCGCATCTAGTCAGTCTTCAATTGCATATGGCAAGTCTGGCTTCTTTGTTCTTAATTGCAGCAATATTTCATATGTTCAACCATGGCGTTTTTAAATCATTGCTCTTTTTTGCTTCTGGCTCCATTTATCAAAAAGCGCACTCTACTAATCTCAATGACCTGGGCGGTCTTGCAAAAAGAATGCCTGGCACATACTTATTCTTTTTGCTTGGAACACTAGCTCTCTGCTCGCTTCCACCATCCAATGGCTTTTGCAGCAAGTGGCTTCTTTACGAAGGACTCTTTCAACTGATTAGTTCGACTAATGTGGCGATATCGATTTCTGCAATATTCATGATTTGTATTTTGATTATTGCCGGAGCGCTTTCTCTTGCCACCATGGCCAAAGTAGTATCTGTATCTTTTTCTGGAAGGACGCGTACCAAGCTAGCGCAACATGCCACTGAGTGCGGTGAGTCTATGATTGTCGGACAAGGTGTACTTGCTTGTTTTTGTATATTGCTTGGACTATTCTCGGCGCCAATTTGCACTTATCTTACACAAGTGCTTAAGCAAGTAAATTTCAGTTCACCCGACATTTTCAAATTTACTATTCTTGGCGCATTATGCACTGGCATTGTTTATATTGCATTTTTGAAGCAGCCAAAACGAAGTTCAATTTATTCCACCTGGGAATGTGGTTTTGGTCCCCTGTCAAAACGTATGCAATTGACTCCTGGAAGCTTTAGCCAGCCGATTGCAGCACTTTTTAGCCCGCTTTTGAGATACCGAATTAACGCCGAAGTAAGCGGCAAAGACCGAAGACATTTTCCTGAAAAAGTGGTAGCAGAATCTACTACTCAATCAGTTTTAGAATCCAAAATATATACGCCTCTGGTGCAGGCTGTCGCGGCACTAGGAAAACATATAAATCGATTGCAAGCCGGAAGTATTCACATCTATTTGTTTTATTTGTTGATGACATTGTTAGTTTTAATAGTTTTGGAACTGGTGCGATGAATATAGCTATTTACACAGTAAGCGCTTTATTGATTCCTTTCCTGCTTATAGGTTTTGTGCAGAAGACGAAGGCTCAATTGCAAAATAGAATTGGTGCTTCTTTATTGCAGCCAATTTTCAATATTTTCAAATTGTTTGGCAAAAATCAGATAATAAGTGAAGATTCAAGCGGTCTTTTTAGAGCAGGAATTCTTATAAACTTTTGCTGCTTTGCGTATTTGATTTTGTCTGTGCCGTGGTTGAACTTTTCACCAGCTATCGCTAAGGTGGATATTTTTTTCTTTGTATATTTGCTTGCAACAGCTCGATTCTTTTCGATTTTGAGCGCTCTTGATACGGGCTCGCCTTTTGGTGCATTTGCTGGCAGCAGAGAGGCTACTTTGTCTTTTTTGGTAGAACCAGCAGTAATACTTTGTCTACTTGCACCAAGCATTCTTGCGGGCAGCTCTAATATGGAGCGAATCTTTTCGTTTGCTTCTCAGAGCCAATTTCAAAATCCAATTGTGTGGATATTTTCCGGTATAGGCTTATTCATCGTAGCTTTGATTGATTTGTCGCGTATGCCAATTGATGACCCTACAACTCACCTGGAACTAACTATGGTGCACGAAGCTATGACTATTGAAGCATCTGGAAGGAATTTAGCATTGAGCGAAATGTCTTATGCATTCAAACTAGCAATAACTTTTGGTCTTGCTTGTCAATGCTTGCTTCATGGAGTTTATTTGTGGCTTCCAAATAATCAATGGATTATTTTTGCTTTGAGTATTGGCGGAATGTTTGCATTGGGTCTTTTGTTGGCTGTGCTGGAAACTGTTCTTGTGAAACTAAAATGGACTAAATGTCCAGATTTTATTGCTTATGCTTTGACCATGGGTTTATTTGCTTGTATCGCGGCATTAGGAGTTCGTGCATGATTTTACAGGTAATAATTCTGGCTTCAGCAATTATGGCCATTTTGATGGTTGGGACGGGACAAATTAGATCCAACATCATGTTTTATTCTTTTCAAACTTTATGTCTTGCTTTAGCTGCTTGTTTTTGCGCATCGATTGAGCACCAGTACAAACATTACATAATTGCTCTGGCGATTTTCTTTATTAAAACAATCGGGTTGTCTGTATTTTTATTGTGGCTCACAAAAAGAATTGGTGCTGCAAAAGATCCTGGACTATACTTGCCTCTGCCTATAGCAATGCACTTAAGTGTGGTGTTGCTTGTTTTTGCTCAAATTCTTTCCAGTCAGTTGCCGCATTTGAATCATTTAAAATTTCTTGCGATTGGTGGCACCGCTGGAATATCTTTGATATTGACTGGGATACTTTTCATGCTGACGCGAAGACTGGCTATCAGTCAGGTCTTAGGGTTTTTGACTATGGAGAATGGCATTTTTCTGTTTGCTCTGACTCAGTCTAGTGGTATGCCTTTATTCATTGAAATGGGCATATTTCTGGACGTTTTTGTAGCGGTCATGATTGCTGGTTTAATAATTTTCAAAATCAAACATAGTTTTGAACATATTGATGTAACTCTTTTGACTTCGCTTCGAGACTGAGCGTGAGGAATTGATTTGAATCAGGAATTACTTATTTTAGGTTCGTTTTCTATTCCGCTCTTTGGCGCGATCCTTTGTGTTTGTTTAGCGGGTCATCGCATTGTTGGCAAAATAGCTGTGAGTGCGTCTTTTATAAGTTTGGTATTTCTTTGTTCAGCACTTATACCTTTTTTGACAGATGCCAAAGAGATTATTCAATTACCTTTTGGTTTTATGTGCGAAAAATTGCAAGCTTTATTTTTATTGCTCACAAGTCTTGTGGTAACGCTTGCATTGATGCAATCCAATTTGTTTTTTGAAAGTGAACTCAAACAGGAAAATACTAATTTAAGGCATATTTCCTGGTTCTATTCGTTTTCTTTGCTTTTCATGCTTTCAATGATGTTCGTGTTCATTTGCGACAACCTTGGTGCTTTATGGATAAGTGTAGAGGCAACATCTTTACTTTCGGCAGGACTGGTATATTTTTCGCGCTCTAAGCACGCCGTTGAGGCCACGTGGAAATATCTAATCATTTGTAGTGTGGGTATTGCTTTTGCACTCCTTGGAACAATTTTCATTTTCTCGTCCAGTCAATACGGCGCGATTGAAGGTGGTTCATTGTGCGCATCGCAGCTGAAAACAGTATCTGCCCAGTTGCAACCATTACTTTTGAAGTTGGGATTCATATTTTGTCTTGTTGGCTATGGTACTAAGGCTGGTGTTTTTCCTCTCCATAGTTGGCTTCCAGATGCGCACTCAGAGGCACCTGCACCGGCTAGTGCAATGTTATCGGCGTCTTTGTTGAATTGCGCTCTTTACGCTATTTATAAAATTCTTGATATCACGACGCTTTCTACTTGTGGAGTATCGTGTCACGAGGTTTGTTTGTGGGCTGGAGTAATTACCGTTATTGCCGCCTCGTTGTTTCTGGTAAAACAGCACGGGCTTAAAAGACTCTGGGCATATTCGAGCATAGAAAATGTGGGGCTCATGATGGTTGCTATTGGCTTTGGCTGTGCACCAATTTTCTTCTTGCAGGCGCTTAATCACAGCATAGTCAAAGTGTCTCTTTTTTGTACTGCCGGTAATATCATTCAGCTTTTTGGCACTAAAGAAATTGCGCATATAAATGGTCTATTAAAGCGCTCTCCACTTGATGCCATATTATTGTTGGCTGGTGCCATGGCTGTGACTGGAACGCCACCGTTTGGAACTTTTATAAGCGAGTGGATGCTTTTATCTTTGAGTTTTGAGCGTCACTATATCCTTGTTGCGGTGCTTGTTTTAGTTGCTCTTACAATTGCATTCGTCGCTATTTCATACCATGTAGGGCGAACACTGGTTGGAGGAAAAATAGAAACTAATGGCGATACAATGAGCATTAAATTCAGTCTCATTCCCGGTATCTTGATTTTACTTTCAATATCACTTTGCTTTTTGATTCGCCCAGATATTTTGGGAGTGCTCAAATGATTCCTGAATTAGTACAACTAGATTTTTCTCGCGTTCAGTCTTATGTTAAGTCTTTTCTTGAAAGAGAAAACACTCGTGTTGGTCTCATGACCTCTATTTCTGGCAAAGAAATAGTTCTATTGCTACTTGATCCTCTAAACAATCGAAGTGAGCTTGTATGCTCCAATTTAAATGATAATAGTTATAGCTCTCTTGCCGGACAAATCCCCCAATTACATTGGTTTGAACGTTCAATTAAAGATATGTTCGATTTGACTCCGATGAATCATCCAAGACTTCGAAGCAATTTTGTCCAAAATGCTTTCGATTCCAATCTGGTTCCTCTTGGTAAAAACACTGTCAAAGACATTGATAGTGCTGAAAGAAATTTTCGTTTTATGAAAGTATATGGCGATGGAATTTATGAAGTGCCTGTCGGTCCTGTTCATGCGGGCATTATCGAGCCTGGACATTTCAGGTTGAGTTGTCTTGGTGAATATATTCAGAATCTCGAATTGAGATTTGGTTTTTTGCATCGAGGATTGGAAAAAAATATTCTAGAGCTGCCGTGGCAAAAAATGCGTTTTGCTGCCGAAGCCGCCTCAAGCGATACTGCTTGTGCTAATGCGCTTGCACATTCACTGGCTATAGAGTCTTTATTACAAATAGAGATTTCAAAACAAGACAGTTTGTGTCGAATTGCTGCACTCGAGTTGGAGCGAGCCGCCATGCATATTTTTGACCTTGGTGGAATGGCTTTAGACCTTGGATGCCAGGGAGTTGCTGCTACTTTTTCGAGACTTAGGGGAACAGCTCTTGGAGTGGCTGAACAATTGACTGGCTCTCGTTTTATTCGAGGCTATATAAAAGTGGGTGGGGTGAGAAAACGCTCGAAACCAGATTTTGAAGCATTGCGAAAATCGATTGAATCTCTAGATGCCGAATGTAATTACATAATCAATTGGTTTTTAGAAAACGCTCAAGTGGTCGAGCGCTTGAATCAGGTAGGAAAAGTCTCACATAATTTAGCACTCGATTTTGGTTTCGTTGGAGTGGTTGCAAGAGCCAGTGGAATTGCCAGTGATGTGCGCAAAGAGTTTGCTAATCCATTTTTTCCTGGCGACGTGCATAAAATAGCTCTGGAATCAACCGGTGATTGTTTTGCGCGAACGAGAGTAAGAGCAAAAGAACTCGCAAACAGTTTCGAAATTCTAAAGACAGTGTTTCTGGAGCTAAACGAACTTAGTTTTGATTCTGGTGCCGAATCATTTTTACCTGGAAAATTGCCTGGTAATAGTATTGCTTTTGGTATCACAGAAGCATTTCGGGGAGAATTGATTCATTTCGTTAAGACCGATGAGACCGGAAAAATAGAGCGCTACGCGATCAAAGATCCAAGTTTCAATAACTGGACTGGAATGGCTATTTGCGCCAGGGGGAATTTATTGGCTGACTTTCCTGTTTGCAATAAAAGTTTTGCCCTTTCTTATTCAGGACACGACTTGTGAGGTGTCATGCTTAGACTGTTAAATCATATTTTTAAAACAGGGTGCAAGTCGCAAAAAGACTTGTATCCTGATCTACCAGCCTATGCTCAAGGATTGCCCAGTCTTGAAGAAAATGTCGAGTGTAAATCCGGTTGCAACGAGTGTATCGATATCTGTCCTACAAATGCGATCGAGAGTAATGATTCCAGCGTCAAACTTGATCTTGGTGCATGTATCAATTGTGGATTATGCATAGAATCATGTTCTTCTGGTTTGATCCAAAATTCGCTAAACACCAAAACAGCAAGAATAAGTCGCGAACAATTGATTTTACCCCAACAAAAAATTGAGCAAGAGCAGGCTCGAGAGGGCATTTTTAAAAAATCGCTAGCTGTGCGTGTAGTTTCTACTGGCTGCTCTGCTTGCGATCTTGAAATTGGGGCAGCTTTCAATCCCATTTTTGACGCAGCACGCTTTGGTGTCAGTTTTGTCGCTTCACCGCGCACCGCCGACGCTTTACTGGTCACAGGACCCTGTCCCAAGGGAATGCAGGAGGCGCTGATGCGAACCTATGAAGCAATGCCAGGACCCAAGCTTGTTATTGCATGCGGGTCTTGTGCTATTTCAGGCGGTATGCATAAACATGGATACGCTCAAGCAAATGGGCTTGAATCCTTGTTGAAAGTCGATGTTTATATACCGGGCTGCCCGCCTCATCCCTGGAGCATAATTCATGGATTGCAAACAGCAATGAATTTAAAGGGTTCATGACAACTCTGTTTTTAATTGTGCTGGTTTGCGAGATAATCTGGTCATGAAACAAAGAATTATTATTGGTTTAATGGTCGCATCGATCCTGTCTTCTTTTGCCCTGCAAAATGCTAGTGCTTCTCAAGCAATATTCAATGATCTGAGCAACCAGGGAATTGAATATTACAAGAAAGGCAAATTTAAGGACGCCGAGCGTTTGTTTCTTGAAGCCATAGAAGAAGCCGGAAAATCAACTGGCAAAGACGATAATCTTTATGTCGGTCTGACCAATCTTGCGGGCTTGTACAAGATGCAGACCAAGTTTGCAAACGCTGAGCCCATTTATAAACGTGCCATGTTGATTCAAGAGCGCGATTTTGGTCCGGACAATATTGAGGTTGCTATTGCAACAGACAATTATGCTGACCTCTTAATGCGCAGAGAAAAATACAAAGAAGCTGAAGAATACTATCGTAAAAGCCTTTCTATCCGTCAAAAAAAATTGCCAGCAGGTGATAGTGAAATCGGAAAAAGTATGGTCAATCTGGCAGAAGCCCTTGAGGAGCTAAAAAGCTATGAAGAGTCAGCTTCACTCTATCGCAAAGGTATTCCTATATTGCAAGATAAGCTTGGGCCAAACGACTTTTATGTAGCCAAAGCACTGAATCAGTTTGGAACACTTTTTAAGAAACAAGGTAGTCTGGAGCAGGCAGAACCGCTTTATTTGCGTGCAATGGCTATATACGAAGCTAAGAGTCCGAACCAGCCAAACATAGCATCAGTAACCAAAAATCTTGCTGAGGTCTATCGAAAGCAAGGCAAATTTGCCGATGCCGAAGAGATGTACAAGAAAAGTATTCTTATACGCGAGAAGGCTCTGGATCCAAGACATATAAGCATCGCTTATGTGCTTGAAGAATATTCTGCAATGCTTAAAGAAATGGGCAGAATCGAAGAAGCAGCCTTGATTGACGAGCGAGTTAATAGCATTAAAGTACTTTATGGTGAGTCCGTTCCAGCACCTGAAAAGAAGAAATAAGAACCTTGTGAGTGGCTTGTAATAAAATTGCTTGTTGTCTTGTAGATGGCATTTGGTAGATATTGATATCTAATCATCTAATCTAGATTGGCAGGCACCAAATCAAGCTTTTAATACAAGCAATCTCTACATGTTTGCTTTTGTTTTTTCTTACTCTGCCCTGTGCCGCCTTTGAATCGCAGGCTTTTACCGGTAAGGTAATTGGTATCGCCGATGGAGACACTATAAAAGTCTTGCATAACCACTTGGTGGTTTCTATAAGACTAAAAGGTATAGATTGTCCAGAAAAAAGACAGCCTTTTGGAATGAGGGCAAAACAATTTGCTTCGAGCCTTTGTTTCGGTCGTGAAGTGACGATTTCAGAAGGCAAACTAGACAAATATAAAAGACTGGTTGCAGATGTCATACTTGAAGACGGAAGAATTCTGAATCAGGAGCTTGTAAAAAGTGGATTTGCCTGGTGGTACAAGCAGTTTTCGCCCCACGACGAAGTTTTGAATCGGCTTGAAGCTGAGGCTCGCCAGGCTAAAATAGGGCTGTGGTCTCAGCCGCACCCAGAGCCACCCTGGCTTTTTCGAAAAGAGAAAAAACGAGTTCTGCTTGCGGGTGATGCTAAAATTTAGCGATGGCTAAAAGACGCGGAAATTCTAATCAGTCCAATGATGGTTCGATCTGGTTCATCAGGCTGTTCGCGCTCATGTGGAACTCTTTTTTAATAATCATAGTTGTGTCTCTTTTTACTAAAGGCTCTGCCACTCTGGATTGGAAAATGCTTTTTTTGCTACCTTTTGTAGCTGTTGGTGTTTTCATGGCGGTATTGAGTTTCAAGCCAAAAATGTTGTTGGGACTTCCCAGTAATGCTTCGGGACTGCCCGCACTTGAATATGAAAGTAAGTCTGGTAATCAACAATTAAAGCCATCTAGTACTCCTACTAAAAATCTTGGTTTATCGATATTCTTTTGCGTCTTTTGGAATGGAATTGTTGGAGCCTTTGTATTCTTCTTGGTGCGAGATTGGATGGCAGGGCACCAGCAGTGGTTCTTACTACTCTTTTTGTCACCATTTATCCTAATTGGACTTTTAATACTCTATGGAGTATTTCATTCTTTTCTTGCTCTTTTTAACCCGCGCACCAGTTTGAGTTTAAGCACAAATATGCTGAAACCGGGACAAACTGTGACAGTTCGCTGGTCATTTCAAGGTAATGCAGAACGAATTGAAAATTTGAAAATTACACTTCAGGGAAGAGAAGAGGCTGTGTACACTCGGGGCACCTCAACTTATACAGACAAGAATGTCTTTTTGACTATTCCAATCATTGAGACTAAAAGTAAATCTACACTGAAGAAGGGCTCTGCCAGCCTTACAATTCCAGAAAGCGCCATGCCTAGTTTTGAAGCGCAGCACAATAAAATAATATGGTCGATTCATGTTCAAGGCGAAATTCCAAAATGGCCAGATATTCAAGACGAGTTTCCAATTTCTATTTTTCCATTAGGCCAAAACGAGATCCGAGCAATTCAAGATAGCAAGAAAAACGTTGAAGATGATGATTGAGGGCGAATATGCTTGAAATAGTTTTAAAAGATAATAGAAAACGCTTTCTGCCTTTTGAAGTAATCGAAGGCAAAATCAAATACGATTTGAACCGACCGTCAAAAGAAATCGCAGTAGATCTAGTTTGGACCACTATGGGTAAAGGCACTACAGACAATTACAGAGCCGATACTTCTGTCATTTCCACGATGGGTAGCAATCGCGGCGAAGGACATTTTCGTCTCAATGCACCAGCTGGTCCATATAGTTTTTCTGGAAAACTGGTTTCGATTATTTGGATGATTTCTTGTGGAACTGAAGACGATAAAGAAATTGCCGAAAAAGAAATCGTTATTTCTCCGGTCGGGCGTGAGGTTGTGGTCTAGCTTTTAGACCACTATTTCCAAAAGCATTTCTAAGAGCGGAATCTGATATTTTTGCACGTGTCTCATTGCTTGCTTAATCGAAAAGAAGCGAGCACTTCTAATTTCGTTGTTGGCGCGCGGGATATGTCGCCCTTCAAGCTCTCCCATGTAGCAATGCAAAAGTTCGCGTTTTTCTTTTTTGACCCAGCCCAGTTTATGCAGCTTTTTAGGTGCTTGCAAACTTGTTTCTTCTTTGAGTTCGCGCTTGGCTGTTTTTTTGGGTCCTTCTTTTTGGGTGACGCCGCCCTTGGGGATGCTCCAGTTTTTGCCGTTATTGACTAACAAGACTTTTATGTCTCTTTGGCTG
>CAZFKB010000077.1:0-16456 GCA_964519785.1 uncultured Candidatus Obscuribacterales bacterium | reverse complement strand
CCCTATTGTCGCTCTCTATCTCAATTCCAAAAAAATACATTTTATCTGGCAAAAGACTCTTATCTTGAATCAATAAGAGTTCATCATAAAAAGAAAATCCATGGCAAGAATCGACCGAAAGCTTGGCACCGCGCTCAAACATTTCTTTTAAGTCTATGATTGTGACATCTCCAACTTCTTTGCCGCCACGAACAGCATCAACTATCACAGCAGCTTCGTGATAAGCAACACAATCGAGCACAAATTGACTATAGGACTCTAGATTAAAACGACAAACTTCATCTTTCACGTCTTGCGAGAGCTTATCAAGCAGTTTACAAGCAACGCCGTCGTCTGCCCTGAGAACATTGCCAATAGACACAAGCGCAATGCCTGACTTCTGATGATCCCCCTGGTGAGGGCAGGATGCAATTGCTAATTTACGATGAGCGTTTTCCATCTTTCCATACTATAAGCAACAGCTTTTTATTATATCGGTCGAAAGGCTGACATTGCACTCAACCCTCTAAAACTCTGCGCGTTTCACTGCAGTTTCTCTCTTAGTGGAACTGGCAGTGCTTTAATGCGTCGCCCCTTACAAATCCAAAGGAGGGATGAAAAATGATCAAAATTGTATCGACTGTTATAGGAATCAGCTGGATTCTTGCCTCGAACCGCTCAAGAGCGACTCGAAGCGAACATAAAAGAACGCACCGCTTAAGTTAGTGAACCGGAAGTATTGATGCTAGGCATTTTTTGCGGCTTTCTGATGCGACAGGTACAGTGACGGTCAACACGCCGTTACTGAACTGAGCATCAGCCTTTTCGCTCAGAACGTCAGAAGAAAATGTCAATGTACGCTGAAATGATTTGCAATCAGCTTTTAGTTTTGTCTTCTTATAAACTTTTACATCCAGATATTGGTCGGTTATTTTCAAACGCAAATCTTCAGCAGTGAATTCAGGTATCACCATTGAAACCGTAATATTCTCTTCATCTGATACCAATTCTATTTTTGGTATCACAGCGTCTTGCGTGAGACTAACTGCATGCATTCGGGGATTATGTGACAAAAAATTCCAGCAGGAGCGAGCTTCTGCCTGCACCAACATACTAGCGCTAACATAAAACACGAGTGACAACTCAGAAAGCGAATTGACCAGACCATCCATAAAAGAGACTCCTTACGGGGGAGAAAGCATCTTGCGAACCACCGATGTTAGAACAGTAGCATATTTACAAACAACGGAGTAATTCAAAACTGTTTTTCCATGCGCTCTTCATGCTTCATTCGCGCCCTGACACCACTTTTGACACCACTAGAAGGCCCGATTATGACTACTACTTTTTCCATCAAAAGCGATATTCTTTGCTCTTACTCGAATGATTCTAAAAATATTCAATAACAAATAAAAAACAAATCCGGCGAACGCATTCGTTTGACTGTTGCTGTCATAGCACGTCAGTAAGTAAATCGGAACCTTGTAGGTATTTTCACGACAATAAATAAGGAAAGAGCACCGCATTTAGTGCGGTGCTCCGGGGACCCTTCCTGGGCCGTACCTAAGCGAAGACGGGGGGACTTCGCAAAGATTATAATCAGACTGCGTTTACAGTTTCCTTTACTGCATCCTTTTTATTATCTTTATCTTGTTTCTGGGGTTTGAATCCAAATGAAGACATCTTCCGCATCTTCATAAAAGTAAGTAAAAAGCCGATAATAGTTAATCCAAACAAACCCGAAAATATTCGCGACATAAAAACTCCTCGCAAACGAAACGACAAAATCCACTTCCCATTATTTAGCACACCAAGAACTTGTGTTCTGTCCGCAAAGCACGCACCGCCTCTTTACTTCTGTCGTTCTAACGTGCTTTGATATTGTTCTCTTTCAATCAACTAGCATTTTTTTGAGCAAGCCCTACAAGCTCAAGACTGCCTTTTACCACTATTTTCTCTGTAACACCAACTCCCGAAATCACTTCTTGCAAAGATTCAAACTTCGCTCCAACTCGCACTGCTCTTTCTTCAAATACGCCTTCTTCCTTCTCTACAAAGACAATATCGGCCTCACCAATTTTTTGAATCGCTTGTGTCGGCAACACAAAACGCTTTTGAGTGGAAACTTTAACGAGCATTTTGCCAAACATGTTGGGTCTTAGAATATTTTCGGAATTATCTATGATTGCAATTAAGCTAAGCGTGCGAGTCTTTGGGTCCATGACGTTTGCAATACTTTTGACTGTACCTTCAAACCGGCGCTCGGGATAACTGTCCAAGATAATGGTGGCAGATTGCCCTCGTTTAATATGTCTGATGTCTTTTTCAAACGCTCTGGCAGCCATCCAAACCGTTGACAGGTCCGAAATTTCAAACAACTTGAACGACTTATCTACAAGCTGTCCCATATCGATGTTTCGCTCAATCAAAGTACCATCCGAAGGCGCAACTATTTCGAACTGGTCATTTATTTTTCCAGTCTCGAGCACAGCATCTATTTCTTGAGGCTTGATTCCAAATAAGCGAAAACGCTCTTTAGCAGTAAGAATAATTGACTGTTTTTTGTCCTGCAGATTCTTCAAAGTAATACGCGCTTCCTCGAACTCCCCCTCTGCAGTTTCCATCATTGCCTGGGCTTTTATACCTTCTCCAAACAATAGTCTGTTGCGCTCGTATTGTTTCCTGGCTAAATCAAATCGCACTTTAGATTGTTCGATATCAGCTGAGATAGCAAGCACTTTCTCTAACAATTCAGCCTCTATAGAGGCGACCTCAGCACTTCTTAAAATAGCAAGCACGTCTCCCTTCTTTATTTCATTTCCCACCTCAACATTGAGATCTGCCACCCTCCCCGATACCATAGATAGTATCGGTGTAGTTTTGTATTCATTCTCTCTTACTTCACCATCAAAAGTTCTATTTAAAGGAACGCTCTGTATTTGCGGTCTGACAGTCGTAATACCGATTCTTGAATACTGCGATTTTGAAAGTCTAATATACCCGTCCGATGTATGCGATTCAATTGCCGGTAATTTTTCGCGGCTCATTTCCATCGAACTCAACGGAGCACAGGCCGAAAGTGCAAAAGGCAATAGAACTGAAATCAAGCATTTATCAACATCCCACATGTGTAGATTCTATTTACCGAATCTTGCAAAAAGCTTTCCATGCTATATCCACCTAATAACCGTTTGAGTGTTGAAACGAGGAATCATTATGGAACGTGGGCTCACCCTTGCTTGGCAAACAGTTATTAAGATGATTGACGGCTTTTTCCGACTTTTACCTAATTTAGTTATTGCCGGCATAATACTTTTCATTTTTTACTTTTTAAGCCAAATGGTTGGCAAGGCAGCATATTCACTTTCTAGCCGAGCCCAGGTCGACAAAACTCTAGCTCATGCAATTGCTAAATTGATGAGTGTTGCCACAGTCGTGATGGGACTTTTGATTTGCGCTGTCATTGTTGTCCCAAATTTTAGTCCGGACAAATTGATAGCTGGTCTTGGCATAACTTCTGTAGCCATTGGTTTTGCTTTTCAAAATATATTGCAGAACTTTTTTGCTGGAATGCTACTGCTATGGCAAAAACCTTTTGGAATCGGCGATGAGATTAAAGCCAAAGATTTCGAAGGCACAGTAGAAGACATAACCATTCGTACCACACTTTTGAAAACTCATACCGGTGAGCGAGTTTACATACCAAATGGTGTGCTTTTCACTGAGCCGGTGACAGTTTATACTGCCTACGACAAACGCAGAATTCACCTTCAAATTCCTTTCGCCAACATATCTGAAGACAAAGCAATTGAAGCAGCCAGAGCGGCTCTTTATTCATTGAATACTGTTGCAAGAGAGCCAAAACCTCAAATTTACACCAGTGTTTCTGGAAGTACCTTTGTTCTAGACATTTATTTCTGGGCGTCATCCACAACAGCAAAAATGATTCAAGCCACTGATGAAGCAGGCACAGCTATCGGCCGTGCACTTAAAGAACACGAGAACAATGAAAAGAATAAAGCAGCGTAGTCAAACCCATTTGCGCAATTTATCGCATAATTCGTCAAGTGTGTAAGGCTTACTCAGATAATCGTCCATGCCCGATTCAAGACACTTCTCACGATCTCCCTTCATTGCTCCTGCGGTCATTGCGATGATTGGAATTCTTTTGCCCGAAGGATCGATTTTTTCTTGATCTCTTATTATTCTTGCAGCATCAAATCCTGTCATCTTAGGCAAATGACAGTCCATCAAAATAAGCGAATAGGCTTTCGATGAAAGCTGCTCTAATCCATCTTCTGCACTAGATACGATATCGGTAAATATTTGCAAGCTATCGAATTGCCGTCTGAGCAAATCTTGCATGGTTGGCTGATCTTCAACTACAAGAATTTTGCAGTTTCGATTGATTGCATATGAATCTACATCTTGAGGATTTTGACAATTCTCTTCATTCGATTTTTTGAAAGAAAGAATAAACCAGAATGTTGACCCAACTCCTTTTTTACTTTCACAACCTATAGTACCGCCGAGCAATTCAACAAGTCTCTTGCTAATAGCAAGACCAAGCCCGGTCCCGCCATATTTTCGCGATATAGTTCCGTCGACTTGAGTAAAAGGAGCAAACAGACGATTCGCCTCTTCTTCACTGATACCAATACCGGTATCAGACACAGCAAATTTTACTTTGACCTGATTTTGGCTATCTTCTAACTCTGAAACTTCTATTTTCACAGAGCCTTTGTCTGTAAATTTAATTGCGTTGTTCAGCAGATTGAGCAGAATTTGTCCAACTCTCTGATCGTCACCAATTAAGTTTAATTGCAGTGACGGAGCAACTTGTACCATCAGCTCCAAATCTTTTTTCTTAGCAGCCGTTTGAAGCAGAGCTGCATACGAATGCACCATTTGAGCAGGACTGAAATTGCGCTCGTCAAAAAGCATTTTACCTGCTTCGATTTTGGACAAATCTAGAATATCGTTAACCAGCGCCAAAAGTGACCTAGCTGATTGCTCTATCAGCGAAGCGACCTCTTTTTGATCCTCTGAAAGTTCATCAGTGGACAGCAGCTCAGACATACCAAGAATCACACCTAGCGGCGTTCGCAACTCGTGACTCATATTTGCAAGAAATGCCGACTTCAGTTGCGAAGATTCTATTGCCTGATCTCGCATAATCAGAAGTTCTTTATTGAGCTTTATCATTTCGCGATTCTGTTTTTGCATTTCTTGTCCGCGCAAAAATATCTCGCGCTCCATACGCTCTATTTGTTGATGCAATTCTTCGTTTGCACCGTCTTTGTTTGACTCAGCTTGTTTGATCAAGACAAAATCTGTCACATCCTCCACTCTGTGAACGATGTACAAAAGTTCTCTATCAAACCCAAAAACAGGACAATTAACCGGGCTCCAGTAACGCTCGACAAATTTTGGTCCTTCGTCTCCAGACACGCGGATATCGTATTTCTGAATAGCCATTGTATGGGCTTCTCCAGTCTCAATCACAGTTTGCAGCGACGTTTTGAGATTACGAACACCTGTGGCATGCGGGTCATCGGGATTATCAGGAAAAACATCGAAAATATAGCGCCCAACGATGTCTTCGCGCCTGGTTTGGGTGGCGTGCAAATACTTATTGCTCAAAGCCAAAATATTTAGCGCTGGATCCAGAACCATATACAGACTGGGGCCATCCTCGAAAATGGCTTTAAATAGTATGGCGCTATCTTTTGAGCATTCCATATACCCATTAAAGCGCTCAGGTTTTGAAAAAACAATCGCCCGCTACGGTGATTTCCTAAACCTTATATCTATGCTTTAGTGCAAAACAAAGAAATTTCCTGGTGTGACGAAACGACTAAATTAGTCAGTCTTTCCTGGTCGATTTTAAAACCACCAGCTTTAACCCTGTCTTTTAGCTCATCGACCTTATAAAAGGTTGTATAAGTCACCACTTCCGACTCACCATTGCTGTGCTTAATGAGCCCGTCGCCCTCACCTTCAAGCATCATCAACAAGAATTTGCCACCAGGTTTGAGCAGCTTGTGAACCTGTTTAAGTACTCGAGGCAAATACTCTTTGTTTGCATACAACATTGATGTAATGCTAAGAACCGCATCAAATGTGGACTCTCCAAGGTCCTCCATCGTGTGCATATCCATCAGGAACAAACGCTCGGATGGCACGTGTTTTTTCGCCTCTTCGATCATAGTAAGCGAAATATCGATGCCAAAAGCATCAAAGCCTTGATTTAAAAGATACGCGACATGTGAACCATTACTGCAACCAATATCCAAAATTTTGCTCTTAGCTTGAACAGTGCACAAGAAATCGTCGATCAATCCTTTGAACTTGGAAAAGTCGTCAGGAAAAGACTTGAGATAGGCAACCTCATAATCGGTGCTAGATTTTTTTTGGGGCGAGGCTTCTTCTGTCTCGGTCATAGCTTTGTGTGAAGTGGACGAATTACATATTGTATATTTAACGCCCAGTTTTAGAGCTTAATGCCGTTTAAAAACAACTCAAAGCACTTCTTCAGCTCGCCAAGCAACACGCCGCGCTTGCGGCCTGAACGCACCCACTTATTTTGCTCGCACAAAATTGCTAAATCGAGCAAACGAGCCACTTGCAAAGTGCTGAAGTCTGAGCGAAAAACCTCAGTCTCTTGACCCTTTCGCAAAATAGCATCAATACACATCACCATGGGCTCGACCTTTTCTTCCGGCTTTTCGTCTGGCTTTATAAGCGGCGAAATTCGCTGCTCGCAAAAAACATCGAGCAAACGCCAGTTGCTTTCGGTCCATTCAGCCACGTCTTTTACGAAAGCATCTATCATTTGCTTTGCGGACAGATTTTTATTGCGCAAATCTTCAATGTAAGCAACCGACTCTTCCTGGCATTGACGCCTAATTTCCAGAGCGACTTCTTCTTTCGACTTAAAATGATAATAAAAGGTAACCTTGGCCACGTCTGCATGCGCGACAATATCATCGACAGTCGTTCCAGCATAACCCTTTTGCGAAAAGAGCTGTTTTGCCGAATCAACGAGACTTTGACGTCGCAAAGCCTTTTTACGCTCAAGTCGATTTAAAGAGACCTGGTTCATTTGACAAGCATATCACAGTATGAAATCATACTAGAGTATGGTTTGAGCAAATGACCCAAAGAATCACACTTTTGGCGTTTTTAATCATGGGCATCCTGGTTGTGCCCCTCCTTTCTTCGTGCTCCCAAGCACCTGCACAAGCACCGATGAAAATGCCACCAACATCGGTCCAAATCCAGACTATTACCACTTCTTCAATCAAAGAACAGTCCGACTATCAAGCGACTCTCAAGTCTAGAAAATCAGTTATCCTGCGTCCAAACGTTGAAGGTTATATAACTGTTATCCGAGTAAAGTCGGGTCAACTCGTCAAACAAGGCGAGCGCATCATCCAAATAGACTCGCGCATGCAATCGGCTCAAACCAATGCATCTGAAGAAGGTGCCGATTCGGTCAAATCAGATCTGGCTTCTTCCAAAGCAACTCTAGCTTCGCTTGAAAGCACGCTCAAAAGTAAAAAAGCAAATCTAGATTACACCAAAGCTCAATTCGAGCGATACGCCAGCTTGCAGAAAGAAGGCGCGATTTCTCTTTCTGAGCTAGATGCAAGACGCAACAGTTATATTTCGGCACAAGCCGATCAGGAAGCAACTATTCAACAAATCCAGGCTCAGCGCATGGTGGTCGAAAAATATAATCGCTCGCACAAACAAGCATTGGCCAATCTAAAAGCCGAAAAAGAACACTTACAGTATTACGATGTAAAAGCACCGTTTACAGGCATTATTGGCGACATCCCAACTAAGGTGGGCGACCATGTAACCACTTCTACCGACCTTACAACACTTACCGAAAACCATCCGCTCGAGCTCTATGTAGCTATTCCAGCCGAGATGGCAAGTCAACTTGAAATTGGTGACAAAATCGGTCTGATGTCTAGCTCTGGCACCATATATGGTGATAGCCAGGTTATTTTCATAGCTCCCACCGTAGATTCAGAAAGTCAGACGGTCCTCGTCAAAAGTTTGTTTTTGAATACCAAAAGCGAGTTGCGCGCCGATCAACAGGTCACCGCCCGCATTGTTTGGGATGCGCATCCAGGAATTCTCGTGCCGACTAAGGCAGTAAGTCAGGTCGCTGGAAAATCATTTGTCTTCGTTATGCAAGACCAAAATGGACAAAGCGTGGCTAAACAAGCCGAAATTGAAGTGTCAGGCATCGAAGGCAACAGTTATCAAGTCAAAAGCGGATTGAAAGAAGGCGACAAATTAATTACCACAGGCATTCAGCGCTTAGCTGACGGCGCGCCCGTTGTGAGCGAACCCAAAATGAGCGCGTCTTCTAATGTTCGTTAATTTCTTTATTGACCGTCCTATTTTCGCGTCGGTCTGCTCATTGATAATTGTGATTGCCGGGCTGGTTTCTATTCCAAATCTGTCTATTGCTCAATATCCAGCCATTGTTCCGCCTCAAGTAAAAATCACTTCGGCTTACACCGGTGCAGGCGCAGAAGCCGTAGAAGCCAGTGTTACAAACGTGCTTGAGCAACAAATCAATGGCGTCAAAGGCATGAAATACATTACCTCTACAAGTGGTAATGACGGAACCAGCACCATAAATGTAACTTTTGACCTTGAGCGCGATATCGACGCAGCTGCAGTCGACGTGCAAAACAGAGTGGGTGCAGTGCAAGGTCGCCTGCCAGACGAAGTAAAGCGAACGGGAGTTGTGGTAGACAAAGTTTCGACCACTATTATTTTTGCATCGGCACTTTCTTCCGACCGCCATGATGCACTTTATTTGAGCAACTATGCAGACCTTTATATAAAAGACGCACTCAAGCGTGTTCGAGGAGTAGGCGACGTAACTATATTTGGTGAACGCAAATACTCCATGCGTATTTGGCTCGACCCCACAAAAATGACTAATCGAAAAATCACCACATCAGATGTGGTTGATGCACTTGCCGACCAGAATGTACAGGTCGCAAGCGGCTCGATTGGTAAAGCTCCATATGTTGACGGACAAGCTTTTGAAACTAATATTCGCGTACGTGGCAGACTTACTCGCCCAGAAGAATTTGCCAACGTAATTGTAAAACGAGGTCCAAACGGGTCTGTCGTCAAAGTCAAAGACGTGGGACGGGTCGAACTTGGAGCTGAAAACTATGGAACATTTTTGCGCTATCGTGGACTAAATGCTGTTGGCATCGCAATCTTCCAGGCACCAGGTGCTAACGCGCTTGATGTAGCTCGCGATTGCAAAATCGAACTAAAGCGCCTGACTAAAAATCTTCCGCCTGGTATGAAAAGCGAGATTGCGTTTGATACAACCCTTGCAGTAGACGAATCTATTCGCGAAGTTATTATTACTCTTGCTCAAGCAATTGGACTTGTAATTCTCGTTATCTTCCTGTTTTTGCAGGGCTGGCGCTCGACTTTGATTCCAGCCATAACGATTCCAGTATCACTTGTTGGAACATTTGCAGCTATGAAAGTGCTTGATTTTTCAATCAACACACTCACTTTATTTGGTATCACGCTCGCAACCGGTCTTGTAGTCGATGACGCTATCGTAGTGATAGAAAACATCTCGCGACTCATGGAAGAGCGCGGTCTAAGCCCGCTTGAAGCCGCACGAGAAGGCATGAAAGAAGTCACGAGCGCAGTCATAGCAACAGCTCTTGTACTTGCAGCAGTGTTCATTCCAGTTGCATTTTTCCCTGGAACAACGGGTCAGTTATACAGACAATTTGCTCTGACATTGGCAATTTCTGTTGGCATCTCAGCTTTCAACGCACTCACTTTGACACCAGCACTTTCTGCTCGATTACTCAAACACGAGCACAAGAAAAATTGGTTCTTCGATCGAATAAACAAATTTCTCGACTGGCTGCGTGATTCTTTCGGATCGACGCTCAGAATTTTATTGCGTTTCAAAGCAATTGTGGTGCTGGCTTTTATAGCCACTCTTGGCTTGACCGCATTTTTATACACACGTATGCCAACAGGATTTTTGCCCGAAGAAGACGTTGGCTATTTCATGATTGTAGTGCAGGGACCAGACGGTGTCTCGCTCGATTACACCAGCAAAGTAGTTGAAAAAGTCGAAGCGACAGTAAAAGATGTCAAAGAAATAAGCGGCATCTTTGCTGTTGGTGGCTTCAGTTTTTCTGGAAACAACTCAAGTAACGCAATTGTTTTTTGTACTCTAAAGCCATGGAACGACCGCAAAGGTCACGGTCAAACTGCCGACGACATAATAAATCGACTGCGCGGACCTTTGATGGGTATTACCGATGCTTTTTGTATTCCATTCAATCCACCGCCTATTCAAGGGCTGGGTAACTTTGGTGGATTCGCTTTCGAACTTGAAAATACGCAGCGCATTCCAATAGAAGAATTTTCCGAGATAGCAAATGCTTTTATAAACGAAGCGCGCAAGAGCCCGCGTCTGACCGGCATAAACACTACCTTTAGAGCGAACGCACCGCAAATAATTGTCGATGTCGATAGAGACAAAGCGGAGTCTATAGGGGTGAAAACCGGTGACGTGTTTAAAACGATTCAGGCTTTCATTGGCTCGCTTTACGTAAACGATTTCGACTATCTAGATCGCAGCTATCGTACTTATGTTCAAGCCGAAGCACCGTATCGCAATAATCCAGAAGATATCAAAAGCTTTTATGTTGAAGGCAAAGATTCTACAATGGTGCCGTTGAGCAATCTTGTAAAATTGCGCAACACCACTTCGTCTCCTACAATCTCACACTACAATCTTTTTAAGTCGGTTGAAGTCAACGGCTCGCCAGCACCTGGCATAAGCTCTGGACAGGCGATTCAGGAAATGGAAAGCATCGCCTCGCGCGTTTTGCCGCGCGGAATGAGTTTTGAGTGGACCGGCATTTCGCTTGAAGAAATTGAGTCAGGAAATCTGGCAATCCTCATTTTTGCACTGGGTCTTTTGTTCGTATTCTTGGTTCTTGCCGCTCAATACGAAAGCTTGCTCGACCCGCTTGTAATTCTCTTTGCGGTGCCGCTTGCGATTCTAGGAGCAATTGGAGCTCAGATGTTGCGCGGGTTGCAAAATGACGTTTTCTGCCAGATTGGGCTTGTTATGCTTATTGGTCTTGCGTCTAAAAACTCGATTCTGATTGTCGAGTTTGCCAATCAGTTATATGCCCGCGGCTTATCCCACAAAAAAGCCATCATCGAAGCTGCTCTTACTCGTCTGCGTCCGATTCTGATGACTTCACTAGCTTTTATCTTTGGTATTCTGCCCCTTTCTTTTGCCGAAGGCGCAGGTGCTCATAGCCGGCACTCGCTGGGTACAAGTATCTTGGGAGGAATGGTAGTTTCGACTATTCTCAGTTTGTACGTGGTTCCTGTTCTGTATCTCGTTATAAAAGAAATCAAAATGCGTTTTTCAAAACGCGCACCCAATACGACAGCAGAAGTAAAGGTCGAAGATTATCAAACAAAAGACTTGAATCCCTAAATTTGACGAAGCACCATAATTAATACCATTCGATGATTAACAAAATAGCAATTTATTTTATGGTGGCACTATTTATTGGTGTCGGCATTTTGCATTTTCTCAAAACCGAAACTTTTGCTCAGGCGATGCCGGCTTATTTGCCCGAGAAAATATTATTAGTCCAAATCACAGGTGTTCTAGAAATTCTGGGCGCGCTTGGATTAGTTCTCAAAAAGACTCGAAGGCCGGCTGGGATTTGCATAGCCCTTTTTCTGGTCTGCGTCTTTCCGGTAAATCTCAATATGGCACTGCATCCCGAGCTTTTCCCTAAAATACCTGCTTTCGTTTTGTGGCTTAGATTACCCATCCAGGGACTTTTAATCTGGCTTGCTCTTAAGGCTTCCACTTATGCCCCCAGTTGTCAAAAGCCCGATAAGGCGCAAGACGTTTTGGGAAATCAATAGTTTAATGTAGACTAAGAATATGGCTAAGGAAAGTATTATCGACCAACAACGAACCGCCTCTTTCGCCCAGAGGTGTTTGTTTGCAACGATGCTCTGCGTGTCGGAGATAGCCTTTATCGCGCTGCGAAATCTTTCAAACCCCAAGTATTTTGAGGCGTTTTATCACACTCAACTTGGCTCGAATTTCAACAAAATGTTCCTCATCTGGCAAATACTTGGAATAGCCGTCTTTGTGCTTGTGCCTTTGAGCAAAAAAACATTCGTGCGTTTGCTGCAAAACATGGTTTTAGTCGGATTTTTCTTTGTGCCTCTTATCGCTTGGCTTATCCTGGGTCCAGCACTCTTCCACTACAAGTCTCCAGGTGCGGTTTAAGTATTCACTAACTTCTATTGCAGTATCAGCGCTTACTTTAGGCGCACAATTGTTCTTACCTGCGCTAGGCTACGAATCACCATACAGTGTAAAACTGACTGAATCGCCAGAAAACCTTTGCCAATGCGAATCTCAAAGTCCAAGAAACGACTGGCGACTTGAATCTCAAACTCCCTTTGAAGAGTGGTATTCACAGTCTGTCAAAAAGAAATTTCAAGCCTGGGGTCCCGAGCCAAGACATTATCCAGCGCCTGAAGATCTCGATAAAAAGTCTACCGAATGGAAAAGACAACGCCTATTAGCAGTTGCAGTCCGCATGATTGGCTTACCTTACCAACATCATCATATTCCAGACTGGAACCCGCCAGCCGATTGGCCATGGAAAGAAGTCAAATACGGATGCAATTCAAAAGGGCTTGATTGCAGCAATTTCACCGGTTGGCTCTACAATTATGGGCTAGGCATCAAGCTCAATACAAATGTCGAGAAGCAGGCAGAGAATCATTTAATTGAGGCAGACAGGACTGGTGGAGCTCCAATCGAAGCGGATGTAATCACCACTAATGGTACCGACAAAGAAAATTACGAGCTGCTCAAAAATGGCTTAAAAACTGGAGATTTGCTGTATATTCAAAAGCGCGACGAAGACAAAGTGAGCCACGTAATCATGTGGGTAGGTTCCTACGGTAAAGCGCCTAACAATGTTCCACTAATAATCGACTGCACCGGAGAAGGGCACAAAGACTCAAACGGCAACGATATTCCAGTAGGCGTACATCTAAGACCTTTCACCCCGGACAGCTGGTATTTCAAGCGCTTTTCGCACGCTCACCGCATCTTGAAAGATTAAAATCGGTGCATCAAGACTTGGGCTTGGCGGCTTGATATTTGGCGTAATCGCTTTCAGCTTCTTGCTCGTGTCCAAGACGTTTGTTAGACATGAACCGCAAGAAATAAGCGTTTGCCTTGTCTTTGCGAGGCATTCCATCTATGTATTTATCGACTGAGGCAATGGTGCTTTGATATTCTTTGGCACAAAAATACGATTGCGCAACACCTAGCTTAGCGATGACCATTCGTTTGTTCGCTTCAGCTACAGACTCATCTGCCGAGGCTCTTGCATCGATCGCTTTAGTAAAACCGTCAACAGCTTCGTTATAAGCTTTTTTTATTTCGCTTTCACTGGATTTGGATTCTTCAAGAATCCTTGCTTTGAACAAATTTTCCTGCGCCCAAAGCAATCGCGCAGCACTAAAATCGTGACCGAGTTTTATAGCTTGAGCACTGTCTGCAAGTGACAATTCAACTTGTCTCATCGCTTCTTTCTGATCTTTTTTGCCATTTGCTTCTGCAGCTAAAAAATAATGCAAGAGTGCCCGACTATTGAAAAAATATCCATCTTTAGGACTCAACTCAATCGACTTATCATAATCTTTCAAAGACGAGTCTATATCACCCTTGAGCAAGTAACCGTGAGCACGCCCAAGAAAAGCGCGAGCATCTTTTGGGTCCAAACTGACTGACTTATCGAAAGCCTTAATAGCATCTTCAAAGCGCTCTAACTTCAAATAACTATCGCCAAGCAAACGGTACGCAACAGCATTTTCAGGCGCTTTAGCCACAAGCGATTGAATTTCTTTCAAAACCAGATCGCCGTCTTCTTCTTTTAAAAGAGCTTCGCATTTTTCAAGCTGACTTTTAATGTCCTCTTCGGCTCTGCCAGGCAAATTCAAGCCAAGCAACAAACTCAATGCAACAAACCCGACGGCAACCTTTTTTGTCATAGTAATCAATTCCATCGCTACCTAAGATATCAGCTTATCCGGTTATAGCGTTCAATTTTCAAACAAAAGCCCCTAGCCAAAAGAATTAATATAGACCCTTGAAGTTTTGCCCTTTCTACCCTTATAACCTTATAGATTCCTTTTGGGAGGTTCGGATAATCAATTTTGCAAAGAGCCTTTTAGCCCTCACCCTGGGTTTAGCCTTCCTGGGCGGACCATCGTTTGCACCAGCCAGCGCAAAAGCCAAACCTGAAAGAGCTTCGCTTGAATCTAAGCAGAGTAATGAAATTTACGAAAACTGGCATGACCAGAAGCGCAATCGCGACCTACCGGTAAAAATCTATTTACCGAGCTCGGCTCAAAACGCGCCTGTGGTCATTTTTTCACACGGACTTGGAGGTTCTCGCGAAGCGGCGCTCTACTTAGGTAAATACTGGTCAGAACACGGATATGTTTGCATTTTCGTTCAACATCCAGGCAGCGACGAATCAATCTGGAAGCCCAAAGTTGAGTCGCACGAAATCAAAACTTTTAGAGGTTTTCTAAACGCACTCAAAGACACTCTCAAAGACCCTTCGCACGCAATAAACAGAGCAAATGACATTCCATTTATCGTAGACCAGCTCGAGTTAAAATCAAAGCCAGACTCCGGTTCGTGCCTGGCAGGAAAAATAGATACTAATAATATTGCAATAGCCGGTCATTCGTTTGGCTCATGGACGGCGCTTACAGCAAGCGGGCAAAAAATCATTGGACCACGCGGCGACGTCATGACTTTTGCCGATCCTAGACTGAAAGCGGCTATTTATCTCAGTCCTACTTGTCCAAGAAAAACTGTAGACCCGCTGGTTGCGTTTGAAGACATCGCGTTGCCAGGCTTGCACATGACCGGCACCAAGGACACGTCTCCCATTGGGGAGACCAAAATCGAGGACCGGCGCGCCGCTTTCGATGCCATTAGCCGAGCCGACCAATATCTGCTCATCATAAAGAAAGCCGATCACATGGTATTTAACGGTCGTCCACGCCAGCGCAACGGCGACAAAATCCAGCAAGAAATCATAGCCCGCGCTTCTACATATTTTTTAGACGCTTATCTCAAGCACAGTCCAGCGGCATTCAAATGGCTTCATGAAACTGCGTACAAGGATCTCGCTAAAATTGGGACTTACGAGCAGAAAACTGCTAAATTATGACGATGAATCAAACACCTCAGGCTTGGGCCTCAGTAGAAATAATTCTGCCAGAAGAGCAAGAAGACCTTGCCTCCTGGATTTTCATGCAAAATGGCGCCATTGGCTGTGAAATCCATATTCTGCAAGACGGCAATGTAAGCATCAAAGCGTCTTTTAACGAAGACGACTTGAACGAAACAGCTATGCGCTCAATCGAAGCTGGGCTCGAAGAACACGGGATGGAAGCAGCGCTCGATTCTTTAAAACTGGTGCAAATTCCGCACGAAGACTGGCTTGCTAAATGGAAAGAAGGCTACGAGCCATTTCGAGTCGGCACAAGATTTGTCATTTGCCCCGCCTGGATGCAAGACACACTCACAAAAGACATGACAGACGGACGCGAAGTCCTGCTCATCGAGCCTGGAATGGCTTTCGGCACTGGACTGCATGCCACAACTCAGTATTGCTTGCGCGCACTTGAGTCTTACCCGCCACCTATTACTATTTTGGACGTCGGTACAGGGTCGGGCATACTCGCTATGGCATGCGCCAAGCTCAATCCCAAAGCCAAAATCGTCGGCATCGACACAGATCCAGTGGCGATTGACATTGCTCGCAAAGATTTGCAATTGAATGGCTGCGAGCAGATCGAATTAGTGGTTGGCTCTACCGAAACCGTGATGGGTTCTAAGTTTGACTTGCTTTTAAGCAATCTCACCTGTGAAGACATAATTTCGCTGCTTGGCGATTATGTAAAATTGCTCAACAAAAAGGGTCGAGTGATATGCGCCGGCATTTTGAAAGAACGCTTTCCCTTGCTCGACAAGGAAATCAAGAAATACCCCCTAATCATGGAACAGACCGAGTTTCTTGGCAATTGGGTCGGCGTGGTGTTACAGAAGCAGAAATAGTTATGCTATTTCGATATAATGTAGTTATCGCACACTGAAAACTGAATTAGCTGAATCAGCCGATTCGCACCTGACTCAAACATGGGGGCGTTCAGATTCGACAGGGTTGTTTTGTCGTAGGCTGCAAGTCGAGGGAACTGTTCCCGCGTTAAAAAACAAGTAAATTAAAAGATGCCAAAAATAATGTCATCACCGGCAATTTCGTCAGCGCTCTACTCGCCGCCTCCTAACTTATGTTTGTGTTGTCTT
>CAZFKB010000076.1:0-16668 GCA_964519785.1 uncultured Candidatus Obscuribacterales bacterium | reverse complement strand
CATCTTATTTCCAAGTCCTTCGATAATGAACATAGCGCCAAGTAAATTGATTGGATTTGGCTTGGTTGCTTCATTCAACAAATATCCAGCTAAAGCCTCAGTACCAATATTTCGTTTTGCTCTTTGAATCTCTTCAAGATTTCCACCAATCGACAAGAAATCATTTTCAAGCATTGTATAATCGCGATGCTCATCAACAGCGTGTCTCAAGATCATCGAGCGAATGTCCGAATATTCTGCTGTAAAACTAGAAGCAGCACGTGAAATCCAACGAGACCCTTCGATCACTTGTGGTCGCATATTTAAAAGCAACACACGATAATCTTCCGGCGTAAAAGTTCTCTGGTCAAGCCTGCGCAGAATAGGGATCGACTGCAATTTACGCTCAAAATCTAACCAGACTCTAAGCAAGTGCCTGAGCGTTTCTTGCGCCTTTGGTCCAAGGGTCATTTCTTTCTCAGAAAGCGCCACCATCTCTGCCTCCTACCACGGTGAGTCTCATATACGCGTTTGCGAACCTGCCACTTTCAGGCACTACGCAAAAAACAGTTTGTCCTGGCTTTAAATTACCACTCTTAAATAGCTCATCGAGAGCGATAAAAATTGAAGCACAACCGGTATTGCCCTTAGTGTACAAATTAGTGAACCATTTCTCCTCTGGTATCAAAGCTCCAGCGAGTTTCAATAAATCGAGAATACGTCCCTTAAAATGGTGAGACGAATAATGACAGACAAAATGATCGATTTCAGAAGGATTTATCTTACCGTCATTGATCAATTTCAAAAATCCATCAACACCAACTTTCACCACGTCTTCGAGCAATTTCAAATTTTGCCTGATTAACAAAGCTCCGTTAGCTTCAGCATCGGCATAGCTTGCATAGTCTTGCCAGGAAAAATCAATAGTTCTTTCAGTTTGGTCAAGATCTTTCGACCACAAACTCTGGTCATTAGTGCCACAAGACATACAAAGGTCATAGTGAGAGGCAAAAGAAATTATTTCAATCCAGTCAATAAGCAAGCTGATTCCGCGCCATCTTGGCTTATCCTGCAATAAGAAAGCGCCAGCTCCATCTGATAGCATCCAGCGCAAGAATTCTGACTCCAGATCGATTCGAAGATTACTCACTGCCTCATATCTGGATTTCTTGAGTAATCTGGAGGCCATTTCAGATGCCACCACTAGCGCATTCTTTTTTTCACTTACTCTCAATTGATTGAAAGCAGATTTGAGTGCCATCATACTTGCCGAACAAACGCCATGTGTAGTGAGAATTTCAAGTGGTCCAATTGCAAGCTGCGCTTGCACAAGACTTGCAAGACCAGGCAAAGGCAAATCACCCTGGGTCGATGCCACTGCTAGCAGGTCAATTGATTTATCATCTGTTTCTGAAGCTTTCAAACACTCTCTAGCAGCAGCAACTGCTAAATCTCTGTTCTGATGAGTAGAGCGTTGTTTATCGTCCAAAGCATAATGGCGAGTCAAAATTCCGTTACTAGACAAAATTCGTTTTTTTAACTTCGATGGCTTACCATGCACATAGCCAAGCTTTTGCTCGATACTTTCATTATCGACTGGCTGACCTGGCAGAAAAATTCCAGTTGACGTAATGTAAGCTTGACCAAGTTCTGTCATTTTCATGCCTCGCCTGATTTAGCGTGCTTGTAACGGTAACATCTGATGAATTCTTCCACGAAAGGTATAACATCAAGAAAAATTAGAGTGAAAAAATAACCAAAAACGTATTTGCTATCCAGTGGTCTGTGCTTCCACACTAGATCCATATGGCCAGCCCAGTTTAACGAAATAAAATCGACAAAAGCAGACCAGTTAATAATTACAATCAAGGCTACGATAACGAATGGCAGCGTTTCTAAAAAGCTATGTACATGCGTTTCCAAGATAGATATTTCTCGCTTGTGCAAAGCATACTGAACATCCAGGTGCGCCACCACTTCATGCGCTATAAGAACCAAAAATATGATGATAAACTGCAAACAATTGATTTCAAAAACCAACCCAAGAAAAACGGGCAAACCAACTTGCACGCCCATTAACGCATGATAAAACGACTCCTTGGCGCCGCTTGTAGCCTCAATTTTCGATTTCTTGTGACAATACCAATCTAAAAAACCAAATATCAACCAAAGCGGCAAACAACCGTACAAAACCAAGTTGAACAATAAAGTGCCTGTAGGAATGGCTTTTAGATATTCCACTAATTCTTACTCACTAGAGCACATTTATTTGGCAAGGGCGACTCTCTGCTCGGCTACCTGGTCGAAGAAATCTTCGCCTTTGTCGTTTGTAATGATAAAGGCTGGAAATTCTTCCACTTCTATTTTATGCACAGCTTCCATACCAAGCTCTGGAAAATCAATGACTTCCACTTTTTTGATTGAGTCTTGCGCCAGACGAGCCGCCGCACCACCTATAGTGCCAAGATAAAAGCCACCATATTTTCCACAAGCTTCTCGTACATTTTTGCCTCTGTTTCCTTTGGCGAGCATTATCAAACTACCACCACGGGACATGAGCAAATCGGCATAACTATCCATACGCCCAGCCGTAGTTGGTCCAAACGAACCCGAAGCATATCCTTCTGGTGTTTTTGCAGGACCGGCATAATATATCGGATGCTTCTTGATATATTCGGGCATAGGCTTGCCTGATTCAATTATTTCTTTCCATTTAGCATGAGCAATGTCTCGTGCTACAAGCAAAGTCCCGGTCAGCATCAGTCTTGTACCAACTGGCTTGCCAGACAATGATTTGCGAATCTCGTCCATTGATTTGGATAGATCAATATGAATAATTTCTTTGCTCAAGTCGTTAGTTTCAACTTCAGGCAAAAAACGAGCAGGGTCTTGATCCAGCTGCTCAAGCCAGATTCCATCTTTGTCTATACGCCCTAGAAGTTGTCTATCGGCAGAGCACGAAACACCAATGCCAATTGGCAAGCTGGCACCATGACGTGGCAAGCGCACTACGCGAACATCGTGACAGAAGTACTTACCACCGAATTGGGCACCAATACCCAATTGACGTGTAATTTCCAGCACCTCTTTTTCCATTTGCAAATCGCGAAAAGCCCGACCACTCTTATCACCCTCAGTAGGCAGATTATCAAGATAGTGACAACTAGCTAGTTTTACTGTTTTAAGCGTCAGCTCGGCAGACAAACCGCCGATGACAATAGCCAGGTGATAAGGAGGACATGCCGAGGTTCCAAGCGAAGCAATCTTGTCTGACAGCAATTTGCGCAAACCTTCAGGATTGAGAACCGATTTTGTTTCTTGCAACAAGAATGATTTATTGGCTGAACCACCGCCCTTTGCGATGAATAAAAACTCATAAGAATCACCTGGCTCGGAATAAATCTCAATCTGAGCAGGCAGGTTAGAGCCGGTGTTGACCTCTTTGTACATGTCTAAGGGTGCCATCTGACTGTATCTCAGATTGCTTTCTCCATAAGTTTTTTTCACACCTTCGCTGAGTGCGCTAGCGTCATCTGCACCAGTTACTACCCGCTCCCCCTTGTGAGCGACTATTATTGCCGTGCCAGTATCCTGACACATCGGCAAAGTTCCACCAGCAGCTATACTTGCATTTTTCAAGAGCTCAAGAGCTACAAAACGATCGTTGTCAGAAGCTTCTTTGTCGTCGAGAATACTTTTCAAGTTCTCTAAATGCGAGGTTCGCAAGAGGTGAGACACATCGCGAAACGCCTCCTTGGCTATTCTGGTCAAAGCTTCCGGCTCGACCATAAGCATTTTCTTGCCCTGCCATTCGACCTGTGAGACATGGTCGCTGGTTACATGACGATATTTTGTAGTGTCTTTGCCCAACTGAAAAAGACTGGCAGCACTGTGAGACATTTGTTGAAGACCTCAATCTCAGATACCTTATACGCAAACCATATTTTATCGCGAATCAAAACATTAATAGCTAACGTTTCCAGTATTTTTTAACCACGGCATCGTATGCATCCTTGCCGCTTAGACCTGTCGCATTTTTGATTCCTGTTTCAAAATTTTGTGCCGCTTTTGAATCAGAGATTATACGTGCGATTCGCCGAACATCACCAGCCAGCAACTTTTCCACCATCAATCGACCAAATGCGTATCCAACTTCATGGTCTAGCTACAGCATCAGCCATTCCCTCGTCGAGCCGTTCAGGAACGTGATCCAGATAGTTATCACCGTATATAGTATCACACCAAGCGTGACCATATTCATGCATGACATCACCATACGCGCGACTGCACGTTTCCAAAAAATATAATTTCTCGCTCGGTAAAGCGTGGCGAGCAGGCATTTTTACCGTTTCCAGATTTCTCCAGGCGACATCGGCGCTGGACCATGTCCGAGAAGCTAGTTAATTTCGCTAGCGAAATAAATGTCCATTGCCCAATTAGATATTATGCCTATAATAGAATCTCAGATGAAAACGCTTCAGTCTAAATTTAAAAGCGCCTCCATTGCCATTGCGCTGGTTATCGTCGCATGCTTTCTGTTTGAGCTTCCTAATCTTGAACCGGGAATTCTTTTTCCTATAAATGGAGACGCGCTTACGAAAATGGGCGCAAACTTTGGACCACTTACCATTTTGAAAAATGAGTACTGGCGCCTGTTAAGTTTTGGCTTTCTACATTCGAACTTGATTCATCTCTTGCTCAACGTTTGGGCGCTCTTAGAATGTGGTTCACTGGCAGAAACAACACTCGGCAAGAAAACTTACTTGTTTATCTATTTTATCAGTGGTATTGCAGGTGGTTTAGCAAGTATTTTGTTCGACCCATTGCGAACTTCGGTTGGAGCATCAGCTTCTATCTGCGGAGTGCTTGGTGCTTTTATTTATGTTTCTTGGTTCTCGCATGAACTAAAACGTTCCAAACTCCTTCTGCTTTTGATTTTTCTTGCCTACAGCCTCATTCTAGGCTCTCAATCAAACTCTATGGATAATGCAGCTCATATTGGCGGATTTTTTGCAGGTATACTTGCTGCGGCCCTTTTAAAAGTTCACAAAGCGATTGCTTGCTTGACCCTAATAGCTGTTTGCATAGCCTTAACTTTTATTGACGTTAAGCGACTGGACAAAAATCCAACTGTCGATGAATTTCTTTTACGTCAGGAAGGAGCAAAGTTTGCACAAAACGATCAGTTCCTGCCAGCTGTCGATAAGTTCAATCAGGCACTAACTATAATTGCCAACGAACCTTTTGCCTTACAAGGACGAGGCGAAGCATTGATGAAAATGGAAAAATATGAAGAAGCCAAAAAAGATTTTGATACCATTCTCTTAAAGGATCCAAAACACAAAGGTGCATTATTCGATCGCTCAATAGTATTGATGCACCTCGGACGGTATCAGGAAGGCTTGGTCGATGTAGACAATCTTGTCAGCGTAGATGCTGGACATAGCATGGTTTACAACAATCGCGCCTGGTTCAGATTGAATGATTTCAATAATCCGGAGAGCTTGAAACTAGCCTTAAAAGATGTGCAAAAAGCAACAGAGCTAGATAAACAAAACCTAGCCGCTTATGATACCAGGGGTACAATTTATCTCATGATGGGCGAATATGACAAAGCTCAGGCAGAATTTGAAAAGTGTTTGAAGATAAAAGAAACAAGCGCTGCTGCTAACTTTCACCTGGCTATCTTAGAACTTGCAAAAGGTAATAAAGAAACAGCTAACAAAAGACTCGAAGAATATCGAGCAAGCGATTACAAACCAGACGAGTTTGAATTAAGGTTTTGCAAAGAAAAATTTGGACTCAGCGGACTGGACCAGAAGTCTAAAACGCAATGAAGTTGCAACTCTTTTTGGCTTGAGCAAGCGCTTGCTTAAGCCAGTCAAGCTGTAGCGGTTCTTTTTTGAAACAAAAGAAATTGCCGCCCTCATAAGAAAGCCAGGAATTTAAGGGAATAGACGACTCGCCACTGGGAATAAGTTTAATCAGCTCATTGATATAAACGATACGCTCCTTGGAAGCCGCGATATCGGAACCACTCAGTATGCGACAGAAGCCCAGAGAAAGGCCCGGGCGCCATACAAATTCTCTTCGATCGCGCTCTGGTAGTGAAAAAAACAACCGACCGGCAAGTCTTCCCGGACAAAGTATTTTGCTTGGTCCAGGAGCGATTTCGTCTTCGCTGGAAGCAAGATTAAGGAGTTCGAATTTCTCTGTTTTTACGATCCTGGGTGTTTCATAGGTAATATTGTAAGTTTCTTGCGGATGCCACAAATCGTCTTCTTTTCTGGAAACAGCATAAATACATTTTTTGCCATTGAGCGATTCTTCGAAAATTTCTCTTTCTTTTGGAAACTGGACAAAATCAAGCCACAACTCAAATTCTTTTCGATTGCGCGCCACCAATTCTGGTGCACGCCAGTGACAACGATCCTCTTTCAAAGCACGCGACATAAAATTACGCGACAACACAACGTTTTTCAATTCTACCGAAGTAGCACTATATATTGATCCCAAATCAATCTTCAAACCGGCATGGTAATCACGTTTCAGTATCTCTTGAAAGATTTGTGCACCAGTCATTTCTTTAACTGTAGCTTCATCTGAAAAATAGTCATTGTCCTTATGAGTCGCAGCATATGCAAGGTCATAATTAACATACGGATTATCTCGATAATATGCGATTAAAAATCGAGCATCTCTCAGTTTTGCAGTGTCAACCGGTCCATCAACGCAAAGAACTCGTTCTACTTCAACTGCGCCAACAAGCTGTTCTAAATGTTCGAAATATTCTTTGGAAAGTTCACGAATAGTATCATCCTCTACCCAGTCGACTAAAAGACCAGACACATTTTTAGGTAGCATACTAGCAAGTTCTCTGCCATTCACTTTCTTATATTTGCCATTGATTTTTGATTCAGATTGATAGACTGGTAAGAGCTGACCGCCTTGTCCTTCGCGATCCGTTTTCTTGCCGGTCTTTTTGTTCTTACCAGCAAAGAGTCTTTCGAACTCTCCCTTTTTTACATTGATAATTTCAAAGTCGCCATCCTGAGCAATCGGAAGATACCATTCATCGTGCTCGACCATGTATCGCAATTTATAGGTATCGGTATTGTCATCAAAATTCCCAGCCATGATGTCGAGCATGCGCTGCTTATGCTGGCGCTCTTCCTCTTTCTTTTTGGCTAGCTCAGGGCTCATCATTTCAGCGATTTCTTCGTCGGTGAAATAATGTTCTTTCAAATTAAACTTATTCTCTTCCATTACGCTATTTTAGATTAAACGCTCTCCCTTTAAAACGGGTAGAATAGAAGAATGATTTCAAGAACTCAAAAGCTCATGGTGGCACTCATAATCTGTTTAACTTCTATTCAAGGTACAAACGCTCTCAATGTACCTGAAGAAGAACTTGAATTTAATGGCGATCTGTTTGGTCTCATCCATGAAACTGGCAAAGAAATAGTAAAAACCAAATACGCATACGGATTGTGTTCTCCAGACGGCAAATTAGTCGTGATCAAGCGCTGACAGCACTGATAAGATTGAGTGCCTGGCCAGCATTTAGAACAGCTTGCTTCAATTCACATACAGATTGATATCTTTTGCTGCGCTCTTTTTCTAAAGCCTTAGCCACTATAGATTCGATTTCTACTGGAAAATGCAGAGAATCAACCACCGAATTGATGGATGGTACATCCATTGTTATGCGTTGAAACAAAGTTTCCATCGCATTTCTGCCCTTGAGTGGAGCTACTCCAGTTAAACATTCAAAAATCATACAACCAAGAGAATAAACTTCAGAACAACAATCAACTATTTCGCCACGACATTGCTCAGGGCTCATGTAGAGCGGACTTCCAAAGACTTCACCAGGAGCAGTGAGTACTTGAAGCAACTGTTCTTCGTCTGCGTCCAAATCGTTCCATTCGTCAATCTCTTTTAGACGCTCATCAGTCATCGACACACAGTTGCCCGTGCGAGGACAAACTTTGGCAATGCCAAAGTCAACAATTTTAGCCACCAGTTCATCGCCCTGCTTAACGAGCATGACATTGCTTGGCTTCATATCACGATGAACAACATTCATGTTGTGCGTGTAGGCAAGTCCGCGACAAATTTGGACTAAGAGTGGATAAAAGATTTCAAGATCGATTCGCCCTTTCTCTAAAAGCATATCCGCCAGACTATTTCCTTCAAGATATTCCATGACAATAAAGGGCTGGTCATCTTTAGTGACTCCACAATCTATGGTTTCAACCACATTTAATTGATTCAGACCTGATGTTACGCGTGCTTCGCGCTCAAAGCGTTTGCGATTATTTTGGTCAGCGCTCAAGTGATTGTGCATAACTTTGATTGCGCAAATCTGACCTGAATCAACTTTTTGCGCCTGGTAAACTTTTCCCATTCCGCCAGAGCCGACTTCTTTCAAAAGTTTGTAGCCGGTTCCGCACATAGATACGTCAAACATAACTTTTACCTTCTTGCAAGGAGATTTCTATCTTATCATTGTGTGAGTGATAGCCGTGTCAATTTTGGAACTGACGACGCAACTGCCTTATTCTGTCGGCCCTGTTAGGTTCGGGAATTTTATCAAGTAATGTAAGTGGACGAGCCTGAAGCGACGCAGGCGGCTCCCAAACCTTTTCCTGACCGAAATTCATATAGTTGCGCACATACATGTCGGTGCCATGCGGAGTAAGCTGCATGTTGCCCTTGGCAGATTTCAATGCATCACGAATGCCTTGATGACTTTCCATATATTCTTCAATTCTTTTGTCAAACCGTTCGTTTAAAGCTTGATAGTCTGATTTTTGCCTGGCTGTCAGCTCTTCTATTTTACGGGCAGCCTCAGTTTTAATGAGATCCACATCTGTTTTGTAGTTTGAGTTTGGATAACGCCTGTCCCCTACATAAATGTATTTTGGAACATTTTCGATATCGAGCGCCATTTGCTTGTCTATCGTGGCAGCTTGCGCATTGAGACGACTGGCTAAACCGTTTAGCTCGTTCTTTCTTTGATTTTCTAAATTGTATTGATACTCTTTTGCTTCAATATCGAGTTTGCGCTCGGTATCAAGCTGCAAGTCATGGTTTGAATGCTTTAGCGAAGGCAAACTATTCGTTTTTAGATTCTGCATGCCTAAAGCCCTGAGACAATATTCTTCCATTTTGGTTCCAGGGGCTGCATTTGCACAAAATGAATATTGCTCTACTGCCTTTTGGCGCTGCTTGAGGCTTGCATAGGCATTGCCCAAAAGATAGCGTGCCTTTAGGTCCGAGGGATCTTTCTTGACTACGCTTTCTAAGACCAGAGCAGCTTCAGACATTCTTCCAGACTTGAAAAGACTCATACCACTTGAAAAATCGTCAGCCTTTACAGGAACAAAAAGCCCCATTGAAAGAGCTGTTAAGGCTAGAAAAGCATGAGCAAATACTTTCATTTTTATTCCGAAGATAAACCCGCAGGTATTAAGGACGCTCTGGTTCATGCCTTGTTCCCAAGCGCTCCTTTTTTAATAATTCATGCTAGAAGCCCAATAGGATGGGGAAGAGGACTGAAAAATGAAAAAGCAAACTGAGTTATTGAAGCTTGCCGGATACACCTTAAAAGAGGCAGGAAAATTGCAGTTGACGCTATTCATGCTGTGTTTTGGGCTAGCAGCGTGTACTAATTCAAGTAGCGACAGCATTGTGAAACTAGAAAGCCAGGGCAAGACAGTTTTAGATGTACAAAAGCAAGACGGCGGTGTCCGAATCGACCTCAACGCCCCAAACCGTCCGGACCGAATTGGAGATAATTCGAGCCAAACCAACTAGTTTATAATATGGACAAGGATGTCTTTTAAGGGGCTTTATCTTTGTCCGAGCTAAAATCTCATGCAAAAAAATTGTGTCTTACAGGTCTTTTTTGCCTAAGTTTTTTTGGTGCAAATCCGGTTTTTGCATCCAATTATTCTGAAGCCGTTGATTTATTTGCCAAGAAAGAATATCAAAAGGCAGCTGCTTTATTTCAAAAAGCGCAAGCAGCTGGTGAAAATGCTGCAAATGCCACGTACTATGAGGCTTTGTGTTATCACTATGGCAAAGATCTAGAGCGCGCCAAAATCATCTATCAGCAAGTTATTAGAAAATATCCTCAATCCGAAGCTTCACGCAATTCACTAAAAGTCTTAATCAAAATAGATCCAGTCATTGCAAAAAAATATGCCGAAGCAATTGATGGAATTTCGGTTCAACAAGACCAAGACTATTTAAAACTGCCGCAAGAAGCTAGCGTCAAATTTTTTCGCACAAATATTGCAAAAGGACATTTAGTGGTGCCTACCACCGTCAATGGTGTACCAGCCCAAATGATTTTCGATACTGGAGCGTCCAGTACACATGTGACAGAGCGATGGCTAGCGCTACTTGGAGTAAAACCCAAATATACCAAATACACTGGCAGGGCAATGGGGGTTGGCGGCGAAGTCAATTACAGAGTTGCATTGCTTACAATCAAAGTTGGTGAGCTTGAGCGTACGATACCAGTATCGGTGCAAGAAGGATCCGGAGCTTTAGGGGATGCAAGTAATAATCCTCTTACTGAGATGCCATTACTTGGTCAGACTTTCTACAAAGACTTCATTTATGAAATTGATGATAACGGACAAAAAATCAGTTTCAAAAAATTGGCTTCTAGACCAAACGAAAAAACAGACAAAACCCAAACACGTGCTAAAAGCCGTCAAAGACTGGCTGACAATGAAGTCCCCTTCTATTACGAAGGCAATAGCATCATTGTTACGGCCAAAATAAATGGACGCGAATGCGAAATGATCTTTGACACTGGAGCTGGCTCAGTCGCCTTTGCTGACAGACACCTTGCAGCTTGCGGTATCAATCGTCCTGTAGAATCCTTGCAAGGACAGGGCGGTGGAGTCGGCGGTAAACGCGACGCTTATATGTTCACTCTAGATAGCGTCAAACTGGGATCGATCGAAAAGAAAAACGTAACTTGTCACGTACTTATGAATACGCCCTTTCCCAAACCTCTTCTTGGACAGACCTTTTTGGAAGGTCTGAAATATACAATCGATCCCGGACGCAAAGTTATTATCTTTAACTAGGCAGCCAGTTGAAGTGTGCGCTCTTTATTTTCTCGTACGTCTTCAACGGGTAGATCGAGTCTTTCGTTCTTGATAATCAACTCGATCATTTGTTCGTCTGAGATACAATCAATTGCAAGCTGCATTTGGGCATTGCTGCAAACGCTTGCTCCCAAAACGAAGGAGCCAGCTGGGATCACTGCGTCAAAAACTTTGGTCTGGACATTTGTGAGATCAAGCCCAGTCAAAGCGAAATTGACCAGTAGTCCAAGATAAGCACCTAGTGCAGCACCGCAAATTCCAATCATAACAGGCGTCAAAACTTCCAGCTCTACAAAAGCAGGCATATTAAAAGTAACGCTTGCATAAGAGCCTATAACAGCACCAAACAGAGCACCCATCAACATGAAATGATTTAATGGATGCTTGATTGTGGCAGAAACATTTTCTAGATTTGCATCTGGTCTTTTAAGTACGACTACGTCATTCAAACCGCTTGCAAAAAGGCGTTCATAAGCTTTTTGAAAAGCAATTTGATCTTTGTAGATTCCATAAACATAGTGTGTGATTTGCATGCCCTAACCTCCGAACTTTCTCCGCGGCACTTCTCGATTATCGATAATCGATTTTTATATCTTCAGTATACTGGATAATAGATAATCGGTAAATAGTTCGGGTCGAAATCCCAAAAGAGTTATCCCATGGCACTCAAGCGCAGCTCGACCGCCGTCCAGGTCAAAGAATTGCTACTAGAACGTATTTTGAACGGGACCTACAAACCAGGCGAAAGATTGATTGAATTACAAATAGCCGAAGAGCTCGAAACTTCCCAAGCTCCGGTACGCGAGGCTTTGCGCTACCTGGAAGCCATGCGCCTGGTCGAGACCGAACCATATAAAGGTACGCGAGTAAGAATAGTCTCGCAACGAGAACTAGAAGAATCTTCTCAGGTTCGCTCAGTTTTGGAACAACTGGGATGCGAGCTTGCGGCCACAAAATTGAAAGGTAATTGTTCTGAGCTCCGCCAGGAAGCAGACAAATTCATGAGCGCTGCCCGCAAAAAGGACTTTGCGGCATATTCTGCTCACGACACCGCCTTTCACAGACTTATTATGCAAGCGGCAGACAATCAGCTTTTATTGTCAATTTGGGAGTCAGTCGTTCTTGAATCAAGATTCTTGCGCATTCTGGCAAAAATTGGCGGAGAAAATCTGGTCGAATTTGGTGACGCTCATCTTGTGGTTTTAGACGCGCTTGAAAAAGGCGATGGAAAAACTGCAAGCAAGACTATGCGCAATCTCATTTGCAAATTCCACGGGCTCAAGCTCTAAATACCAGTTCAGCCTTCGCCTTGTTCTTGCGAATAAAATTCTTCCACTCTTGAAATTTGGTCGAGTTCTTCTTCGGTAGGAAATCTGTTCAACTCAAATCTTTCGGGATACAAATTGAGCGGTTTTATAGCATCGCCCATCAGATTTAGAACGTGAAAAAGCGGTGCTGCAGCTAGCATTTCTTCATTATGAGTAAACACAATCACGCTTGCAGCGGGAATCGAGGCTGGAATATCATCTGGTTCGATCACACAAAGCGAATACTCTTTCTTGTTGCTCACAAAATCAAGCAATTTGTGTTTACCTATCACACCTTCAAAAGATGAGTTCAATTGTTCCTTTTGAGCGTAATAAAGCTGTTCCATAAATTCGTTTTCCAGAATACTTGTTTCTTTGAAGAATTGGTGTTCGGGGTCGAATTCGAATGGATAATATGCTCCGTCTTTTAGCAGCATAAAGTGAGGAGCGAGCGCATCAGGCTTTTCGTGCAACTCGCCTACGGCATTTATTGTGTGCGACAATCCAAATTCGCCCATGGTGCCGGTCACCATTACATAACCTTTGCTTGGCACCACAACAAGAGTATCACCTTTGACTGGAAGCGATTCGAGTATTCCGCTGAAAACAACTCTTGAAGCCGCGTAGTCGTCTGCGACTGTAAAAAAATGACAAACGTCATCTTTATCGTTATTGCTTCTTGAAGTATCGAATTCAAACTGTGTGTTCTTGCCTAATTCTTCAATAGCGTAATCGATTGCATCTTCGAATTTGCAGTCCCATCTACTCAAAATATAATTGTCACAGTACAAAATAGTTGTCGGCGTATCGATTCCAAGCAAGACACAAAGATGTTCGCCTATTTCGATTTGAGGAAAATCTTCTTTTGGATAAAACCACTTGATGCGAACCACCGGTCTTAACTGGGGTTTTGCTTCTTCAAAAGATGCCGGGATATTGACAGCACTTCTTGTTTCTACAATTTCGGTCAACAGCTTGTCTTTGTTATCAGGTCTACTTTCATACAGTCTATAGAAAGGCGAGAGTGTCATTGAAGTGAGCACTTCCCCTCTGCCACCTTTTATTTGAATTGTAAAAGAAAGCAAATCGAGATAAATGTTAGATTGCTCGACACCACTTTGGATTAAAGCCTGAACGGCTTCTAAAGCAAAATCTTGTTTTGACAGTAATTCGCTCAAAAGCCTTTTCCTCAAACGGCGAAAAATTGATACTACATCCAGTTGCAGATTACTTTTTCAGCAACGGTCGAATATTTTCAACTGGTCTTCCAAGAACTGCACGATCGCCCTTTTCCACAATGGGACGCTGGATCAAATCTGGATGCTCTACCATGAGTTCTATGTATTCTTTGTCGCTCAAATCTTTTTTGGATAACTCAAGTTCTCTATATACGGCTTCGGTTTTGCGCAAGAGTTCTTTTGCAGGCATGTCCATTTTTTCAAGCAACTCTTTCAATTTTTTGGCTGAAAGTGGCTTAGTGTAATAGTTTATTTTCTCGTAGTCGGCACCTGCTTCTTTCAAAATTTTGTCGACTTCGCGACATTTGGAACAAGTAGGTTTTTCATAAACAGTAATCTTGCTCATTACAGACTGCGACCTCCCGGCTCTAATAAACTCTTGCTTTTGACGAACACTCAATATACAGCATTCTTGGATTTTTAAGATTGAACGGTTTAACGAAGTCATAACTTTTAAGCATGGCACTAGCCAAGCAGCCCCAAATTAAAGTTGTTATGATGCAAATAGACGCATTGCCGGCAAGTGCCTGCAAGCGTTCTAATGGCGTTATTTGGACATTTCAAATAAATACATAACTAAGGCGGGAAAGACTCGCACCATAAATGATAGAAATGCATGTGGATACAGTTGTTTTTGACCGAAAATCAGGCGAAACAGTTGTGGTTTTGAGCGATCAGGAAAGAAAAATTGCCCTTCCGGTATGGGTTGGAATAACCGAGGCAAAAGCAATCAGCCTGGCACTCAATAACACAAGCTCTAAACGCCCACTGACTCATGACTTACTTCTCAATGCTATTTGCCAGACTGGCTATAAAGTAACTGAAGTGGTTGTGAACGAATTGGATTCAAACATTTTCAAAGCGCAAATTACTTTGACCCCGGTGACACAGAACCAGAGTCAAAATGACTTCAGGGCACCTATTCAACTAGACTCTCGTCCTTCCGACGCTATCGCTATTGCAGCACTTTTAGGTCTTGGCGTAAAAGTGAATCCGACAGTTTTGGAAAAAGCCAATTTTCTAATTGGTGGAGCGAAAGAAAAAGAAGTTCAAAATGAAGATTTCAAATCTTTTGTTCAGTCTGTAAAAGCGTCTGACTTCAAACTCCCTGGCTTTACTGGAGCAATAGAACTACCGCCTGATGAAGGAGATAGCGAAGCCAAGTAGATATTGCATGTGCTAAATCTTAGGGCCAAGATTATTCGAAGCCAGGAGATAGCCGTGACTATAAAAATACTTTGCTTTGCTGGAAGTCTGCGCAAAGATTCATTCAACAAAAAACTGGTCAAACTAGCTGCTGCAAAAGCAGAAGCGGCAGGAGCCACAGTTACTTACGTTGATTTGAAAGATTACTCAATGCCCATTTACGATGGTGATATAGAAGCTAGCGAGGGTATTCCGGAAAACGCAAAAAAATTGAAAACATTGATGAAAGAACATCAAGGCTTCATTTTTTCCTGTCCAGAATATAATTCGTCTATAACACCTGTTTTGAAAAACACTATCGATTGGGCTTCTAGACCACTTGAAGGAGAAAAAAATCTAGAGTGTTTTAAAGGCAAAGTGGTTGGCTTATTTGCCACCTCGCCCGGAAAGCTCGGTGGAATGCGCGGTCTTGTAACCGTAAGAGCAATTCTTGAATCTATTGGAGTAATTTGTATTCCGGATCAATTATCTATTCCAATGGCACAAGAAGCATTCGATTCAGACGGCAATTTAAAAGACGCCAAACAACTAGCAGAGGTAGAGCGTATCTCCAAACGCCTGGTTGAAGTGACGACACTTTTAAACAAACAGTAAGTCACCGTATCTAATACTAGATTTTACTAGCCATTACGAATCTTCATTAAGCGCAGAGTTACATGAGCGCCCGGGAATGATAGTTATAGGTATTGGTTGGTTTCGGGCAATGAAAAAAGAAGAGCGTATTGATGCGGCAGTTTTTCCTGTCGTAGATGGAAGTTTGTTCGAAGACTCGATGTCCTTGCAAGAAAGCGAAGGAGCATCGGCAGAAACTGGTGTGCGCGCTTTTACAGGCGTAGACGATGAAGCTGATATTTTGCGCAAGTATTTAAAAGATATTGGGCGACACAAACTACTTTCGGCTAAAGAAGAAATAGATCTCGCACGCAAAATTGTAAGTGGAGATCCAATTGCCAGGCGGCGTCTGATTCAGTGCAATTTGCGTCTGGTCGTAAGCGTGGCAAAAAAATATCGCGGACGCGGACTCACTTTCCTCGACCTTATCCAGGAAGGAAGTCTTGGTCTAATGCGCGCTGTAGAGAAATTCGACTCTGGTCAGGGTTGTCGTTTTTCGACTTATGCTACCTGGTGGATAAGACAAGCAATAATGCGAGCAATCGCAGACAAGGCTCGTATCATCCGAATCCCGGTGCATATTACCGAGACTCATAGCAAGCTGCGCAAGTCCATAAATCAATTATGGATTAAATTGGGCCGCGCACCAAGTCTTGATGAAATTTCGCGAGATACTCTCATTGCTATCGACAAAATCGAACACGCAATGGCAGCAGCGAATGCATCGATGACTTCGCTCGACGCGCCAGTCAAAGACAGTCAGGATACAACTATTTCAGATCTGCTCGCAGATCCCTACGGTAAAGATCCCGACACGACTACCGCGCAATCACTACTAATTAGCGATCTCAAAAGAGTTTTGAACGAATTGAATGAAAGAGAGCAAGAAGTTTTAGTTCGTCGATTTGGCCTGGATGGCAAAAAGCCTGCCACTCTTGAAGAGATTGCAAAATCGCTGAAAGTCAGTCGTGAACGAATTAGAAAGATGGAGCTTACTGCAATTAAGAAACTGAAGAAAAACCCTAACGCTCTTGAACTGAAAAGTTACTTAAACTAAAGATATAGTCCGCGTGACGGATTTATGTGTCTTGAGCCTTGCCTAAAATGGCAGTATAGGTTTAAATGGATTTATATTGGGTCATTTCGTAAAAGTTTCTATTCAATTCTGGCTAAAACCAGGATTTTTTACTCTGC
>CAZFKB010000075.1:0-16785 GCA_964519785.1 uncultured Candidatus Obscuribacterales bacterium | reverse complement strand
TTGGCGGTTCTTGATTATTGATGGTCATCTTCTAAGGATACCGCATAAAACCTCAAGAATAGTAAAAGATGGTAGTCATAACCTTCCAATCAAAATATATAGTTGCTATATTCCGACGAGCGCACTCAGTTTCCGTGTTTTCGAGAGGTCAAGTAAGTGAGCATTGGTTCTTTTGTATTTATGCTCCACAGCCATTTGCCGTATTACCGCAAAGCCGGTATGTGGCCCTTTGGCGAAGAAAGCGTCTACGAGTGCATGGGCGAAACTTATATTCCCCTGCTCAACATGATCGCTGACTTGCACGACGAAGGAACGCCGTGCAATCTCACTGTCGGCATTACCCCGGTACTTGCGGAGCAATTGAGTGACGATCATTTCAAGAAAGGCTTCCTCACCTATTTAGATGCACGTCTTAAGGCTGCTGAAGGTGATGAACAGCGCTTTTCACTTCGTGGTACAACGCCAAATCCAGAGTTCTTGCGTCTGGCCAAATTTTATGTAAATTGGTTCCGCTCGACTCGCGATTCTTTTGTCAATCGCTGGAATCAAGACATCATCGGTGGTTTTAAAAAATATCAGGATCTAGGCACGATTGAAATAACCACATCTGCTGCCACTCACTGTTTTTCGCCATTGCTTGCTGATGATGCATCGCTCCAAGCACAGTTCCGCTCGGGTGCGGATAATTACGAAAAACACTTTGGGCGCAGAGCCAAAGGTGTTTGGTTGCCAGAATGCGCATACAGACCTGCTGAAGACGGCCGTCCCAGTATCGATAAGTGGTTGCACGATGCGGGACTTGGATTTTTCTTCACCGAATCAACAGTAATTGAAGGTGGCGAACGTTCTGGAATTCGTCGCGTATTTGGTCCTTACGGAACAATCGAATATTTGCCCACTCCGGATTATCCAAAAACAGACTACGATACTTATGAAGCTTACTGGCTGAAAGATTATCCTGTCGCTGTTATGGGTCGTCACGAACAGGCTGGATACTCAGTGTGGTCGGCTGACCATGGCTATCCTGGCGATCCCAACTACAGAGAATTTCACAAGAAAGATGATGTTTCCGGTCTGCACTACTGGAAATTGACTTCGAAAAATACCGATCTTGGCGATAAGCAAATATACAATCCGGAAGCTGCGATGCACCGTATCAATGAAAACTCCGATCACTATGTCGGTGTGGTACAGCAGGTTTTGCATAGCTATTTCAAAAAGACCGGCGAACAGGGGCTCGTGATGGTGAGCTTCGATACTGAGTTATTCGGTCACTGGTGGTTTGAAGGTATTACTTTCATCAAACAAGTTTTGCAAAAATTGCACAAATACACCAAAGTGAAAGTGCGCACTGCAAGCGATTATTTGGAAGTTCGTCCACCCAAACACACAATTGAATTGCCTGAATCATCATGGGGTTCTGGTGGTCATTACCAAGTTTGGTTGAACGAAGACACCAAATGGATGTGGCCTGATATCAATAATCGCGAATTGCTCATGCACAAACTGGTAGAGCAATATGTTGATAACAAAGACCCACTTGTGGTCCGAGTTATGAAACAGCTTGGTCGTGAGCAATTCTTGTTGCAATCCAGTGACTGGCCATTCCTCGTCACCACCGGACAAGCCAAAGTTTATGCCATTGAGCGCTTTACCGAACACTGTCAAAGGTTCGATACTCTAGCTCAAATGCTCGAGCATGGCGTCAAAATTGATGTCAAAGCGCTTGAAGAAATTGAATCCATCGACGTTTGCTTTAGCGAACTGAATCTGGATAATTTTAAAGAGCCGGCAAATGTTGGCGAAATAACTACAGTCAAGTAAATTCTGAGATAGGGAGCCAAATCAGCGTGGCCCGTACAAAAATTGTGGCGACTATTGGTCCATCCTGCCGGGATGTACCTATCATTGAAAAGATGATTCAAAAGGGCATGGATATTGCTCGAATCAACTGTTCGCATGCAACACATGGGTTTATTCGCGATGTGGTCAAAGACATTCGAGAAGTTGGAGAAAAGCTGAACGAGCCGGTTGGTATCTTACTGGATCTGTCCGGTCCCAAATTGCGTACGCGCAAACTGAAAAATAGCGAACCTGTTACGTTGATTGAAGGCAGTCAGTTTACATTGACCAGCCGAAAAATTGAAGGTGATGCCACCATTGTCAGTACCAGCTACGAGCCTCTGTCGCGCGAAGTAAATCCTGGCGATACACTGTTGTTGGATGACGGGTTGCTCGAGCTTAGAGTGATTGAAACCAATGAGACAGACACTATATGTAAAGTCATAACCGGTGGAATTCTCAAAGACCATCAAGGTCTCAATATTCCTGGTGTGCGTTTGTCCATTCCAGCTTTGACTGAAAAGGACAAAGAGGACCTTACTGTCGGGCTTGAGGCTGGCGTCGATTTTGTTGCCTTGTCTTTCGTGCGTGATGCAAAAGATATTCTCGAGCTGAAAGCACTAACAGCAGATCACTGGCCCCAGCCGATCATTATTGCTAAGCTCGAAAAACCAGAAGCGATAGACCATCTTGATGAAATCATGGATGTTGCAGACGGTGTCATGATCGCACGCGGCGACCTTGGTGTAGAGTTGCCGCCCGAGCGCGTTCCACCAATTCAAAAACTGATTACAAGAAAAGCGAATCAAAAAGGCAAGCCAGTAATTACAGCTACCCAGATGCTTGATTCGATGGCTGACAATCCGCGTCCAACAAGAGCTGAGGCTTCTGACGTTGCAAACGCCATATTCGATGGCACAGATGCTGTAATGCTTTCAGAAGAAACTGCTACTGGCAAATATCCGCTTCAAGCCGTTGAGATGATGGAGCGTATTGCTAATTCTGCCGAAGCTGCAATGGAAGGCAAACAATTGCACGAGCACGCGCTCGATACGCCCGCATATGCAATTGCTCACGCTGCCTGCGAAATGGCGCGTGACACCAAAGCTAGATTCATAGTTACATTCACTAAAAGTGGTGCCACTGCTAGATTGATTTCGCAATTCCGCCCTCACACGCCCATTATTGCTTTGACTCAGCACCATCACGTTTATAATCAGCTGTCAGTTTTGTGGGGCACGACACCTATAATGCTGACCGAAGTATCTGATTCTATTTCTACTTTGAAAATGGTCGAACAAATTCTATTGCGCAAAGAACTGGTCGCCATCAAAGACAATATCGTTATTACAGGTGGTTTGCCGCTAGCTGCGCGCGGACCCGCAAACTTCGTCAAATTATCTACTATTACGCCAAAACTCCCGACCGCTGAGTGGGAACTGCGCGGAATCTAGATTTTGTCATAAATAAGTATATAGATATATCTATTTAGAAACCTATATGCATTTATAAGTTTTCCACGACTTTAGTCGTATTAGTGTGCGCTAATATGGGATTTGAGGTCTAGTTTTTTACTATCGGAGAAAACTGCATGTTTACTAAAATGCGGACCTATATTTCCAATATGCTCGAGCAGTATCACGAGCAAAGAGCTCTTTTAGAGCATCTCAAAAAACAACGTCACCAAAGACCAATCAAAAATATCGAGTTGGGACCGTCTAATCATCTGGAATTGTTTCACCGTCGCTCGGTGCGTCAAGAGCGTTTTACCCATTTGCGCAAATTGTTTCGCAACCACAAAAATGAGCATAACCTTCCTGCATCTATAATGATTATGGTTGTGAACAATCTGGGCTGTCTGCCTTTTACATTGTCTGGACTGTCGAATCATAGACATAAAGACGTACGTGTTGCGATTGCGGAGAATCCACTTACCCCGGACTCGGTGATGACCAGGCTTGCATTCGATGAGAATCCTGATGTTCGCTATGCAGTGGCAGGAAGCTATAACACTTCAGAAACTGTCTTAAATTATCTTTTGAACGATGAAAATCCATATGTGGCTCATCGAGCACAAGTTACAGTGGACCATATTAATGGCACTGCTCCAGCAAAAGAAGTTCAAAAGGCTGTTGCTGCAGTCGAGTCTGCAAGAGTGCGTCGAGTGCTTGTGGTTGAAGACAATCCGACCCTGCGTGACGTTACTGTGCGTCAGCTCAAAATTCTCGGCTTTGATGCAGCTGCTAGTGAAAACGGCAAAGATGCCCTGGTTCGTTTGTCGCAAGAAAAATTTGGTCTTGTACTCATGGACTGTTTGATGCCAGTGATGGATGGTTTTGAAGCAACTATGGCTTTGCGCAATACCGAGTCTGGAACACTAGGACATATTCCGGTCATTGCACTCACAGCTCGAGTCATGGCAGGGGATAAAGAGCGATGTTTAGCTTCTGGGATGGATGGTTATCTCGAAAAACCAGTTGCGCTCGATGAGTTACGCAAAATACTTGCCTACTGGTTCGACCAGGATTCAGATGAGAAGGCTTTCAAAGAAGAGCTTCGAAATACTGTAAGCAATCTAATTGATATCGATAAGCTGGAAGAGATTCACGGAAATCAGCCGCTGGACCAGCTTGTTGAATTGTTGAACAAAGGCGTGCGCGAAATTGTTTCACGTCTATCCGATTCGATTTATGAAAACGATCGAAGTGATTTGCCGCGAATCGCTCATGAACTTAAGGGCTATGCTGGTGTTATGGCATGCAAGAGCATGGAAGATGCTTCTCTTTCGCTTGAAATTGCCGCTCTTAAGCAAGACGAGTCCGCAATAATGCGCAGCTATAGAACAGTTCTAGAAATCGTGGAAAAACTGGAAAAAAAAGTCGCAGGCTCCGTGCAGTCGGAGCCGGTCAGAAATCAGGAATTCTCTAAATCCGGCAAAATGGGATAGGTTATTACTATGAGTCAGGTCGATATTTATGGGCTGACTCTAGTGGTGGTGCTTTCAGGAGCCATAATCGCTTGGGTTTATACTTTGCAAAAGAAAAAATATCTTCTTTTGCGAAAAGAAAATGAAAGGCTGTTAGAAAAATTGGCTATAAGCCAAAAACAGCACGAATTATTCTTGGAGAAAACGGGTGAAGGTTATGTCGAGATAGATAATAACGGTCGAATAACCGAATTCAATATCCACGCCAATCATCTTTTGGGGTTTAACCGCCAAGACGTGCTAGGAAAGCTCTTTTTTGAGATCCTTGTTCCTGAGAGATATTGTTCGATTGTGCAAAATGGATGGGACAAATATAAAACATCCGGCAAATTGAAATTGACCGAAAAACAATTTGAACTGACTGGGCTTTGCAAAGACGGACAAGAAGTGCCTCTAGAGATTTCTGTCAGTTCGATAAATAATGGATTTTGTGTGTTCATGCGCGATATCAAAAAGCGCCGGACGATGGAATTGGAACTCAATAAAGCCTTAGATCAAGCTATTGAAGCCTCGCAATCCAAGTCGCGCTTTTTGGCAAACATGAGTCACGAAATCCGCACTCCATTGAATTCGGTAATAGGCATGCTCGATTTGCTTTTGCGCAGTCCAATTACAGTATCGCAACGCGAACAAGCTCAAATTGCCTTTGAGTCGGCAAAATCATTGCTTGATGTAATCAATGACATTCTCGATTTTTCCAAAATTGAGGCTGGAAAATTGGAAATGGAAGAAATGGATTTCGACCTATTGCATCTGGTTGAATCTACTGTAGAAATTATGGCTCAAAGCGCCCGCGATAAAAGGATTGCACTTGATGCATTTCTTGAGCCTGGATGTATAAGAATGCTTAGAGGGGATCCGGGCAGACTGCGGCAAGTTTTATTGAATCTAGTATCGAACGCGGTCAAATTCACAGATAAAGGTTACGTACTTTTGTCTTCTAGTGTTGATGAAGCGCATTCTGTTTTAAAATTGAAAGTTCAAGACTCGGGAATTGGCATGCCGCAAGAGGCTGTAGAGCGGCTATTTCAACCTTTTGAACAATTTGATGGTTCTATCACAAGGCGCTGGGGTGGCACCGGTCTTGGTCTTTCAATAAGCAAGCGGTTAATCGAGTTGATGGAAGGCGAAATCCAGGTGAACTCGACAGAAAAGCACGGCACCGAATTTAGTATTACTCTTCCGTTAAAAAAATCGGAAGCTCATTACAAAGAAGATTGTCCTCCAAATCGCTTGCGTGGTGTAAGAATACTTTGTGTTTCAAGTCTTGAAGACTGGAGTCTCGCCTTTGCAAACACCGCTTCATCGTGGGGTGTGGAAGTCTTGCAAGCAAATACCAAGTCTCAAGCACAAGAAATTCTGGCTCTGCAAGAGCGTGAGAACAAGCCCATAGAGCTTGTACTGTTAGACATGTATTTGTCTGATTCAGATGAGGACGCTTTTTCTTTTATAAAAGAGGTAGAAGCCAGTCCGCGTATGTCCAGCAAAACGATTTTAGTCTCAAGCTATTCAGACGAAAAATTGCTCAATCAAGCGCTTCAATCCGGATTTAGCGATGTGCTTACAAGACCGTTGCGTGTGGATATTTTGCTTGGCTCTATTGTAAGTGTGCTTGGTTGCGATTCTGATTCTGGTGAATTGAAAGTGCCTTTGTCTCAAGCGCCCGAAGTCAAAACGACTCTGCCTGTTTTAGTTGCCGAAGATAATCCAGCTAATCGCAAACTGATCTCTATTCAATTGAAGAAATTGGGATACTCGTCTTATTGTGTGGCAAACGGAAAAGAGGCGGTTGAGGCAGCGCAGCGCTTTAATTATGCTTTGATTTTGATGGATGTCACAATGCCTGAAATGGATGGCTTTGAGGCTGCACGCGCGATTAGGCGTAATGAAGAAGCGACTCACGCCCACGTTCCCATAGTTGCTGTAACCGCGCTTGCTATGAAAGGCGATCGTGAGAAGTGCCTTGCAGTTGGTATGGATGACTATTTGACCAAGCCAATTATTTACGAAGAGTTGGAGAAAAAATTGAAGCAGTGGATTAATCAGACCAGTTCGACTGGATCTGTTTATACTTCGGTTAATCCACTATCAGACGACTCTAAATTGTTGACCTTGAAGACTGGCAATTTTGAGTCTCTCAAATCTTCGATGGGACTCTCAGAGCTACCTATCGATCTTGAAAAACTTAACAAGATCTGGATGAACGACGATTCTTGGAAAGATCTTTTGACTTTGTTTATTGCAGAACTTCCAGAACAGTTAAGTTTGCTCGAGTCTTATGTTCAACAAAGAAATTCCGAGCTAGCCTCAGACCAGGCGCATAATATCAAAGGTTGCTGTCTTACTTTTGCCTGCGATCCAATGGCTGGGTTTGCCCAGCGGGTAGAGGATGCCGCGGCGCAAGAGCGCTGGAGCGACGTAGATGCGGCTTTGTCTGCTATGCGACTTAGCTGCTTTCAAGTACGTGCTTTTCTTGTCGTAAGCGGGATGCGCAAACTGGTCAAAAAGTCTTAAGTTAACTCTAGACCTAGACTAAGCTTGGCTCTGAACTGTTCGTGCATTTTAATTCTTCGATTCCGGTGCCTTTTACTTCACCATTGGTTTCAGGAAGAAAATTGGCTGCTACAAAACCTATTGCATAAACTATCGCCACTGTAGCGCTAGCCATTGCATAAGAGCCCTGATACATTGCAATTAACTGACCTCCTCCAACTGCAATCAAGGCGGCAAAGATGCGCCCGGCTGAAAATGTGAAACCAGATGCGGTGCCAAGCACATGGGTGGCAAATGCTTCTGGAATATATATGCATAAAAAAGTGAATTGCAGACCAACCGTTAGACCTATCAGGGCTATGAGGGCAAGCAGTGGCAGGCAGAATGTTTTGATCATGACGAACATGACCATGACAGCAAGCATGCAACCTCCAAACGCAAATCGAATTGTATTGCGTCGTCCAAGCCAGTTGAGCCAGAGCGGAGTCGAGACTGCGCCAATGATACTGCCAGCACTCAGCACATTTGTAGCCAGACTTCGCTCGCCAATTGCGAGCTCGCCAGTGAGCTGATTGATCCAGGGTGATATCCACGAAACACAAGACCAATAGCCGATAATGGCGGAACTTGCAATGCAAAAAAGCGCGATGATAGTGGTTCTGTATTCAGGCGAAAATAATTGTTTGAATGGCGACTGCAAATAGCGCGATTCCGATTCGGTGAGATCTTTTGGATTTTTGTTTTTGAGCAATTCTTTGTGATTGCGCATAGCTTCGAAAGAGTCTGGTTCTTTGAGCGTGTATCTAATATAGAGTGTCGCAAGTGCAGGTAACATGCCAATTACGAACAACCAGCGCCAGCCGTGACCTCCAACCATCAAGTTAGCACAAGAAGCAAGCACGAGCCCAATACTGAATGAAGTATCCAGCCATGCAGTTGCCCAGATTCGCTGTTTCTTTTGTTTCCAGTATTCGCTTACAATTACGGTCCCGAGGCTGATTTCGCCGCCGACACCCATTCCTACAAAAAATCTGTAAATTGCCATTTCCCACCAGCTGTGGCTTGTCGCGCAGAGTCCGGTGAAGATTGCATAAACAAGAATGGTGAATGCCATTGTTTTTGCACGACCCATTCTGTCGGCCACTGCACCAAATATGGTGCCGCCAATTGCCCAACCCAGCATAAAGGATGCCAGTATCAATGAACCGTACCAACCGATAGCAGCATCATTTTTTGAATTTATCAATTCTGAAATTGCCGGATAAAGCACTATAAAAAAGATCGTTGCATCCATGGCATCGAAACATTCGCCCAGATAGCCAGCTGCCCAGGCATGCCACTTGCTCATGTCTTTTTTGTTGGCTTTTGCGCCAAAGCTAAGACTGGTTGTCATTTCTGGCAACCTCCTTTCTATATTTTTCCGCCAATTATGTTGAACGCCTTAATCAATATAAAAGAAAAAGAGGTTGTCAAGCAAGTGAATTCTTCGTGGAATCACCATCGATCTTCATTAGCCAGACATTCTTGAAAATACTTGTTGTCTTTCTCATTGAGCTTGAGTCGTTTGAATCCAGGCCAGTCAGGAATCTCTTTAAGAGCCTGATTCCAGATTCGGGCGCAATACTCTGGATTTATTGGGTGATCTGCAAAGGTCAATCCTTTGTGCAACAAAGAACGACCCACCCAGAGACTTTGCAGCCTATCCGAACCCTCGGGCGTAATGTTATCTGGGCGCTCATCGAACCAGATGAAATAATCGGCTAAGCTGTTGAACATTGGTTCGAGCGCTGGATCAAAGACCAAGCCATCAATGAGCTTCTTGTCTCTTTCGGAAAATAATGGTTCATTTTGAGTCATGAATTACCTGCTTGTTTTAATCAAAATATTTATTGCGTCGCCCTTGTATTCGTAGCTATAAGAGAGCGGTTTGATTCCCATTTCTTTCAACGCTTTCGTGGTCAATCTTCCAACCTTGGTTGCTTCGGGCGGTACTCCGGCTTTTATCGCATCTAAACTTTCTTTGTTGATTATGTTTTTTAGCGTTATCGACTCTGTAGGTAGTTCTCTGTGACCAATTAGTGCTTCTGCAAGGAAGTGCCCACCTGCTCCTTGGGGTAAGTCTCCGCTATCCACTTGTTCGAGGATTATGTTGCCCGGAGACTTGCGCTGAGCAATAAACCAGGCTTTGCGATTACCTGGTATTGTCGCTTTGATTGAGAATTCATCCTTATCGAGTCTCATTTTGGGCAGTTCGAACCTTTTTAAACCGATTGAAGCAAGTTCTCCATCGTTCATTCTTGCTAATTTTTCGATTCCACCAAATGCCTCTATTTCTCTGTCGTTTAAAAGTGCATTCTTACCTGGAGCCAGAAAAAGATGCCTTTTCTTAGGGATGTGATCTCCAGATCTTCCAACCATCTGCAAAAACCATTCTGATTTTTTTGCAGTTTCTGACAGGTCTTGTCCAAACTTGATTTTGCCACCACCGGGTAAAGCGTATTCTGGTTGAAGAATGTTGCTATTTGAGATTTCAGTCTTTCTTGTTCAAATGGCGGCAACTCGCTCCAGCGTTCGTTTAGAACACTTCCAGCTAGGGCAAGATCCCGAAACGGTTTTGAATAATCACCATTTGCACCGAGCTCATTCAAATAGGCTTCACTTGCTTGAAATAGCCTTACTCCACCGACGATTGTTTCGCCGATTGATTGCCCAAATTCTGCTCCCATTTCGCCTGCGCGTTTGCTATCACCAAGAATCAGCGCTGCGCCAAAATCTGCAATTTTCGCAAAGCCTTCGGCGATACGACCGACACCTTCGACAGACCCGATTACACTGCCAAGGATTCTCTGTTTTTGTTCTACTAGATATTGATCAAATTCGGCGTTAAGAGCAAGACCGATTATTTGGACTTGTTTTTCCATAGGTACATTTGCAAGCTCACGAAAGGCCTGAATTCCAATTTCATTCGAATCTGATTTTTCTACTCGCCCATGCAGAGTCAGTGTTTTGGTTTCATTTTTATTGCGTTCGGCAACAACTTGTTCTTGACCTTTAGGATCCAGCGCCACAATCTGGATACTTTCCATATCGTTGCCACCAGCGCTGCCGCTGTGCCTATTTGGATTGGAGCTCAGTATAAGTTCGATATCTGATTTTGCTGAAAAACGTGCTTCCTGTGCGTCAGGAGACGTGATTTCTTGTTTTTCTGTCTGTTCAATTCCAGCTTTTTCGCCGGATTCGTTTTGCTCGTTCGATGACATGAATGTGCCTCTATCAAACTACATTTGATATTCCCAGGCAAATGCGACTTAGATTTTATGAAACATCTTCGATGGCTGATGGACTATTGGCTTTTGTGGATTAAATAGCCGCAAACAGGGTCGTTTTTGAGCATATATTTTTCGCGCGTGACTTTGACACCAAGCAGGCTTTCCATCAGTTTTGGCTCTAGAGCGCAAACCTGGCGATATTTTTGAGCTACGTCGTGTACAGCGCAGTGACGTTGAAAAATGAAAAAATTGCCGTCGGGAAGCGATTCCCATTCGGTCATATAGCCGTCTTCAGAAAAAATTCGAGAAACTTCACGCACGCGCTCTTGTAGGTTTTTGTCTTCCAGTCTGGGACTGAGTGTGCTCAGGCGTTTTTTATTGCGTATGCTCAGTAAATTTAAAACACCTTCGTGTCCAGACTGCTCATAGACTGCATCGAGCAAATCCATTGCCAGGTTCTGAAAGCCCGAAGGGAAGAGGTTTTCGGCTTTAGTAGTTAAGCGATACTTATAAAAGGGGCGACCTCTGCCATGACTTCGGACCAGTTCTGCATCAATCAGTCCATCGCTCTGCAACACGTTTAAGTGGCGGCGCACAGCCATTGATGTGATTTTCAAATAGTCACAAAGTTCTGACACAGTCACTTCTTTGTTCTTCTTTATGAAGAGAACAATAGAATCCTGAGTGGTTACGTGGTCTTGTGATTGTGTGAGCTGGTGGTTAATCATGAGCTTTTTTTGCCATTAGTCTTGTCCGGGCATCGCCTATCAATATATAAGGTTCTGTTAATTCCCGGATAACCATAATATATTTTTGATACTATTATATCTATAAAACCCTTTTAAGGATACAAACCAGTAATAGTTAAGTCCGTTCCAAGGGAGTTTCGCCAGTATCTAGTAACATTTTTAGCGTTCAGCGAGTTTGTTCAACAAGTAACTTAGGAATTAGCAATGGCTGCAAAAACAAAAGAAATTCTGCGCGTAGAAGACCTGCATGTCGAAGTCGACGGCAAGGCGATACTGAAAGGTGTCAACTTGACCATAAATGCTGGCGAAGTGCACGCGTTGATGGGAAGAAATGGATCCGGCAAGTCCACTCTTTCATACGCCCTCATGGGTCACCCCAAATACACTGTGACTAAAGGAAAAGTCTTTTTCAAAGGTACAGATATTACTCAAATGACAGTAGATGAGCGTGCTCGTCTGGGTCTGTCGCTTGCATTCCAGTATCCGGTCGCTATTCCAGGTGTCTCGGTATCTAATTTCTTGCGCGCTGCTGTCAAAGCCAAGCGTGGAAAAGATGTGCCTGTCAAAGAATTCCGTGCCGAATTGAAAAAAGTGATGGGTGAGCTTGGCGTTCCAAACGATTTTTTGTCCCGATATATCAATGATGGTTTTTCGGGTGGCGAGAAGAAGCGTCTGGAGATTATGCAACTCTCAATGCTCAAACCAAGTTTAGCTGTACTCGACGAAACAGACTCCGGGCTTGATATCGACGCTCTCAAAACAGTGTCCGAGGGTATTAATCGACTGGTCACACCCGAATCAGAATGTGGCATCCTGCTCATTACGCACTATCAGCGTATTTTGAACTATGTCAAACCTGAATTCGTGCATATTTTTGAAGATGGAAAAATCATCAAGACTGGTGGCAGCGATCTTTCATTGAAGCTCGAAGAACAAGGCTATGAGTGGGTCTCTGGCTCTAACCAGACTCAAAATGCAGGTCTTGATCTCGCTTCTAAATCCTAAGCAGGAGGCAACATGGTGACTGATTTAACCAACACAGTGCCTGAAGGCAGCCAAGCCAATCAGAATCTTGAACTTCAAGGCATGGGCAACGATTATAAATATGGATTTCATGACAAAGAAGATTATGTCTTCAAATCAGGTCGTGGTCTTACAGAAGATATCGTTCGTCAAATTTCCAAAATGAAAAACGAACCCGAGTGGATGCTCGAGTTCAGGCTGAAGGCTCTCAAAACCTTCCTTGCAAAGCCAATGCCCACCTGGGGTAATACTGAAGCGTTGAATTCGATTGATTTCGACAATATTCACTATTACATCAAGCCTTCTGAAAAGCAGGGCAAGAACTGGGACGAAGTACCCGAAGGCATCAAACAAACTTTTGACCGTCTTGGAATTCCAGAAGCAGAGCGTAAATTCCTTGCTGGCGTAACTGCACAGTATGAATCTGAAGTTGTTTATCACTCAATCCGCGAAGACCTCGAAAAGCTCGGCGTGATCTTTACCGACATGGATACAGGTTTGCGCGAATATGGCGACATAGTCAAAGAATATTTCGCATCGGTAATTCCGCCAGAAGACAACAAATTCTCAGCACTGAACTCGGCTGTATGGTCGGGTGGCAGTTTCGTTTATGTACCTAAAGACGTTAAGGTGGAAATTCCGCTACAAGCCTATTTCCGCATTAACGCAGAAAACATGGGACAGTTCGAGCGTACTCTGATTATTGCTGAACCTGGCAGTTTTGTTCACTATATCGAAGGCTGCACAGCGCCTGTATATTCGAGCGATTCTCTGCACTCTGCAGTAGTCGAACTAATTGCGTTGCCTGGATCAAAAATTCGCTATACAACAATTCAAAACTGGTCTAAAAACGTTTATAACTTGGTGACAAAGCGCGCGGTTGCTTATGAAGATGCGCGTGTCGAATGGGTGGACGGTAACCTAGGGTCGAAATTGACCATGAAATATCCAGCCATCTATTTGATGGGACCTCGTGCTCATGGCGAAGTTTTGTCTGTTGCATTTTCAGGTGAAGATCAGCACCAGGATGCTGGCGCCAAAATCATCCATGGAGCTTCTGACACTACATCGCAAGTTTTGTCTAAATCAATCTCCAAGGCTGGCGGACGTTCCTCCTACAGAGGATTGGTCAAAGTCTATCCTGGAGCAAAAAATTGCAAGACTTCGGTCAAGTGCGACGCTTTGCTTCTTGATGAAGCATCGCGCTCGGACACATATCCCACCATGGAAATTGATGAAACAGATTGCTCTATCGAGCACGAAGCGACCGTCTCTAAAGTAGGCGAAGAGCAGCTCTTCTATTTGATGAGCCGTGGTCTCACTCAAGACGAAGCGACCACAATGATCATAAACGGCTTCTTTGAGCCATTCACCAAAGAGTTGCCGCTAGAGTATGCAGTAGAACTCAATAGATTGATTCAATTGGAAATGGAAGGGTCTGTAGGATAAATGTCAAAGCCTTTAATTCTCAATTCAATCACTAAAGAAGGAGTAGACAATTTGGCCACCCAGCAAGGTGAACCTGCCTGGTCTAAAGAATTGCGCACCAGAGCATGGGAATCGTACTTGAAAAAACCTTTTCCAAAAGAAAGCGATCCCGGTTGGAAGAAAACAAATCTTTCGTTGCTTGATTTTTCACGCTTGAGTGCAAAATCCTTTTCTGCTTTGAAAGATAAAAGCGCCGACCCGCTTTTGACTGACAATTTACTTGATCATTTCGCTAAAGTTGGCGGACTGGTTTTTTCTTATCAGAGTCAGGAATCTTCTTTTTGTCAGGTCAAGCTGTCAGAAGAAGCTAGTGCCAAGGGTGTGAAACTTGCCACAATCCCTCAGGCTACGCAAGAAACGCCAGATATTCTCAAACGTTTCGAGACTCGCGAGCCGGAGAGCGAAAATGACAAATTCATATTGATGTCACGCGCTCTCTTTAATTGTGGCGGTGTTCTCAGTATTCCCGACAATGTCGAAATCGAAGATCCCTTTGTATTCGTCACTAATCTTGCTGCAGACTGTGTAGACGGTGCTTTGTTTCCGCGGATTATTGTTAGCGTAGGAAAAAATTCGCGCATCAAGGTAGTGAATCTATTCACATCGGCTGGTTCGAGCGAGTCTTTGCAGATAGTCTTTTCTAATGCGCTTACTCAGATTCAAGCTGACGATGGTGCGTATGTTTCTTATGTCGAAGTACAGAATTACGCAAACAACGTTTTTTCGCTCAACAGGCAGTTCAATAATCTTAAAAGAGACGCAAGAATTTATTCGCTCTCTGTTGGACTTGGTGGAAAGCAATTGAGATCCGACATTACAACTCAAATGTCTCACACTGGAGCCTTTGCATCCATAATGGGCGTGGCTCTTGCTTCTAGCGGACAATCAATTCACTTCAACACCATACAAGATCATGTGGCACCACATACGACATCGAATATTGATTTTCGTATAGCGCTCAAGAATCATGCAGTGTCGTGTTATCACGGAAATATCAAAATATCGAAAGATGCGCAGCAAAGCGATGCCGTTCAGTCGAGCAAGAACTTGCTTCTTGGCGAAGATGCAAAAGCTGAAGCGGTGCCGAATCTCGAAATTTTAGCCAACGACGTAAAGTGTTCGCACGGAGCAACGGTCGGTCCCGTGGATAGAGAACAAATCTTCTACCTCAATAGCCGCGGGCTGGATAAAACCACCGCAGAAGAGCTCATAATCACCGGATTTTTCAATACAGTGCTTGCCACCAATCCAATTGCTGGAGTGGATGCTTTCATTCAAGAGCTCGTTGCTAAAAAGGTCCAAGACCAGAATTAGATTATATAGAGCTTGAAATGGCAGATGGCGACTCGTTTTTGAAAATAGCACAAGCAGGCGAAATACCTGAAGGCGAAGCTCGCAGTTTTGCTTGTGGCGATTTTGAAGTACTTGTTTGCAAACAGAATGGCGAATTCTTCGCGGTAGAAAATATGTGTTCTCATGCAAGAAGTCCACTGGAGTCAGGTCCGCTGGCAAGGGAATTTCAAGTGAAGTGTCCTCTTCATGGAGCACGCTTTGATGTGCGAAACGGAAAAGCAATGTGTTTGCCTGCTGTGATGCCTATTAAAACTTATGCTGTTGAACAGCGCGGTGAAGAAATTTGGTTGGAAAAGAAATGAAAAGTTGGACAAAAATACGCAATGACTTTCCGATATTGGAGCGCAAAATAGATGGCAAACCGCTTATTTATTTTGATAATGCAGCTACCTCGCAAAAGCCTGTGCAAGTTATCAATGCACTGACCAATTATTACGAGAATTACAATTCGAATATTCACCGTGGCTTGCATACAATGAGTGAAGAAGCCACTCTTGCCTATGAAGGTACGCGCGAAAAAATTGCTCGGTTTATCGGTGCACAAAGCGAGCGAGAAGTTATTTTTACTCGTAATGCAACTGAAGCTATCAATATTGTGGTCGAATCCTGGGGCAAACACAATATCGGCGCTGGAGACGAGATTGTAATTACTTCGATGGAGCACCATTCCAATTTTGTTCCGTGGCAAAAGCTTTGCGAAGACAAGGGCGCCAGGCTGGTTTATATCGAAGTGGCAGAGGATGGCAATCTCGATTATCAAATGGCCGAGCGTTTGATTACAAATAAGACCAAGATTGTCGCTGTAACTCAAATGTCTAACGTCATGGGCACTGTAGTAGATTTAGAAAGACTGGGCAAGTTAGCGCGCTTGAATGGAGCTAAATTCCTGGTTGATGGTGCGCAAGGTGTTCCACATTTGCCAACATCGGTGCAAAAAATAGACTGTGATTTTCTTGTTTTTTCGATGCACAAAATGCTTGGACCAACAGGTGTTGGAGTGCTTTGGGGCAAAGAAGAATTGCTCGATTTGATGCCACCAATGCTTTATGGCGGCGACATGATAAGCTCTGTCACGCGTGAAAAAACTACTGTTAATGAGCTTCCCTGGAAATTCGAAGCAGGGACACCAAATATTGCTGATGTGATTGCAAGTGGCGCTGCTATAGATTATTTAGAGCAAATCGGTATGGAAAATGTTCGAGCCCATGAACTTGAACTGACGCGCCATGCAATGAATGCCATGCTCAAATTGCCTTCGATGAAAATTTATGGACCGCAAAACCCCGAACTGAAGGGTGGAGTGATATCGTTCAATTATGAGGGTATTCACCCGCACGATATGGGTCAAATTTTAAACGAATCAGGCATTGCGATTCGTGCTGGTCACCACTGTTGTCAGCCGCTCATGAAAACACTTGGTTTGATGGGAACTGCTCGCGCCAGTTTTTATATCTATAACACTAAAGAAGAAATCGACTTCTTTGTCGATGCATTAATCAAAGCAGAAAAGGTGCTCAATTATGTCGCTTGTAGATGATCTGTATCGCGAGACAATTCTAGATCATTATCATAACCCACGAAA
>CAZFKB010000074.1:0-17158 GCA_964519785.1 uncultured Candidatus Obscuribacterales bacterium | reverse complement strand
GTTTTTAACACTAGATATACGTGGTGGTAGTTTTAATGCGTGTTGGTTTTTTACTTCCTGATAATCACCACCCGAAAATGGTGCTCGGCCAGCTAACAGGTTATATCCGATATTGCCTAAACAATAAACCTCGCAGTTTTCGGTAAAGTCCATATTGCGAGCTTCTTCGCCAGATAAATAAAGCGCGTCCCATGCCGTGAGAGGTGTTTCGGCAAATTTGCATTTGGGTAAGGCAAAATCTGTCAGCACCACAGATGGTTCAGAATTCATATCGTCAATGAATAAGACATTTCCAGGGCGAAGATCCTGGTGCATTATTCCCTGCGTTTTTGCATACTTGAGTGCTTCGCAGATGCCGAGCAATATTTTAATTGCAACTTCGGGACTTGGTGTTCCATGCATCGCAATGTATTGATCAATGTCGAAACCGTCTTTGTAAGCTGTAACTAGATACGGTGTCGAGCTTTGAACGCCGATATCCACGATTTTGGCAATATTAGGGTGAGTTAGTGGTTGAATTTTTTTTGCTTCACTTTGAAATGTCGCATGCATAGCTGGTGCAATACGCTTTAAACTTTTCACCACAACTTTTGAGCCACGCGCACGATCGCGACACAGTAAGGTGGTGGCACGTGGACTATCACCCAGAAACGCAATTGGAGCATATTTATCGAGAGGAAAATTCTCTGCAGGCATTTTTATAGATGCAAGATCGAGCGACACAGGATCTGTTTCGCCCTGTTTCAAGTTCGAAGCTAATTTAAGGGCATTAGGAACTGGGCATGAGCAAAGCCCAGGCGAGGCGAAAGAACCGTTAGAGTGTGCAGAAATACGGCGTTTGCAATTGCCACATACATCGATTGAAAATTGAGAATTAGGCGAATATGGTCGCCCGCAGCGACAAACATGAAACCATTGAGTTTTTGGTTCCGCACCAGGTTGAGCTACCAGGCGAAAACATGTTTGACAGGTATCGGTCATTTGGGCAGGCATTTCATGATTATACTCAAAAAATCGCCGACACCAAGATTTAATGCACCCAAGTGGCGGGTAATAGTTATAAAGGCATCCAGTTAACGCATACTTTTACCGGGGTAAACGGATGAAAATTTTAGGGATAGTCGTTATTATCATTGGCGTCTTTCTTTTTTGTGGCAATGTCTTTGGATTCTTCCCTACCTTTCCGCTTGTTGGATGGGGAACTATCGTCCTTGGTGGCTGGATAATGAAACAGGGTGGCGACAAATCAGAGCCACCCGAGCAATAATTAATAGAATTTTTTGTAGCAGACATAGGAACTGCCGATGCTTTTAGAAAGTTCGTCGAATGTTATTCATTTTCGCAAATCTACATATTCTTTTTCTTGTGGTGACTCTAAAGTCTCAGGAATATTAAGACATTTCATCTTATTATTTCTGCAAATCTGTTTGAATCGCAGACTTCCTCCAGCGTCTCCAACAAGACGACAATTTTTTCGAATTTGGTCTAGAGCATCCTGTGCTTCAGGTGTTCGTCTTTTCGCAATCAAGTTTATTGTATGAAAAAAACATCTCTCGATCGGGTGGTGAATCGATTGTAAACTAGCTTCTGAATCATCCATTTCAGCCAGAATGAAAACCAACCGGCGAAGGTCTGCAACTCGTTTTATTTGCTTTACAGCAGTCAAAAATTGTTTTGGTGGCATATCACTGTGACTGAGTTTAGCGTTCTGAAGAGTGTTCGCACATTGCGCCGCATTAAGTATCAATTTTAGGTTATGGGACTGTTCAAGAGAATGAGAATTTATCTGTGAATATGCGGATTGAATTGATAACTGACTAAAGAAAAACACTATAAGAAACTTTTGTTTTATCGTCATTTATTAGCTCCGTTTTCCAATAGAACCTTCGCGCCGATTGCAGCAGCGCGTCCGGTCGCAAAGCATGCTGTTAACAGATATCCACCAGTTGGAGCTTCCCAATCTAACATTTCGCCAGCGACAAAAATTCCCGGCATGGTTTTCAGCATAAGGTTTTCATCGACCGATTCGAATGAGACACCACCTGCGCTACTGATTGCTTCTTCAATAGGACGAGGTTTAAGCAGTTTGATCGGCAGACATTTGATAGATTGAGCAAGAATTTTAGGGTCCGCAATTTGCTCTTTGCTTAAAAGCTCGAAAAGCAATGCTTTTTTCAATGCATTATTGCCCAGACAATTTTGTAGATGACGCGAAATAGAGCGTGAGCCACGCGGTCGCATTAATGCTTTCAAAACACTGTCGAAAGAACGATCCGGCAACAAGTCTAATTTGATCCAGGCATCACCTTGGGCATTGATAAGTTCTCTAATTTGTTTTGAAAATGCATAAATGAGACTGCCTTCAACGCCGTATTCTTTTATGAGTAACTCGCCTTGTTTAGTTTGAGTGACACCATCGAGATTGCTAAAAGTTAGCGATATCGCTTTTAATGGCTCGCCAGCAAACTTGTCTTGCATTAATTTGGTCCACTCCACGTCAAATCCACAGTTGGCGCTTTGCCATCTGGTGACCTTGACTCCTCTATCTATGAGCCATGGTGCCCAGCAGCCAGTCGAGCCCAGCTGTGGCCAGCTCGCCCCACCAAGAGCTAAGATAATGGCATCTGATTTAGTACTAAATTTTCCAGTTGGAGAGTCAAAATTTAGAATATTACCGTCACCAAATCCACACCATTTATGATTTAAATGAAAATTGACACCTGAGTTTCGCAAGCGATGAACCCACGCTCTGAGCATTGGAGCCGCTTTCATCTGGGTTGGAAAAACTCGTCCTGATGTTCCAACAAAAGTTTTGATACCAAGTGTGTGCACCCATTCGCGCAGTGAATCTGGTCCGAATTGGTCGAGATGTTTTTGCAGATGATTTTGTTTGTCGTCGTAACGCGTGCAAAATTTATCAAAGTCTTCGCTGTGGGTGATATTAAGACCGCCAAGACCTGCGCGCAAAAATTTGCGTCCAAGTGTTGGCATTGATTCATACAAATTGACACCAAAGCCGGCTTCAATTAACACTTCGCATGCCATTAGTCCTGCCGGACCACCGCCGACTATGGCAACATGTTTATTGGATTTAGCAGTGTCATGACCCATTATGCGCAATTAAACCATGAAACCTTAAGCACTTGCCAACCCGGTGCCTATATAATGACTCTTTCCCCATGTGCTGGCGCATTATGACGACCGAAAAGACCAAGACCACTCGTTCTAAAACAAAATCAAAGACCATGCAACGAAATCTTGAGGCGGTCCGAATTTGTTATGAGCATAGTCTTACAACCATAGACTATGCTGTGGTGAGCGCCATGATTGCTGGAATAGCTCCAGCTGCGTTCTCTGCTGCGCTGTCTTATTGGTTTTTGCAATGTGCTGCGATGTCGCGCGATAAGACAGAGCTTGAGTTCATGCGCTGGTCCAGGGATTTCGACCTTGTATGGAATCCTATTGTGGAAGCTACTCTCGATTTTGTCGAAGAATTTGACGGTGATGTCAATTATGATTCGATGGAAACCATTTTGATGCTCCAACACAAGCATGGTATCAAACATATGGAGCTAACCGACGAAGAGCTTGGCGAACACTGCAACAAGGCAATAGCAGTGATCGATTTTGTTTTTGAAAAACTAAGTCACGAAGAAATGATTTCAGTTTCTGTTGAGATGGCAATCCTCGTAATGTGGCTTAAAGTAGCCGCTCTCGATGATCACGTAGATCCAGAGGCTTATCCAATTGTGGAGCAAAATATCGAAGCGGTAGTAGAGCGTTACAGCAAGCTACTCATCTCAAATGTGTAAAATAAAACGCCAGTAAATTCCCGGTCGTCATAAACACATAATCGGCTATAAGTCTTACTCCAGCATTCATATATGGTTCTGGTGCTATGGTTCCAAACAACCTATGTAGGAAGGGTCAAAATGTTTGGTATCCTGATAAAAATTTGTTTGATCGGCTCCTTTATCTTTGTTACAAGTTCAAATGGAGCTTTTGCACAAGAAGTTGTAAACGAGAAACTGGACCAGAAAGTTGCAGATGCAATCAGTGAGTCTACGGGTGTAGAGACTGATAAGAAAGACCTGGAGCCTAAAAAGGCGCCACCACTTACAAAAGAACTTGCACAGGTATCTGGATTTGGTTTGAACCCGCTCAAAGTATTTTATGGTCCAATTACCCAAATGCAAGAGACCATCGTTAAGTTGGAGCAGCAGATTATGCGCTTGCAAGGTCCAATCGCAGGTATCCGCCAACCAATGCTTGATTTGCGCGAAGATGTGCGTACTGTGGATGTGCGTCTTTTAGAAGTTAACAAAGATATGCGCTCAATTGAGAATAGTATCGTGTCTACAGCTGAAAAAATTCAATCCACCAACGAAAAACTTGATGGCACCAATAAATCAATCGAAGATACTCGTAAAGTAATGTGCACCACCCGTGATGAATTGGTAAGTACAAGACAAGAAGTCACCTCGACCAAATCGGAATTGTCAGGCACAAAGCGCGAGGTCGTTGCTACAAACGCAGCAATTCAAAAAACACGCAATCAACTTCACAACATGCACAGTGTAATTTCGAATATGAATCATACGTTAAGCGGACTCAACTCAAGCGTATCGGGGCTGCGTGACCCGATTACACAGCTTCCAGCTCCAGTTCAAAAAGTGGAAGATCACCTCACTCGCCTTGATTCCAACCTTGAGGAGCTACGCTCATCTGTAGATCGAACAAGTCAAATGATTTTGGTTGCGATTTTCTTCGTGGGCTTTATTGTTTGTATTGGCACCCCGGTAGTTGGCATCCTGGTATTTAAATTCAGAAAGGAAATACTTGAAATGTTCAAGCAAGAGCCAAATCTTGAAGATGAAAAGGTTATTGCTTTGACATCGCACAATCCGCGCAAAACTTACACGAGCATGAAGCCTGTCAGCCCAGCGCAGTGTAAAGCCAGTGGCAGCTAGTTTAATAATAGATTTAATACGTTTTTCAAAACCACTCTCAGGGAAATAAAATACTGAGAGCGGAAACATTTATGTTTTCTGGACTTCTATTACTATAATCGTATCTCTGCAATGAAAAAATTCGTCATTCTATCCGTAATTGCGCTGTTTTTGTCCGTGAGTTCTCCACTCGTGGTCTTTGCTCAGCCTGCCGATGGTTTCAAAGCCGCTGTTATTTGCATCCCTGGGCTTACTCAAAGTTCTAAAACGTATGACAAATTGACAAAAAGCATGGCCCCTCATGGCATTATGGTCAAAGCTATTGACGTTAAGGGTTTTGCCAATTCTATTGGCGAGGACGGTAAGCAGGAACAGATTAATTTCAACGCGACGATGGACCTGGTTAAGGACACAGCTGACCAGTTGAAAAAAGAAAACAACGATATTCCTGTTTTCGTATTAGGTGAGTCAACTGGTGGCACTTTTGCCATGTTAATTGCCGATAAATATCCGGCGTATATAGATGGGATTATTTGCTCGGCTCCAACCTGGAAAGTCACAGGTATGAAGAAAGTTGCCGTTTATCAGATTTTGGATATGACTGTTTTGCGCTCGAGAAAACGTGGACTGGCAGTTGGCTCAGTATTTAAGCGTGTTACCGACGACAGAAAACTGCGAAAAGAATTGGCACAGCTAGAATCACGTCGCCAGCGCTTTACGGTTGTTGAATCAATGAAGTTTTTGATGTTCACCAAAAGATTGCCGCTTATCGCGAATCAAATCGATAAGATGCCGGTACTCTTTGTTCAGGGCATGAAAGACAGATTGAGTCAGCCTACAGAGACAGCACTTTTGTTCAAGAATATTGCCACCAATCGAAAGACTTTTATTTTAGACACCGATGCTGAGCACCTTATTTACGAAGAGGGTCAGTTCTCAGAGAAACTCTTGCTTTCACTGCGAGATTGGATTCTTAATGCCGCAGGTGGTGCCACGCCATCGACACCACAGGGAGTGCTCTTTGCCAAGGATTCTATGGCTAAAAAGAAAGTGAATCAAATTGGCAAAGTTTTCTCTACAGCTGGAGTGACTCCAAGCGAAACAATTGCTCAAGATAATCATTTAGATAATGTGAGCGTGGCTGAATATACGCCTTGAGCTCCGGAATCTAAAGACGGATTGAAAGTGAAAATATGAAAGCATGCATGTGGATTCGAGACGGTGTTCTTGTAAACAGGATGCATGTGAATCCAGTCGCTTTTGCTGCAGCATACTGGCTGAATCTGTCTAAAGATAATCAGAGTCTGATAGAAATTGAAACTTTGATCAATTTTGGATTTGAAAAATCTGGCTATTCATGCGCAGAGAAGATGCATCTGTTTAATCAGGAAAAAGCCTCGCTGTTAGATGAAGTCGATAGAGCCGCGGATCAATATAACGATATTGCTGGAGCTGTTGGCGCAGAATGTGGCTATTTCAATTTCGCTTCTGAATTACTCAAAAAATTGAGCGACGATGGATGTAAGAATTACATAACTTCAGCACTCGAGCAAAAAATTTTAGACGACTGGATTGTGTCAGAACAAGGCGCGAAAATAAGTGGTTCCATGACTGAGCTGTTGGGTAAGAGAAATGGCTTTAGCAAAGGCTTTGACCACTTTAAGTATGTGTCAGAACAGATCAAGGGTGATCGAATTTTCTATGTTGCCGATGCTGTTTTGGAAATTAGTGCCGCAAAAAAATATGCCACTGAATTTAATATCACCACTATTGGCTTTGCTTATCACGTCGATGTTGATGCTGTAGGTCAAGCATTTGAGCTGATCTCGTCCATGCATGAATTGCCTGCACTCGATAAATCGCGTCTAAATTTGCCAACACCTTTGGAAATAGTCAAAGCATTAAAACAGGCGGGCGCAGACGCGGTTGTAATGGGAAGTGCTGAGAATATAATGGCTAATCTTGGCGTTAAACTAAGTGCCCAGTTATAATTGTCAACGACAAATTTTGGAGGTTTGCATGGGGTCCGCTAAATTTTCTACTGTACATGTCACCAGGTGGGCTTTGTTTTTTGGTGTCATATATGGTGCTGCAATTGGATGTGCTCCTTCAGAAGATGACCAATCAATTACTGCAGGTAGACCTAACCCACTGCAAAACTCCGCCCAAAATTCAAATCAAGGCGCTACTCAAACACAGACTCAGCCATCGACTCCCGGCGCTGCGGTTGCCACAACTACTCTGTTAAGTCGAATAGTGGTCAACCCCCCAGCATTTAACCATCCAGCGGTAAGTCCTGCAAGCATTCAAGCGGTTAAAAATGCCATTCTTGCCCTTCCAGAACCGCTTCGAACCAAGCTTGATGCTACAGAAGCTCGTGTCATCATTTCGCCAAACATGACAGATCGATGGCCCGATTCAATGAAAGAACAACCAGAAGCCGAAAAAGAACCAGCTCCAACTCTTGCCGAGCAGCCTGGGCGCATTTACGGGCTTGATATGTGTGTGTATGAGCGTCCAAAAAAACGTGGAACTACTGACCTTGGACCAGCGCGCAAGCCAGCGTATATTCAGCTTCAGGTCGGGGATATGTTGTTTCAGGTGCTCGACGACATGATGATATTGTCCAAAGACCCCGAACTGCGCAAAGAATGGAACGAGGACAAGAAATATATTCCAGCCGAAATAGCTCCAAAGGTAGGTAATTTCACCAAAGTCGACGATTGGGGACCACGTGAGACCTGTGCTGAGATGTTCGGTTCTATGATGGGTGGGCGCAATGAAAACACAGACAATTTGTATAAATATTTTCCGCGGGTCAAAAAATGGTTGATCAAGAAATTAGGGGTTACAAATCCCAAATAAGAGATTTAATAATTAAATTGCAGAGAAAATTGAACTTTTTCATCGCAGCGATCGTTTTAACTAGTAGAAGAACCTTTGGCGCCCCATCCTTATAATACTGCGAGGTCGTCCATGCCTAAGAAAAATGTCTCTGCTCTGCTCGCCCTTGCTGCTTTTAGTCTGGCAAGCGTTGGCGATGCTAGCGCCCAGAGCGTGACGCGGATTAATCAGCCAGTAATAAATCGGGCAGTCTCGAACCAGGCGGCGCAAAGCCAATGGGGCGAGGCTCCAATGCGCCAGGGGCGGCGTGGCATGAAGAAAAAAATGATGCTTATGCCTGGTGATGTTGCTAAAGAAAATATCCAGAAGGTGACATCTGAAATTCGTTGGAATACCAACCTTAATAGTGCTCTTGCTCAAGCCAATCGCCAGCACAAAATGGTCTTATGGGTTCATCTAGTCGGCAACTTGAGCGGCGCCACGTGAAGTGCGGCAAATAGCTTGAGAGCCGTGTCGCTCTCGCAAGAACCAGCTTTCTCTGTTTTAAAAGACCATCTAGTTTGCGGATATAAAGACATTTCAAATGAAGCTTTTGCAGGGTTCTCCGGCAGGCACGAAGTGGGAGGCAACGCTATAAACACATCTAATGGCGCCGGTCCGACTAATCTTCAAACATTTTTGCTTGCTTCTGATGGGACCGTTTTGAGCTGTTTACCTGGATTTTGGAATTCAGTCGATCTTGTGCGAGAAATCGAATTTGCTAATCGTTTAAACACGGTCTGGAACAATCCCAAAATGACGCGCACGCAGAAAGATAACGCCTTCAAAGAAATGCATCTTGCACATATAAGCGAGCATCCTATGCAAATGGTTGCACGAAGCCGTATGCAATCCTTCGATATGCAACACGAAGTGAAAAATAATCTTTACACCTCAGATACTATTTTGGACCGTGCCAGTGCGTCTGCAATTCTTTCTGACGAGCGTATGATGAAGCGTTCGGCTGTGCAAGCCTTTAAGACAACAGACAGAATAATGCACGAGCGCATGGCTCAAAGACCATTTGTCGCCTACACTGCATTTGATACTACTAATTTTGCAAAATACGGGCGTCCTCTGTATGACAAAAATGAAGACTTCAGAACGGCAGATGGAAAATTCATCGATAATGGACGAATAGTAGATAAGCCACCAGAGGCGGTGAAAGATAAAGCTCTCATAGGTAAGGTTCCTGATAAAGTTTTGCGCCAACGAGAGCGCAGACAAAGACAAAATTCGGAATATAACATGTACGACAATAAGCTCTGGGGTCAGTCTGAACAGAATAGACCTGAAGTCAGGAAGTGGGGACAGAGCATGAATTGATCTTGCTTTGTCAGAATAAAGGAAACCAATTTTATGAAACAAGGTCTGTTGGTATTTATCAGCGCGCTTATTTCGTTGTTTTGTTGTGGACCGACATATGCGCAAAATGCTTCCGGAAGTTTTGATAGTGCCAAAATTGTTGCAGCTATTAGAAAGGCTAACATACTTGATGCTAGCCAACCGATCGATGTAAAAAGGTTTCAAGATGCGGTTATTGTCACCACTCTGCTAAATCCAAAAGCTAAGGCGGACGATTGCAAAATTGATGCAATGCTAGTTTCTAAAGCAGTTATGGACACTGATAAAACAATACATTTGGTGCGTTATCGTCTCAAAACAGAAATGAACTCAGATGCTTTCTATCTTATTGCTGTCAAAGAAACTGACGTCAAAGCTTATGGTGCATCCGCAATCAATAAAGAGAGTCTGCTAGCAGGACTTAAAGTTATTCCGAAGAAGGGATTTGAAAATCGCGTTAAGAATTTTAGAAAAAGACGATTGCAAACAATGTGAATTCATGCTTTCAACCTTTTGTAAAACCAGAATTTCAATAGTTCTGCAGTTATCGAATAAATCAGAACGATAGCTGCCATAGCCAGAACAAATTTGAGTGGAAGTGGTGAAAATCCGACTATTTTCCCAAAAGTGCTGTCAGGGATTGTGATTGCGCATACTATTACGGTTATCGTGGCTCCAAGCAAATAAATGCTGGGGCGACTGACAAAGATGGAACGTCTTGTTCTTATGACCAGAACAATCAAAGCCGCCGAGCAAATAGATTCCAGAAACCAACCGCTTCTGAATGTTGAAGGTTCGGCTTTCATAACAAAATATAAAAAGAAAAAGGTGATGTAGTCGAAAACTGAACTTAAGCAACCAAATACAATCATGAAAGAGCGAATATATGCGACGTCTAGTTTCATTGGTTTCAAAACCATCTCTTCGTCAACGTTATCGGTTGCAATGGTCATTTCGGGTAAATCAGTCAGTAGATTATTCAATAAAATCTGGTGTGGTAAAAGAGGCAAAAATGGCAGAATTAAAGAAGCTCCCGCCATGGAAAACATATTTCCGAAATTAGCGCTCGTTGCCATAAAAATATATTTCAAAGTATTGGCAAATGTTTTGCGACCTTCTTTTATGCCAGTCACTAGAACCTGCAAATCGTGCTCCAGCATTATCAGTTGAGCCGCGTCTTTGGCTACATCTACTGCGTTGTTAACTGATATTCCTACGTCTGCTGCATGAAGAGCGGGAGCATCGTTTATTCCATCGCCCACATACCCTACAACATTTCCTGCTTTACGTAAGGCGAGAATGATCTTTTCCTTTTCGTTGGGTTCCACTTCGGCAAACACGTCTGTACTATTAGCTAGCGCGGCTAGCTCTTCTTCATTCAAATGCTTGAATTCGTCACAGGCAAGCACCCGAGGATTGGCAAAGCCTATCTGTGATGCCAGAGCTTTGGCTACGAGCTGATTGTCACCGCTGATTATTTTCAAAGTGACACCAAGGCTTTTGAGCTGTTCAATTGTTTGTGATATGCCTGGTTTTGGTGGATCTGAAAAGACGAGTAAACCTACAAAGGTCAGATCGTATTCGCTGCTGGTATTAATTTTAGTATCGCCTGTTTCTTTAATTGCGATTCCTAAAACCCGCTTACCTTCAGCGCTTAGTTTTTCAATATCTTTTTCGATCTTACTTTTAACTTCGTTGAGATCGACTTCTTTGGTTAGAACCCTAGCCTTGGAACAAACGTTAAAAACGTTTTTGAAAGCCCCTTTAGTTATAATGGTGCTAGTATTCTTTTCTTTATCGCGAACCAGAATAGTCAAACGTTTGCGAATGAAGTCATATGGAATTTCATCTAGTTTTTCAAATTGGTTGGCATCTATACCTTCCAGCTTTTTGATCGCTGCATCAATCGGATTAGTAAAACCCGTTTCCATTGTGGCATTCAGAAAAGCTAATTTTTTAACTTCCGCACTTGAATTTCCTTCTAAATCGAGTATGCCAGAGAGTTCAACTGTTCCTTCGGTTAGAGTTCCGGTTTTGTCTGAGCATAAAACATTCATGCTGCCAAAGCTTTCAATAGAGGCCAGTCTTTTGACTATCACTTTGGAGTCTGCCATCTTTTTTGCACCTGTAGCAAGGTTGATGCTAATAATGGCAGGCAAAAGCTGAGGTGTAAGACCAACTGCAATGGCAAGCGAAAACATGAACGATTCAAGGAGCGGGCGATGATGAAACAAATTCATCATAAAAATTATCAGCACCAAAAACAGTGTCACTTTCATTAGGAAATAGCCGAATTGAGCGATGCTTTGCTCGAAATTCGTTTCTGGAGGCTTGCTTGCAAGGCGGTCGGTTACTTTGCCTAATTCGGTATCATCGCCAACCAGAACGCTGATAGCTTTTGCTGTCCCGCTTATTATGTGCGTTCCAGCAAAAAGAATGTTACTTCTTTGACTTAATGGCAGCGGAGAAGCTAAAACTCCAGCATGTTTTTCTACAGGAAAAGTCTCTCCAGTGAGTGCCGATTCATCAACAAAAATTTCTTTGCTTTCAATTATTCTGCAATCGGCAGGGATAGTATCACCAGCAGTGAATATAATGATATCGCCCGGCACTATTTCATTCGCTGCAACATCGCAAGATTTGCCATCACGTATGACTTTGCAGTAAACTTGAACCATTTGAAGCATTGCCTTGACCGCGTTTCGTGCTCCTCTTTCTTGCCAAAAGCTCAAAGCACCACTAACGAAAACAATGCTCAAAATTAGAAGTGAGTCTATGTTTTCGCCTAAGAATATCGACAGCGTCGCTGCAATTAGGAGCAATACCGAAATGGGGCTTTTAAATTGCTGAAGAAATAAAAATAAATCACTCTCTTCTGAGTGTTTTTTCTTGGGACTCTGGCTTGTTAAGTTTGCATGAGCTTGAGTAGAAGACAATCCAGCACTACTCGAATGCAAGCGGGAATAGAGCGTTTCGATTTCATCTGCTAGAATGTCCGCCGCACTCATTTAGTCTTGCATTGTTATTAGGTCAATATCCAGAACTTTATCTGATAAGCTGTCTGCGTCAAGCTCTCGCAATTCGTTATACCAGGTAGGTATATATAGTTTGGTATCAGCGAGGTCTACGAACATCGGTGCGATTGTCACTTTTTTGAAAAGGCGACGCAATCGAATATATTCGCGTCTAAGCCCGTCGATTTCGTCTTTCATCATGTGACGCTCAGATTGAAAATGGACGAAATCTTCGGCGCGATCGCGAGGCCATCCCTGGTCAATCAGAGCATTGATTAGATCGTCTTGTTTCCTCAGCACCTTAGTCATTCCACAATCGTTGTGACCAATGAGTGCAAAATGTCTTACGCCTGCCGACAAAATGTAAGCAAGACTGAACTCGGAACCCATCAATCTCCCAGCAGCTCTCCGGATTACATAAGCGAACATGCGCGGTATAGGCAGAGCGTAGCGAAATTCGATACAAGCCGCGATAAGTAGTTCAGGCTTTGTGCCTGCTTCGATTTTTTGACCGAAATTTTCTGAGCAAATAAGTTTTTCAATTGGTGAATTGCGCCACTCGTAAGGAATGTCGTAAATTGAATTTATTTCTTGCAAACGACCTTTGTATTGCGCATCATTCGCGATGCTGCTAGGTAATGACATACTTGCTCCAACTTCGAGAGGCAGAAAGAAAATAATCATACCACTTGACCGGTGCCGTTCAGCTTGCGTTCATGCGATTAGCCTATGCTCTCAAGAGGAGGAAAGCCGTATGTCAAATTATGTTCCTGGTTCTGATGCGCCTGTTTATCTAGTTATGGGCGCCTACGGGGGCGTTGGAAGCGCCCTTGTCGAACGGCTGCAAAGTGGCGGGGCGCGATTGATAATCGCCGGGCGTGACAAAGACAGGCTGAATTCGTTGGCTGAATCCAGCAAAGCTCATCCTGTGCTGGTTGACGCCTGCAACTATGACCAGGTTCAAGAAGCGATAAATTGCGCTAAGAATTTATACGGACGTCTCGACGGCGTTGCAAATTGCGTAGGCTCTCTTATGCTCAAGCCGGCTCATCTAACCTCAGTCGAAGAATGGTCACATACCATTGCTACTAATTTAAGCTCCTCGTTTGCTCTTTTGAAATTTGCTTCCAAAGCCATGATGGCTACCGGTGGATCAGTAGTATTTGTATCATCCGCTGCTGCCCATGTAGGTCTTTCCAATCACGAGGCGATAGCCGCAGCCAAAGCTGGCATAGAAGGTATGGCACGCTCTGCCGCAGCATCTTATGCAAGACAAAAAATAAGGATTAATTGTGTGGCGCCTGGCATGATCGAAACTCCTTTGACGGAGGCTTTGCGCTCTAATTCTGCTCAACTTCAAGCGTCGATTGACATGCATGCGCTTGGAAGAATCGCAGCCCCCGCTGAAATTGCAACCGTCATGGAATGGTTATTGGGACCAGAAAGTTCGTTTGTTACCGGGCAAAGCATCGCTGTTGATGGTGGTTTATCTTCGGTTCGAGCCAAAGCTGTGCAGCGTTAATATTTGGCGAAAATTCGATATAATGTTTGCATGAATAATCCCAAATCCAGATTGGTCCGACTGTTAATATTTAGCTTTGTTCTGGCTCCTTTAGCTGGTGCAATTTCAATCGTGTCACCAGTTTATTCTTTGCCACCATCTCAAAATACATCTGGTATTACAGATAGTGTTTCTCTAATTTCTGATACCACTATACTGGAGCATTTTCAAAAAGGTGATTCTAATCAACCTTCTGGTGCCTGGCTTGCGTTCCAAAAGTTGCTGAAGGCTGGCTCTGATGCTCGTTTGCAAATCGATCAATTAATAAAGTCGAAAGCAAGCGGTTCAAAACTATATGGTGCAATTCTTCTGCTTCAAATTGATCGCGCTAAAGCTACTAATTTACTTAAAAGCTGGCAGAGTGATAACAGTCGTGTGCTATTGAGCAATGGCTGCGCTAAAGAAGAAACAACTTTGGGCGAGTTATCGAAGCGCCTTTTAAAAGGTGAGCAATTAGTCATGCTCAGGGATCCGAATTAGGGAATACCCTATTGAAGCTGCCTGATTTTTTCTGTCAACATGATGACAGACATCCAAAGCAGGTTGCAGGAATGAAAATCATCTACAGATTGCTTCTGGCTGGTTATATCGGTGCTTTTTTTGCAAGCTTTATTGCTAGCGACGGTTTTGCTCAGTCACAGGTTGTGGGTTATTCGCTTCAGGACTATAAGGCGTATTTGCAGATGCGAGTTATGCGCAATTATTATCCTCCCAAATGTTCTTCGCCCGGACCAACCGAAGTAGCTTTCAGCATTGAGAGGAATGGTGGCGTAACGTGTGTCAGACTCAAGAAGACGTCGGGGTGTCCTTTATACGATCGCGCGGCACTCGAAGCAGTTGAGCGTGCGGTTCCGTATAAAACGTTGCCGGAGGAGCGCGCTAATTTGAATGTTGCCGTCAATTTCGACTTGGCGAAAGTTTGGAAGAAAAAGAATGTGGTTACCATTTTGGATGCACCACCTAAAAAGTCGGATAGCACACCAGAGACAAAATCGGCTGATTTTTTGACCCAAAAACGATCAGTCAAAAATCTCTGTCAGGCGCTGCGCGACGGAGATTTTGCCAGGGCGCAAATGGATATCTCGGGTATTCCGCAAGAAGGAAAAGACTTGCTTGTGCGTATTTTGTTTCGGCAAATTGAGAACTATCTCTATACGCCTGAAATGAAGAGTTCCGATAGTATCTCAATTGTCTTGGATCAAACAGTTTATTTAAAACCCGCAAGCAGAGCCAAATTGCATGAAGCATCCAAGCCTGTCATAGAGCTGCTGAAAGTGCGTAAATCAAACGAAGAGTTAAAAACTAATAGAGCGTTTTTGTCTGCTCTGGCTGATTTCTTTGACGCAGTAGAGCGCGAGGCGATCTATGAATGAACATTTTCGTTTTATGATTCAAACAGTTCTATAAGTAGATTTTTTACTCTTTTAGAATCAAGCGGTCTTAATTTTGCGCCTCCAAGAATTTGCTGCCACACAAGCAAAGACCAGAATGAACCGCCGACAATGTGACCTGCTGCAAACGAATCCTTTATTTTTAGTTCAGGGTGTAAGTCAAAATATTTTGTGGCAAGTGCCATTCCTTTTAATAGAACAACTTTTAGATATAACTCTGGTAGTTCGGGAAATCTTGCTGATTCTCCAATCAAAATCCTTACCAGGCGCAAATACTGCGGATCTTTTTCAAGCAATGAGAACTTTTTGTACATCCTTTCTATAAACTGTCGAGGAGTAAGTTCTGGCAGCAAGCTGGACATGGCATCAAAGTCCATGTTCATTCTCTTAATTGTAATTTCTTCGATTATAGCGGTGAAGAGTTGTTCTTTGTCTTTGAAATGACTATAGATAGTGGCTTTAATAACACCAGCTTCTTTTGCTACTTCAGAAATGCTGGTTCCTGCATATCCTTTTTCTAGAAACACTTCAACTGCGGCAGTAACGATATCATCACGTTTGCTCTGGGGTCTTCCGCGTCGCCTGGGTTGGGTTTCGGCTTCTAAGATGTTTTTCTTAGACAAGATTGACGTTCCTTTATTTGACGTTTATACATACCGGTCGGTATTATAATTCAAATTGTCGCCATTAGATATAAGCGAATGAAAAAGAAACTGAAAATAATCATCATAATAGTCGTTGTGTTGGGTGCTTCGCTGGCGTACTTCTTTTGGAAAAACAAGCCAGCCGAAAATGGAAAGCTACATGTAAGTGGACGAGTAGAGGGGTACGAGACCAATATTGGTCCTAAGATTGGTGGACGTGTAGACTTCGTGGCCGCACGAGAAGGCGAACTCGTTTCTAAGGGGCAGCTACTTGTAAAAATAAGCGATGACGATATCCAGGCTCAACTGAGAGGAGCCAATGCTCAAATTTTAATGGCCCAGGAAAAAGAAGCAGATGCTTCCTATTCAATAGAAGCAATCAAAAGTCAAATTGAAGAGGCTAAGATCAAACTCCAACAATCTAAGGAAGAAGCCTCTTCCGAAATTAATCAAGCAGAATCCAGCGTCGCCTTAGCTCAGGCACGTGTGAGCGAGTCACAAGCTGCCCTTGAACAGTCACAAGCTGAGTTCGAGCTTGCAAAGAAAAGAAAGCAGCGTTACAAAATAATGCTTGAGCGCGGAGCTGTTTCTACAGATGAAAACGATCAAGCTCAAACCACATGCGATACCGCAGAGGCAACAGTTAAAGCGAAGCAAGCTTTGTTGCTAGTGTCTCAAAGAGATTTGAAGCGTAGTCAGGCTGCCCTTCAACAAGCGCGCAGTATGCGCTTGAATCCACCTATGCGCAATAGCCAGATGGAAACTTTGCAAAAGCAACTCATCCAGGCAGAACACAAATTGAATTCCGCAAAACACGAAATAACTAACGTCAAAGCCAGACGAGACGAAGTACAGTCGAGCATAGATTATTTAACTGTCGAATCACCAATAGATGGTGTAATCACCGCTCGAGCCGTTGAACCGGGTGCTGTTGTTACTCCGGGGCAGACATTACTTTCGGTTATCAATTTAGATGAAGTGTATCTTCGCGGATATGTTCCCGAAGCACGAATAGGTGAAGTAAGAGTCGGGCAGATAGCCAAAGTGTTTCTTGATAGTTTTCCCAATAAGTCTTTCGAAGGAAAAGTTACTCAGATTGACCCAGAAGGAACTTTTACTCCTGAAAATATTTACTTTAAAGATGATCGGGTAAAACAGGTTTTTGGTATCAAAATTAGTATCAATCAAAAAGAACATTTTGCCAAGCCAGGTATGCCTGCGGACGCTGAGATAACCTCGGAGATTAAGATGTGATGTCTTTTGAACCGGTAGTACAAGTAAGCGACCTGAGAAAAAACTACGGAGAAACACAAGCTCTCAAAGGAGTTTCCTTCGAAATATATCCGGGTGAAATTTTTGGCATCGTCGGTCC
>CAZFKB010000073.1:0-17271 GCA_964519785.1 uncultured Candidatus Obscuribacterales bacterium | reverse complement strand
TGTTGTCTGAGTCTTGCATATTTTCTTGAATAACAGTGAGTTTGTTCAATTCTGCCAATTTTTTGTTTCCTAAAATGGCATGATTGAATCCAATTTTTCCTTTGCTCAAATTCTCAGCCCAGGTGCTTGGATCGACTAAATCGCCATCGCCACTCAACTGTTTTAGTTTAGGATATTTTTTCAAATGCTCTTTGCACTGTTTCAGTGCTTGGGGGTGTGCCACCACTGTGTCAAGTTCTTCAACTCTTGCATTGGGTGACATCATGAGGGTGTGAGCAACTTTGAGGTCGTACTGACAAATTATTTCAAATTTGTGCTTTTTCATTGCTTCTACAGATTCAGCAACCTCACCGCCAAGTGTGTTTTTTATTGCGAATTGACCTCTGTCTATTTCGCCTTTGTCTAAGGCTGCAAGAACATTTTCAGTGGTATGCAAATACTTGATGCGATAAGGTTGTTCAGGGCTCGATTCGAAAAAAGTTTTCAAGGCTAATTCGTTGAAACTACCTGTGCCGCCTTGAATTCCAATTTTTAAAATACATGCGGTCAATTTTTTTTCTAGTTCTGCTTTTCTTGCAGCCAGTTTTTGTTCTTGCTGTGTCGTATTACCGACAAAATGGGTGCTGCTAATTACAAAGGTTATCGTTGCTATTGAGACCAAGTAGGCTAACACAGTTAGCCACCAGAATTTTTTTGAAAATTCGATGAACAAGCTTTTCAAGATAACCCTCAATATAATGAGTATAGTCTAGTTTCGAATAGGTTCGATATTATGAAAAAGTCAATATTCAGGGTTTTTACTATTGCAATTACTACGGTCGTTTCGTCATCACTTCTTATATCTTGCGGCGACAACTCATCAAAATCTTCAACTTCAAAAAAGATCATTGTTTACGCCCTTCAAGACATAGAAGAAGGTCAAAGTATTAGTGACAATATAATAGAGGAGCGCGCAATTGCGGCTCAAGCTAATATCACTGAAGGCATTTTTATTCATTGTCGCCTTGAAGCAATCGGACGAAAAGCCAAATTTCCTATTTCGTCGGGACAGCTTTTGCAATATTCAGATCTCAGTGGAAACCCAAAAATCATTGATTTTACTCATTCCAGATGTCCTAAAACCAAAGCTTTTATTGGAAACTGAGAAAAGCTATTTATCTAGAAAGAGGTTGAACATCGATTATTGTCGATGAAAACTTTTTAGCTGCCGCTACTGTGAATAAGTAATGTCCTAGCAGTGCAATGGTGACAAGAATTTTCATTCCTGGATTATAACCAAATAGATTGAAGAACAGCAAAATTTCACTTTATCTGATGCTTGAGTAGATTACTCATTTCAAGCTATTAAGCGCCAGTTCCACACGTTTTATCTTAGAATTGGTCTTACCCAAACATCCGTCAATTTTGCAAAGCCTGGTATCAATTACGGTGAGCCTGTCTTTGATGGTGGCAAGCGCATCGATCAACGTATCGCGTTCTGTTTGTAATTTGTCTCGTTCGACTTTTAAGCGTGATTCTCTATTGATGAGCACTGACTTTGCTGTGCTCAATTGATTGGCTGAGTACTCAAGCTCCTTGATTTCGTTTGCACTAACACCTTGTATACAAAGGACAAGAACAGCAGCCACCCTCAAGAGGGCAAATCTGGTCTTCATGTTCGCTCCAATCTAGGCTTATCGCACAACACTTACCATTCCAATGTTGCAAAGAAATCAAGTTTTGGCAAGTTAATTCAAAAAATTAAAACAGCGATTTGTCTACGCAAAAAAGAAGTTCGTTTCTCAAAGAGTTCCGTAAATGGTGCCCGTGCTCTTTCAGGGCTTGAAGACAAGCTTCTTTCTCTTGAGCTGTTGCACTGATACCACTCTTGTTCGAATCTATATACCATTGATTTATGGCATCACGGGTGGTTTTCTCAAAGAAGGGATCTTTTATAGAAAGAGCTTTTAACAAATAAGGTAGGCTGGACCATTTAGAGTTGCGGGCAATAACCGCAAGTGCGGTTTGGCGCGCTCGCTTGGACGTTGGATTTGCTACCACTGACCACAAATAGTCCAAAGTGAGTAGTCGAGGATTTTTTTGTAGAACTTTGTTGGCTTCTTTCGAGCATCTTCCACTATGATCTAGAAATGCTAAGGCAACATAACGTTCTAAAGTATAATCCGCCGGTAAATCCACTACAAGTTCTTTGAAAAGTAGTAAATAAGCTGCCGCTCTTACTTTGCCGCACTCGTTGTGCAAAAATGGTTCCAACAGAGTGAAACTAATTTTGGTGGCAGTTTCAGACAACGCACTAAGACTTGAATAAACATTTGATTCAATGTCTAGTTCTTTCAAGTATATGTTTTTCCATTCCGATTCTGTAAAAGCGGAGCGTGCACATGCTCGTACTTCGCGTGATTTGTCGAAAAGAGCTTTGTGAGCGAAAACCATTTTGTCTTCAAAACTGCTTTTGGCGAGAACCCATTTCAAGGTATCAAGACGAACAGCGGAGGCTTTATTTTGAATCCATTTTCCTAAATAGGTCCTTACTTCGTTCTCGCTAAGGGCTAAGAGCGCTTCATTAACTGCCATAGTTCTTATTTCTATGTCTTTTGCGCTCACACAGACTGCCAAGGCTTCCAGTTTGTTTTTTTGAAGCCATAGCTCGTAAGCGTATAGTCTTACATCTCTTTTGCAAGAGTCGATTTTAATTCGCAAGCCGTTGCTTGATTCTACCTGGATTATGCGTTCTTCTATGCTCTGGCGAAGGGCGGTGAAATCGTATCTGGTAGAGCGCCAGAGTGCAGGCAAAATATCGAGTTCGCTCAAAAAGTGCATGCCGTAATCGAGTTTGAGTCGTGAATCAATGGCGCTCGTGGCTAAATCGTGAATTTGAAAGACCCAATCGTTTAGACGAAGAAGAATATAGTGCAATTCGGTGCCGTCATAGCAGCTCATAAGCTCCCGTAAGGCGGCCTCGCGATAGCGTCCGTCGCGATCTTTTGACCTTCTGCCAAGCTCACTTATGACCAGCTGTTTAGAACTGGAGTCAGGGTCTAGATTTTTGATTAAGGCTCGAAAGAAGTTATCCACTCAAGTCTCGCGAAAATTGGGTCAGAGCTTTTGGCGACCAAGCAATTTTTTCCATTCCTGACTACAGAATACTAGAGCTGAGCGGATAGTCAAAGGGGAATTTTCTCGCATAAAAACTGGCTTATTCTTCTCGAATACAAAATGGCCTATGAATTGTAAGAGCCAACCACCCACCTGCATTCTAAAGAATGCTTTGCGACTGAAGGGTAGGACAAAAAAGGACGCCGCAATAAGCGGAATACCTATCATGTGAGTTATTTTGCAGCCTAAGGTTGAATGCTCTGACTTGTAGTGTTCGAGATGTTCTTCTAAATCGATTTTACTTGGAAGATTCATCGTAACTTAAAGCCTTCTCGATCAGGACCGCATTTTCAGACTGACCTGCTTTCTTCAATTCAGCTACTAATTCTTTGAGCTTATTGATTTTATCGGGGTCGTCATTCTTCAATCCTATCAGAGACTGGACATGTTGTAGATATCTTTTGAATAAAACCTTGGCTTCATCCCGATTCCCCAGTTTATCTTCAATACTAGCCAACTTGGAAATTGTGTCTATTACATGGTTGTTGTCCGGGCCGAGAGCTTTTTCTCCTGCTGCCAGAGACAATTTGAAGTGAGCCGCAGCCTCTTTGTTCTTGCCCATTTCGGCATAAAGCGATGCGAGATTATGGTGACCCATAGCCACAAATTCGCTGTCGGCGCCTGTTGCGCGCTCATAAATCCCAATTACTTGTTTGTATATGGGCTCAGCTTGCTCGTATTTGTGCTGGTCTTTGAAAACGTTGGCCATGTTATTCAAAGTGGTTGCATGTTCAGCTGAGTCTGGCTTGTCTGAGACTAGTTTTAAGACTTCTTGGTGCAGGCTCAGGGCTTTGTCATAGTGACCTAGCTCGTCTTCGACTACACCCAGATCGTTTAGTGTGCGAGCCATTTTGTTTTTATCGACAGGCTCTTTCTTCGCTTCTAAAAGTGCTGCTTCAAGCGCCGTGAGAGCCTGATCCAAATGCTTGGCGCGATACTCGCTCTCTCCTTCGAAAACAAGATCTTCCCATTTATCTGCTCTGGCGCTTGATGCAAGCGAAAATGCCAGCAACAAAGAAAGTCCTAGGCTCATCAAATGTTTTGGCATTTTCACTTATTTCTCTTGAAATTATTGTTGCATCAATTTATAACCGGCAGGAACCGCCGCACTGAACTCGGTGGCAGCAGGAGCGGGTCCGAGCTTTTTCAGATTCATTGTCGTTTTGCCATATTTTGAATCGGTAGTCGATTGAGTCATTAGTTTGCAATCGTCGCCAACCCACGTCTGGCTGGTTACGCCGTCTTGTGTATATTCCCATCCGTGGGAGGGGTGACCATTTACGACTTTGGTGCCAAGCGACTTGGCTTTTTTCTTTTTGTACCAATCGTCTTCATAAGACTGAGCATTGGCCTCGGTCATTTTGCCTTTCATGGCCATTTTTGCAGTATCGAGAAGTGTAGTTACTTCTCCCTTTTTAAAATCGCTAATCATCCGTGTTTTCTGGCCAGCTGTCTCAGTCTTGGTTAAGGTCATGCCTTTGCCGTCTGATGCCATACGCATTTCTGACTTGCCTTGAGGAGTAGTCATTTCATAGGTGGCATCATAAGCTTTTTTGGGATAGTCGAAAGCCAATGCTGCAGTAGCCATTGTATATGGTGCCAACAGCATTGCTGCCAGAGCTAATGTCGAACCTCTTTTCACTGTTTTATCTCCTTTTCCTGATTTTTCTCTTCCGCTTTTTTATTTATTTGGTGCTTTTTCATTAGTTTTCGTTGATTTCGGGATGTAAGTCTCATAGTCTGCGGGAATACTTCCAAGGGTCTTGGTAGCTTTGTTCTTGTAAGTTTGTACATCATAAATTTCGGTGAATTCAGCACTTAATGGCACTGGGCTGGCTATTTTATGAGCATCCATAAAAAGTATTGCTCTATGATTTTTGAAGTCAGAAACTATTCGCAGGTTTTCCCCATTGCGCACAGCATGTGTCACTCCAATGTCTTTGCCATTCCAGGCTATTATCATTTGAGCCTTAGCTTCTTTTGCGGAAGGCATGTCGTAAACTGCTTTATATGCTTGCTTGGGTGGATCGAATGCCAAAGCATTAACTGCCACTACATATGGTGTAAGAATGATTGCCAATGATGCCGAAATTCGCGATTTATTCAAGGCGAAACCTCGTTGTGTTCAGTTGGGATAGTATATGCTATCATTGTCATGCTGACATCAGTTTAAGCATAATTTTTCAAAGGTTGGAATTTATGGCAAATATCGGTAAACGCAAAAAACAGCCACCTAAGGTCGTAAGCGACCAGAATTCGAACTCTGCCAAAGAAAACGAGCAGGGCGGTTCGAAGAAAATGAATTCTAATATCAATGTACCTAAAGTAACCAAGAATCGCACTGGATCTCAACGGGGCAGATAAGCTAAGGTAATCTAATGATGCAAAGCGAGCCAGAGCACGGACGGCTGGAAAGCCTGACATCGCTCCGGTTTTTTGCGGCAATATTTATCTTGCTTTACCACGCACGACCGCAGTTCGATATTTTGTCAGTTCTGCCTGCCGATTACGAATTTCCCCAAGGGGTTACTTTCTTTTTTATATTGTCAGGTTTTATTCTGACTTACGTATATCAAAGTTCAATTGTCAGTGCGCATAATAAAACATTCTGGATCAAGCGATTAGCAAGGCTGTGGCCTTTGCATATAATTTGGCTTGTCGTGCCAATTGCTTTATTACCGTCATCGGTTTTGTTTCCATACCGATTAAATGAGGGTGACTTTTGGACCGCATTTACTACTAATTTTTTCTTGCTTCAGACTGCTATACCTAATACGCAAATTGCGTTCAGTTTCAATCCGCCCGCATGGTCGATTTCAAACGAACTGTTTTTTTACGCAATGTTTCCATTTTTTGTTTTACTTTTTAAAAGTAAAAATTGGTTTTTAAAATTACTACCGCTCGCGGTGCCTTGTGTTTTAATTGCTTTGTTTGTTGGATACAGTCATGCAGCTCATCTTCCCAAGATGTGTTATGGATTGAGTCAGCAATCTTTGATATTCACCAATCCGCTTGTTCGCATGCTCGATTTCAATTTGGGTATCCTGGTTGCATTTTTCTTTATTAGAACGCGAGGATTTTTTGAAAGTAAGACGCTCGTAAGTTCTTTAATCGAAATTTTTCTTGTCGTCTATGTGTCGTCGAGCGTGGCGCTTACCCCTTTTGTGCGAATAATGTTGTCCAATCTAAGTGAACCATTTGCATTCTGGTTTGTTAATGGACCGCTTGTGTGGTTGCCATTTTCTCTTCTAATTTTGTTTTGTGCATTTGGTAGAGGCCTGCTTTCAAAAATTTTATTGAATCGCAGTCTACTGTTTTTGGGGGAGATTAGCTTTTCCCTCTATTTATGCCATTTTACAATTTTCTTGTTTTATAGATCGAGGTTAACGGATCATCGCTCCGATTTCGATTTTTTTGTTTTTATGACTCTATGTATGGTATCAAGTGTGGTAGGATATTTTTGCATTGAAAAACCAGCGCGTTCTTACGCTGCAAAAAAATTGGCGGCAAATAATAATGGTTCTAGCGAACTGAAACAGTCTTCTTCAGTCGTTCTATCAACGAACACATGTCGTCATGGCGACCAAATGATGGAACCAGATAAGTGCCCTGACAATAAGGTCTGAGTTTTTCGAGTAATTCTTCTGCCAGTTCCAGACCGACTCTACTGCCGTCTACTCCGGCTTTTGCCATAGCTTCGCGAATGTGTTCGGGTATTGTAATTCCGGGCACTTCATTGTGTAAGTATTCAGCGTGTTTGGAAGAATGCAAAGGCATGATTCCAACAAGTATTGGAAGCGGGACATCGCCAAACTCGTCGAGGAATTTCGTCAGATCTTCTACCTGATAGATAGGCTGGGTCATGACAAAATGTGCTCCAGCTTCTACTTTTTTGCGAAAGCGACCGACTTCGTCTTTTTGATCGTCATACACCAAATTTAGTGCACAGCCAATCGAAAGTTTAGTTGGAGTGCCAATGGTGTTATCACCAATGTCTTTGCCTTCGTTCAACTGATTTATGACTCGAATGAGACCAATCGAGTCTACATCGTAAACAGCCGTAGCATGAGCATAGTTGCCGAGGTTGGGCGGGTCGCCTGTAAGTGCAAGAATGTTATTCACACCTAGAGCCTGGCAGCCAAGCAGGTCTGCTTGTATACCCATCAAGTTGCGATCACGAGTAGTGAAGTGGATTATTGTTTCGATACCAACTTTTTGCCCGATAATCTGGCATGTCGCAAGAGACGACATGCGGACTCGTGCCATCGGGCTGTCGCCGACATTGATAGCATCTGCACCACTCTCTTTGAGCGCTTGAGCCGCTTTAACCAGTTTTTGAGTGATGGCGCCTTTTGGTGGATCTAATTCAATACTTACAAAGAAGCCTTTTTTAGAACCATCTTTTAGTGCCGCAAGACGCTCGGCAAGAGTCGGTTGATTTGACTCGGGCAATTTTGCGCTTTGATCTTCTTTAAAAGTGGCCGCGGCATCTTTCAATGCTGGTGCAGCTTGCTTAGGCACCACAATTTCTATACTGGTTTTTTGAGCAGGAAGATCATTTAAAGTCGAGTCTGCGGCTTTGCGCTTGGAGGCAATAACATATTCGTCTAGCGCTTTACGCATTGCCTTGATGTGTGCCGGGGTCGTCCCACAGCAGCCACCGATGAGTCTTGCTCCAGCTCTAACAAACGGGTCTACATAAGAGGCGCAGTATTCGGGACGGCTCATGAACATATATCGTCCGCCAGACAGACTGGGTTGACCAGCATTTGGCACAGCAGAATATCCGACAATTTTGTTGAATGCATCACGTTTGGCAAATGAGGCAGACATGCGCAAGAGAGAGTCGAATACAGGACCGGGACCGGCACCGCAATTGATACCAACTACCTCGGGAATGTCGTCGCCTAATTCGTCTAAAAGTCTTACCATGTCTTCAGGTGCGCTACCCATAAGGGTATGTCCTTCTGGCGCAAAACTGAGCTGTGCTACTACTGGCAGTTTCGATAGTGAGCGCGCAGCTCTTATTGCTGCCAACAATTCGTCGATCGACGACATTGTTTCGATTAAAAACAAGTCTACGCCGCCAGCTAGCAATCCTTCCATCTGGTGCTTGAAGGCAGTTTCCAGGTCATCAACTTTAGTATCACCTACTGGTGGCAATAATTTGCCAGTGGGACCAACAGAACCGGCGATAAACGCTTCGTGTCCTGCAATTTCGCGTGCGGTGCGAGCAATTTTGGCTGACCATAAGTTGACATTCCAGACTTCTTTTTCAAGCCCAAAATTTTCGAGCTTATATCTGTTGCCAGAAAACGAATTGGTCGTGATTATTTCAGCGCCAGCATTCAGGTAATCAACATGCACCTGCTGAACTAAATCTCGGTTGGATAAATTAAGTTGCTCAAAGCTTGTTTCGGGCGAGGCGCCACGTGCATAAAGAAGGGTGCCTATTGCGCCATCAGCAAGGATTGGCTTCTGTTTTAATGCTTGAATGAATGCGTTTGTCATATACACGTATTGTTATATATTCTTGTACTTTGAATTAGTGAGTTATAACTTTGTTATCCTTTGATCTTGATAATTTAAACTGAGTAAACACCCGGACAGAAATGCCAACAGATCCTTCTCTAATCCGCAATTTTTCGATTATTGCCCACATTGACCACGGCAAATCGACTTTGGCAGATAGACTTCTTGAAATTACCAATACTATAGCCAAGCGCGAAATGCAGGCGCAGGTGCTCGATACAATGGATATCGAGCGTGAGCGCGGCATTACTATTAAAGCGCAGCCGGCTCGTATGGAATACAAGGCGCAGGACGGGAAAACTTATATCCTTAATTTGATCGACACGCCAGGGCACGTAGACTTTGGCTACGAAGTGTCACGCAGTCTTGCTGCTTGTGAAGGTGCGCTTCTGGTAGTAGATGCTACCCAAGGTGTAGAGGCTCAGACTCTGGCTAATGTTCACCTGGCGGTGGACAATAATTTAGAAATTTTGCCTGTCATCAATAAAATAGATTTGCCCAGCGCTGATCCTGAGCGTATTCGCACTGAGATTGAAGAAATTATTGGTTGGCCAACTGACAATGCTGTTGAAACGAGTGCTAAAGCCAATATTGGCATAATCGATTTGCTTGAAGCGATCGTAAAACATGTTCCAAAACCGCCAAATCATCCAGAAAAACCGCTGAAGGCATTGGTTTTCGATAGCTTTTATGAGAGCTATCGCGGCATCATCGTTTATTTTCGCGTAATCGACGGTGAGATAAAAGTTGGCGACAAAATACGCTTTATGGCTAACAATAAGGATTTTGAAGTGCTCGAACTTGGCATTTTAAAACCCAACCAGGTCAAAGTGAATCGTTTAGGACCTGGCGAAGTTGGCTATTTGGCTGCTTCTATCAAAGACGTTGCAACTCTTGTTGGAGATTCTATTACAACTGTTGAAAACCCGGCTGCCGAACCGCTGCCTGGATATCAGCCTGCCAAGCCTATGGTTTTTGCTGGTGTTTATCCTGTAGATAACGACCAGCATACGCAATTACGTGAGGCACTGGAGCGTTTGAAGCTGAACGATTCTAGCTTGTTTTTTGAACCAGAAAGTTCAGAAGCGCTTGGATTTGGCTATAGATGTGGATTTCTTGGACTGCTCCATATGGAGATTATCCAGGAACGTCTTGAGCGCGAATACAATCTGACTCTTATTACCACTGCACCATCTGTAATTTATCGCGTCACTAAAACAAATGGCGAAGTGGTGATGATCGATAATCCGGCAAAATTGCCCGAACCAAACTATAGAGAAAAAATGGAAGAGCCGTATGTGACGGCTAACATCATTTGTCCTACCGAATATGTTGGGGCTTTGATGGAACTTTGCCAGGGCAGACGAGGCATCTACATAGATATGAAATATCTTGATGCAAGAAGAAATTTATTGCATTACGAAATGCCGCTTTCCGAAATTATCACCGACTTTTTTGATCAGATGAAATCGCGCTCCAGAGGCTTTGCAAGCCTAGATTACCATCTGCTAGATTATCGTGAATCGCGTCTTGTCAAACTCGATATTCTGATTGCTGGCGACCCTGTTGATGCACTTTCGGCTATTGTGCACCAGGATAAAGCAGCAAGTTATGGAAGAATGTTAGCGTCTAAACTGAAAACTCTCATTCCACGCCAGATGTTCGAAGTACCTATCCAGGCCGCTATTGGTGGCAAAATCGTAGCTCGAACCAACGTTTCTGCTGTTCGCAAAAACGTAATTGCCAAATGTTATGGTGGAGATATTTCGCGTAAACGCAAACTTCTTGAAAAACAAAAAGAAGGTAAAAAGCGCATGAAGGCTGTTGGTAAAGTTGAAATTCCGCAAGAAGCATTTATGGCATTACTCAAATTGGACGAAGAATAATGTCTAAAAAACGTCATAAAAAAGACGACTCAAGCAAGAAGAAAAATATTCAAGACCAGTTCACCAATAAATCTGGTGAATCGGGCGAATCGGCTAAGGAGCCAGCAAAAAAGAATAAACCAAGTTTGTCTGATTTGATTTCGGCACAAATAGATACTCATGGCGATGAACAGGCTAGACGTACACTTATTGTTGACGCCTGGGAAGCACGAAACGAAATCTATAATCAAATGTTTGGTGCCACTTCATTCAGTGATCCAGCAAACTGGGCGCCACCACCACGCGAGCTTCCATCAGACTACAAACCTAATAACAGCAAAACAATGTCGCTTGATACAAGCGAACCTATAATCGCATCCGATGAGCAGCAACTTGCGATTCTTGCTTACGGACCAGATCCATTAAGACCGTTTTGGACATATGTAACAGCCGGTCTGTCGACACCATGGCTTCAGTACGGCTATCAAGAAGTCTCAGGTTTTGGTATCGAGCTAATGGTGAAAAGTCCTATTGAAGCCAAATGGCCCGCACAGCTGCTGCGCACCATGGCATTTTACGTGTTTAATCACGCCGGTGTATTGTCGCCTGGTGTGCGCGTTTCGCTCAATGGACCAGTGGACCCTTATTCGCAATCTGAACTCAAGCATGCAGTGGTCTGGTATGCCGATGAAGCGCCAGAAGCCTGGTATATGCTTCCATCTGGTGGTTTTGGAATTTTCAATGTGCTTGGTATTACAGATGATGAAATGGATTTTGCTGAGTCTATTAAAGATTATGGAACCTGGTGTATTCAGCAAGCCGTAAAAAATATCGGGCACGGACAAGTGACTGATCCTTTAAGACCAAGCATAATGAAGCACGAGAATATCAATGCCGTCTTGGGCGGTGTGCGCACTTTCGCCGATACTTTCAGGGCGAACAAAGAAAACAAGTTTCTTGCAGATCCAGACTCGATTAGCTAAACAGCCGCACCGGTTTTGGTGGCAGCCTTTGTGTCTTTGTCTACCGGTTTTTCGATTTGCCAGTAATGGTCACGTGTTTCTTTGTAGTATTCGATTGTTTTGGCTATGCCTTCTTCAAGCGTAGTAGTAGGACGCCAACCAACAATTGATGCGATCTTATTTATGTCTGAATAGAAATCACCGGGTTCTTGTGCTTTGCGCTCGGGTGAGAATTCGGCAAATTTCCAGTTACCGCTGCCGGCTACTTTCACTATTGTTTTTACAAGTTCGAGGAAGCTGACTGGAATGTCAGAGCCTACGTTGAAGATTTCGCCATATGCTCGCTCTGTGATGGCTGAGCGCAAAATGGCTCCAACAGTATCGTCCACGTAACAGAAATCGCGCAAAATACTTCCGTCGCCAAATACTTGAATGGTTCCATTGTCCATTGCCAGGCGAACGAACCAGTTGCAGACACCAAATCGTGAGTGCATCATCTGCGAGCGTGGGCCGTAAATATTGCTTAATCGCAACAAAACAGACCTGATTTTGTGAACATCGTTATAGACCTTAATAATCTTTTCGGCAGTCAGGTTTGAGATTTCATAAATGCCTTTTGGATTGGTCGGTGCTTCTTCATTGACTGGAAGTGAGACCGATTCGCCATATTGACCACGGGTTCCGGTATATACAACCACAGCGTTTGGATTGTACTTGCGAAGCGCTTCCATCAGGATTGCTGTGCCGGTGATGTTGATTTGAATGTCAGGAAAGGGGTTCGAAAGGCTCATCAAATGGCAGACTTGGCCTGCCAGATGGAAAACATAGTCTTTGCCACGAACTAAATAATTGATTGCATTTTCGTCGCGTATATCGCTGAAGTTGATACGGACCTTATCTTTGACTGGTTTTAGATTGAATTCGTTGCCGCCGTAGTCTGGAATCATGGCGTCTATTACAGTGACATCGGCGCCTGCTTCGACTAGTTTGAGCACCAGGCTGGAGCCTATAAAGCCCATACCGCCTGTAACCAGCACTGATTTGTTTTTGAAATGAGATAGATAATTGTTTGACATAAAATGCACTTAATATGGTGACCGAAGTCGCCGTTCCCGCATACAAAAGCTGATCTTAACATGTAGGTAAGTCTGAAAAATGGCTGCTCATTAATTGGAAGTTAGGTAGACAAGTGCCGTTTCTATTATGATTGTTTGCCTAATAATTCTTCTGGTTCAAAGGTCAATGACAACTACCCCAACACCTGCAAAATCTGTGCCTTTCGGCAATCTAAAAGCGCATTACCAAGACTATAAGCAAGAGCTAGACGCCGCAGTAAGCCGCGTTCTTGCTTCCGGTCACTACATTTTAGGCAAAGAACTGGATGCTTTCGAAGACCAGTTTGCTGCTTTCCTGGGGCTACCAGAAAAACGAGTGATTGGTTGCGCGTCTGGAACAGACGCTATCTACCTGGCTCTTCTAGATGCCGGTGTCAAAAGTGGTGACGAAATATTAGTGGTGGCTCATACTGCAGTCCCCACCATTTGCGCTATCGCCAAAACTGGTGCTACCCCAGTCTTTGTGGATGTCTGCCCAGATACACTGGTCATGGACCCGTCCGATTTGGAAGCCAAAATCACCAAAAACACAAAAGTGATTATTCCTGTTCATTTATATGGTCAGATGGTGGACATGGATGCAGTTATGCAAGTTGCCACCAAACATAAGTTGATCGTGCTTGAAGATTGCGCCCAGGCTACTGGTGCCACATATAAAGGTAAAGCCGCAGGAACCATTGGTGATTATGGTGCCTTTAGTTTTTATCCAAGCAAAAATCTTGGTGCTTTTGGAGATGGTGGTGCTGTTTCGTGCAAAACGCAAAAGCAGTATGAAAGCCTCAAAATGCTTCGCAACTACGGTCAGTCGAAACGTTATTATCACGACGAATTTGGCGTCAACAGCCGTTTAGACGAAATGCAAGCCGCAATCCTTTCTGCTCAATTGCCTTATGTCAAAGAATGGAACGATAAGCGTCGTAAGCTTGCAGCGCTTTACACCAAGCTTTTGAAAGACGTAGTGGAAACACCAGTTGAAGCCAAAGATAATTTCCATGTCTATCATTTATATGTTATTCAAACCGATAAGCGTGAAGAGTTAAGAGAGTGGCTTGAGAAAGAAGCTTCGATTCAAGCTCTTATACATTATCCAATTCCTGCTCACTTGCAAAAGGCATATCAACACTTGGGCAATAAGCGTGGATTCTTGCCAAAAACAGAATATATGGCTGATCGTATTTTGAGCTTGCCGATGCATCAAGGCTTGACCGAAGACGATGTCGAATATGTCTGCCACAAGATAAAAGAGTTTTGTCAAACACACAACGTAGTAAAAATTGGTAGCCAAACTGGGAGTAAAGTGTAATGCCAACTGCGACACAGTTAACGCCTGTACGTCCGACTAGCAGACAGACGATTGAAAATTTCGTCAAGCTCGGCTCAGTCTCTCTCATCATTCCCGCCTACAACGACCAGGACACAATCGGTCGTCTGCTTCGCGATTCTGGTGACTTGCTTTCCAAAATAACAAACGACTACGAAATCATCGTCTGCAACGACGGCAGTAAAGACGCCACTCTTGAGCGTATTAAAGAAGAAGCGCAAAAGAATCCAAATATCACAGTTATCGACCATAAAACCAATAAAGGTTTTGGTGCCACCATAAGAGAACTTTATTTGGCTGGAAACAAAGAGTTCATCTTCTCCCTGCCAGGCGACTATCAATATGCACCACGCGAAATTCTGAAAATGGCTCAAGGTCTAAAAGACCATGATTTTGTCATTGGCTGGCGCGTGAATCGCAACGACCCACCTCGCAGAAAATTGCAGTCGGCTATCTATAACATGATGCTTCGTATTTTCTACGGCAACAAAAACAAAGACGTGAACTCAATCAAGCTCTTCAGAAAAGACGTGATGGATTGCATCAAACTGCAGTCGTATTCACCTTTCGTTGATGCTGAACTTTGCATTCGCGCTGAGCGTGCTGGATTTAAACTAATCGAGATTCCAATCGAACACTTGCCTCGTTTGACTCAAGGTGCTTCGGGCGGCAAATTCTCTGTTATCTGGGAGACATTTTCAGATTTAGTTGGAATGCGCTCTGGCTTCTAAGTCTAGCTATCAATAAATCATGGCAAAAACAGTGCATCATTTAAAAATGCAGCACGATACTTTGTTGCCTAAAAAATTTCCAGATGATGTTCGCTACACTTCATCTCTTGTTGAACAATACTTGAAGAGATTTACCAAACAGGGCGATCTGATTCTAGACCCGTTTATGGGATTTGGCACCACTCTAGTGGTAGCTGAAAAAATGAAACGTCAGGCGATAGGCATCGAATTCGATCTTGAGCGATGCAATTATGTAAAAACGTTATTGCAAGACTCGCACTCCAGTTGGGTTCGATGCGGGGACTCAAGAGAAATAAATAAACTCAATTTGCCTCAGGTGGATTTTTCAATCACTTCTCCGCCTTATATGGGAAAGGCGCATACCGAAGATCCTTTTACCGCATATTCAACCACGGGTGATGGCTACCAAGGTTATTTGCAAGATTTGAGGCAAATTTATGGTCAAATCGCTCGTATTCTAAAACCTGATGCTTACCTTGTGATCGAAGTTTCTAACCTCAAGCACGATGATGGAACGCTCACAACTTTAGCCTGGGACTTGGCTCGCGAAGTGTCGCTGGCACTCAACTTTCAAGGGGAAGAAATTATTGTTTGGGAGCCAAGCTACGCTTATGGTTATGACCATAGTTATTGTCTGATTTTTAAAAACAGCCATTAAAAGGGCTTTTGATCTGCTCGAGTCAAAACTAAGGAGTTCTGTCCACTAACTAAGTAACCAGCACTTCCAAAAAGGCACCGGTGCAAGCCTTAATGGTGTCGTCTATATCGCCTGCGCTGTGTGCAAGCGAGATGCAGGCTGCATCTGTGCTTGAGGGTGGGAAATAAATGCCTCGGCTGAGCAAGGCATGGAAGAATTTTGCATAAGCTTCAGCATCGATTGAGCGAGCGTCACCAAATTTGGTGATGGGGTGTTCGCAAAAAGAAAGAGAGAACATAGAGCCGACGTTTTGGATTTGCACACCGGCTGTGGTGCCTGTTTTGGCATGAATATCTTGCAGAGCGTTTTTGAGCCCACCAAATAACCAGTTGGCTTTTTCTTCAATTGAGCCATACACGCCTGTGAGCATCAGCTTCTTGAGCGTAGCAACACCACCCGCCATAGACATAGGATTGCCCGAAAAAGTGCCTGCTTGATAGACTTTTCCAATTGGCATCAAATGGTCCATGATTTCTGCCGATCCACCATATGCGCCAATCGGCATGCCACCACCAAGTGCTTTGCCAAGACATGTGATATCGGGTCGAACACCGTAATATTCTTGTGCGCCACCAAGAGAGATTCTAAATCCGGTGAGCACTTCGTCGAAAATAAGCAGAGCACCATATTTGCGACAGAGTTCTTTCAGTCCTTGCAAAAAGCCTTCTTTGGGAATGACGACACCCATAGAGCCTGTCACTGGTTCTAAAATGACGCAAGCTATTTTGCCTGGGTTTTCTAAGAAAGCTTTTTCGACAGTATCTAAGTTGTTGAAAGTGGCGTGAATTGTTTTGTTGCGTACTTCTTCTGGTATACCGTCAGAATGATTGGCAAGCGTTGCGTCATTGTGCCCGTGGTAACAACCTTCGAACATCAAGACTAAATCGCGTTTGGTAACGCCCCGAGCCAAGCGAATGCTCGACATCACAGCTTCGGTGCCAGAATTTACGAACCTGACTTTCTGAATGGAAGGAAGACATTGCTGCACGAGCTCAGCAAGTTCAATTTCTAATTCGTGCGGAGCACCAAAAAGAAATCCTTTTTTCATTGTTTCGTACACTGCTTGAACACATTCGGATGCCGCGTGTCCAAGAATTGAAGGACCCCAGGCGCCGACATAATCGATATATGTGTTACCGTCTACATCGAGAATTTTAGAGCCAGTTCCCCGGCAAAAGAAAAGGGTATGTCCGCCAACTTCTTGAAAGGAGCGAAAGGGGCTGTTAACACCACCTGGAATAAGCTTCTCAATTTTTTGCGAATACTGTCTTGAAAGTGGTGCCTGGATCATTTTGACTATAACTCTATTTTGGTATCTATTTTGTAATCGCCTTTTTTCAGACGTTTGGCTTGCAAAACATAGGAGTTGTTATTGCCACCGCTTGTGGTTACAAGCAGATTATTGCCTTTGTTTATTTTAATAACGTCTGGCGATTGATTGACTACTCGAATATGGATGGGATCTATGGTTCCCTGGACTTGAATAGTCAATTTATCCAGATTTCCTTTCTTTTCATCGGACAAAACTTTCGATGTAATGTATTCAAAGCGAGATGCGTTGCTTCTAAGACCAGAGTTCTGCACAGATACTGTGTGAGCCCCAGCAATTAAATTATTAGGAATAACAATGTGCAGTTGAACTGGAGATGCAGCGATTACTTGTGCTTCGAACTGATTATCGATAAGAACATTGTTTTGCGCAGACATTCCATCAAAATCATGCCCGTTTATGATCAATTGTTTGCTTGATGATACATGCGATGAAACCCGGTCGATGCTTGGAGCCTGACCGTCTACAGCAGACATGAGCGGCTGTAAAATGTCGACTACATCTGGAGTAAGTTCTGGTCGTGCAGAAAGAGAAATATGCA
>CAZFKB010000072.1:0-17801 GCA_964519785.1 uncultured Candidatus Obscuribacterales bacterium | reverse complement strand
CGGTCATTACTCAAACTCGCGAAGGCAAGCCACTACAGCCTGGTCCTCACAAAATCCAGGGTATTGGAGCAGGCTTTATTCCAGACATTCTCGATTTGTCTGTTATAGACGAAGTATTTCAGGTAACAAACGATCAGGCTTACGATACAGCGCGCGCCATGGCAAAAACCGAAGGTGTTTTAGCTGGCATATCAACTGGCGCAAATGTATTTGCGGCTATCGAAATTGCCAGACGCCCTGAGAACAAAGGCAAACTGATTGTCACTGTTGCAGCGAGCACTGGCGAGCGCTATTTGTCCACGCCTCTTTATGCAGAGCAAGAATCGCAGCTAGTCTCTTCTAAGTAAATTTATGCTTTAGAACCGGAAGTGGCAACCGCTTTCGATTTGCTTGCATTAGAGCTTGAGCTAGTTTGAAAACTATCGAGCACATATTGGAAAATCAGCGGTGCAACGATGGTTGCATCAGACTCAACGATAAATCTTGGAGTATCGGGTTCCAACTTACCCCAGGTGATTTTTTCATTTGGAGTTGCGCCACTATAAGAACCGTAAGATGTGGTGCTATCTGAAATCTGGCAGAAATAACTCCAGAAATTGCAGTCTTTTTGCAGGTCTTGCTGAATCAAAGGTACTACGCAAATTGGGAAGTCTCCAGAAATACCTCCACCAATTTGGAAGAATCCGATTTTTTCGTTTTGTTCTAAATACCAATCTACTAGAGCGTGCATTTGCTCAGTGCCAGATTTCATGATGTTGTGCGAGGCCAGCTGCTTTTTGATGATGTGCGAGACAAAAATGTTTCCGCAAGTAGAATCTTCCCAACCACCGGTGAAGACTGGAATATTTTTCTCTGCTGCAGCAAGCATCCATGAGTGTTTGGGGTCTATTTGATAGCTTTTTTCAAGAACGCCGCTTTTCAATAACTTGTACATGTATTGATAAGGGAAGTAGCGCTCACCAGCTTTTTCAGCATCCTGATAGATTTTGAGCAGATGATGTTCCATTTTGCGAATGGCAGTTTCTTCGGGGATACAGGTGTCAGTGACTCTGTTCCAGCCAGCATCACGCAACTCCTGCTCTTGGAGCGGGGTGAGTTCTCGGTAGTTTGGAATACGTTTATAGTCGTTATGGGCAACCAGATTGTAGATGTCTTCTTCCAAATTGGCGCCGGTAGTGCTTATTGCATGTATTTTGTCTTGGCGAATCATTTCGGCAAGTGTAATGCCAAGTTCAGCAGTACTCATGGCTCCAGCCATTGCAAGAAACATTTTGCCGCCTTGATTCATGTGTTCGACATAAGCTTCAGCAGCATCCTTAAGCGCAGCGGCGTTGAAATGTCTGAAATTGAGGTCGACAAAATCTTTGATGTTCATCTTGAGAAGCTCCCTGACTGGAAGCGATATTTTACACCCGCCTCCATCATCAAGCCTCTATTCACGAAGAAATCTTAAAGGAATCCGCCTTCGTTGTCGGATTCATCGTCTTCTGGTTCGCGTTGCTCGCCGCTCAAATCGTGTGAGGGAGCCTGCCAGGGAGCATTTGCAGGGTTTGCGGCGCTGGAGGTGTCGGCTGGGCTTTGCTCGCTTACTTTGGGAACTTCGTACTGCATAGGATCAGTTAACGGCGATTGAAGTAAGGGAGAGTCCATACGCGGAATCGTAATTGGATTCCAATTACCAGATGAAAGTGACTCATCTTCATCCAAAGTAATAGGTCTAAATCCTAAGCCCGATACTGGAGGTGGTGGCGCTTGCGGAGGGGCGGGAGGCAACTGCTCGGTTGTGCGTGGTGGCATACCTTGCTGTATGTCGTGCGACATATCTTCTTTTACAGCTGGAACTTCGCCTGTTTTTATGGTGGCCTGGTTTTGAGTATTTGCACCTGGTACAGATAAGCCAGGACCCCGTATTGCGGCTGGTCCTAAAACTGAATTGAGAACCGAATTTCTTGGTGATGTCACCGTAGATGGTGGAAGTGTGGCATTTTGATCCATTTCACCAAATCTGTCGTGCAGCGAATCCTGAAGGTCGTGAGTCTCGTGGATGTCGTGCATTTCGTGCATCTCGTGCTCATTGCTGGTTGAAAGACTCTCATCTTCTAGTTCGTCCAAAAGTTCAGAATCGCTGGCTTCTTCAGTTGATTCGAGCGACTCATTCATATCCTCGTAATGCTCGGCGTCGGGCGACACATTCATCACTACAGGTGTAGGGTTTGATCCGGCTTTACCTTCTTGAACGCTTTTTTGGACAGCAGAAAAAATTTCAAGTAAGAAAGGATCCCACTGTTTACCAGCACCAGCTTTTAGAGCTTCCATTGCTTCTTCGGCAGTAAGAGCATCTCGATATGGACGATCCGAGATCATGGCATGATAGGCATCTACAATAGAAATAATACGGGCAGCAAGTGGAATGTTCTCTCCTGCAAGACCCTTGGGATATCCTGTGCCATCCCAGCGCTCATGATGACTTTCGATTACATTGCAAATCTCACGTAGCGCACGCACAGGTCTTAGCAAATCTGCTCCAAGGACGGCATGCTGATTGACTAATTCGCGTTCTTCAAGTGAAAGAATTCCAGGTTTGTCCAAAACTTCTTGTTTCAGCTTGAGCAAACCAACATCGTGCAGCAGTCCTGCAACCCTGATTTGTTCAACTTGCTGCGCTGTAAGCCCCATCACTTTTGCAAGCAGCTCGCTCATACGAGCCACTTCGAGGTGATGCACTTTGTTGTATTCAGACTTGGAGTAAAGCGTGGATGCAAGGCTTTTGACCATGTCTACAACTTCTGGAACAAGTTCGTCCTGGGTCATTGCTTGTTGTGATATTGCCGGAGCAACAAAGTCACCAACACCTTTTTGTTCTTTTACCTGGTCAGCAACTTCACGAGTCGAAGGTTCATCTTTTTCGTCATTAGGAGCGAACATTAGATCAGATGCTGTGTGCACCTGATTTCTACCCAGTCTTTTGGATAAATAGAGAGATTTGTCTGCCAGGTCTAGCAATTGCTGCTGTTGGTCAGCGTCTTCTGGAAACGAAGCAACACCAAAACTTCCACTAATTGTAATCTTCAGGGCTTCATGAGTTACCACAGTATCAACCAGAGCTTTTCGGATACGCTCTGCCACCACTACAGCACCATCCTGGTTTACTTCAGGCAATACAAGCAAAAACTCTTCACCACCATAACGTACCGGAATATCTACGTCGCGGCAATTAGCATGAATAAGGTGGGCTACTGTTTTCAAAACTGTGTCGCCCGCCGGATGTCCGAAGCGATCATTAATCGATTTGAAATGGTCCACATCAAGCATGATGATAGAAAGATTTCTTTGATAACGCTCTGCAATCTTTAACTGCTCTGCTAATTTTTCTTGTCCAGTTCGGTGATTGAACAAACGAGTTAAACCATCAGTGGTTGCCTGACGCTGGATTTTGGCATAGAGTCTTGCATTTACAACGCCGTTTGCTACTTGGTCAGCGACTGACTTCATGAAAGTCTCGTTGATACGGCTCCACGCCGCTCTTGTTTCACATCTGTAACCAACCAATAATCCAAGCAATTTTTTCTCGTAAGTAATTGGGATATAGAATAAAGACTGCACCGGAAATAGTGCCAGGCTTTTTCTAAATGGTTCCAGACGTCTATCATTCATCACATCGTTTGAAATGATAGGTTGATCGGATGGAAACTTATCTTTGAAGACTTTGAAACATTCTAAATCTTTGTCGTAATCAATTATTTTGTACGCCTTATCTGTGACAGTCTCGACCCGGATGGCGTCTTCTTCTTGCTCATCTTCATTATGTTCGGCAGGTAAAACCACAAAGCAATTGTCGAGACTAAAAAATCCAGCCAGATCTTCGAGCATTTGCGAAAGGTTATCGCTAATTGCAAAACTCTGTCTGATGTTATTGCTGATTCTATGAAGCAGATTGTCTTGATGACGCAAGACATCAGATTCTCGCATCAACTGTTCTAACAAATGTGATTTTTGAATTTGCGTTTGTCGGTCGCGGTCTAGCTGTTCGTGTGCTTTTTCTAAACGTTGCGCATAGTCTTCAAGCAAGTTGAGCTGGACAGACAATTCGCGCTCGACTTTGCGATGACGCAACGCCGATTTTATCCGTGCTACAAGTTCGGTTTCAAGACAACCTTCGTTCAAACAGTCGTCGGCGCCTGCATTGAGCCCCTCTACTCGGGCAGAAGGACTATTATCGTTGCTGGTCAAAATAACAGGGATGTGTTCCCAGCTCTCATTCTTTTTTAGAACCTGACAAAATGATAAGTTAGACTCTTCTTTAGTTCCAGAGTCTAAAAGTATCACATCGACTCGTTCGGTATTTAAAACCGCAAGAGCTTTATTGGTGGCATCTAATTCGTGAACGCTATAGATACCGCTTAAAATGCGATGAAATCGACGTCTTGCTACACGATCCGGGTGAATAATTAAGATGACGTCACGATCTAAAGCCTCGTTCTTTTGACTTGCTGATGGTGCCAGCTCCCCATGAGTTTCTCCAAAGAAACCAGGACGGCTGGCCATTTGTTCGCCCAATAATTTCAGGGTCGAAATATCTTGCAACTCGATTTCGCGGGTAGCATCAAAGCAGACAACTCGAATTATTCCGCGTACTTTGTTGCCGGTAGAAAAAGTATCTAGGACCGGTATCATGGCGTAGGGAACTCCCTGACTTCCACGCGCTAAATCGTCTTTGGTAAAAGCTTTTCCTATCCATGCCGTATTTGTGGTTCGAACAGTTTGAGCGACAAGACTGTTTGCTTGAGAAATCGGCTGCTTGTGCTCATCTAAAAGTGTGTCCACAAATTTTCGCGCGACAGAATCTGACTCATTGCCCGAAAACTCCATAATCTTGGTGATTTCGCTGCCTGAGGCAAAGTCGATAAAGACATAGTCAAAACCGAGCACCTGGCATATATGGCGCTTGATGGCGTCTAGAAACTCGTCTTTTCTATCTTCTTTATCGGAATTAGTAAGAGATTCTTGCGATTCGCTGTCCACTACCTTGTGACCTTTTTTTCGCGCCTGACGGCTTTTTACAGCCTCAGATCCTGATTTTCAGTTTAACAGACAGATGAGTATTTTCTCAACTATCTTACAAAAGATATATTTATAGGCAATTCTGTCCACAATGAGCGTATATACTTTCCATATGGTGAAAGGGCAAAACGGTGAGCTAAAACCCATCTCCAGGCGGCTTTTTAGGAATTCGACCCTTGAAATCGCGCCTCAGCTGCTTGGCATAAACTTGTGTAGACGCCTGGAAGACGGGACCATTTTGACTGGTCGAATTGTCGAAGCTGAAGCCTATACCCAAGATGATCCAGCCTGTCACGCTTTTAGAGGAATCACTCCTCGCTCAAAAATTATGTATGGACCTCCCGGATTTGCCTATGTTTACTTCATTTATGGTATGTATCACTGTCTCAATGTTGTGACTGAAGAAGACGGCACGGCAGGAGCAGTGCTTATTCGTGCGCTCGAATTTGAAGGAGCAAATGGACCGGGTAAACTTTGTCGCCAGTGGCAGATAGATAAAAGGATGAATGGAGTGGATCTTTTAGACGCCAATTCGCCGCTCTGGCTATCGCCTGGTAATTTAAGTAAGGATGAAAATATAGAGATTACTCCGCGAATTGGTCTTTCGGTGGCTCAAGACAAGCTCTGGCGTTTTTCTATTCGCGGAAATAGATTTGTTTCCAAAACCGGTCTCAAAAAATAGTACCGAATATGGTGATTATCTTTGTGCTTGCCTTTGAGACCGGTTGAAATAATTGAAAACGCCCTGCGCGATGCCATCAACTAATTTCTGTTGATAATCGGCAGTTTGAATTCGCTGTGCGTCAGTGTTATTTTTCATATTTGCCGTTTCAAGCAAAATGGTCGGTACATCCTGAGCATGAACAATTGCGAGCCTGCCACCATTCCAGGTACGAGTCTGTTGTTTGACTGGACGGTTGCTTTCTGTCACTTGAGACAGGACAGATTGCATGGTTTCTGCAAATTCACGACTGATAGGTAGCCCCCACAAAGTCATATTGCCGAATTCTCGCGAGCCTGCCGAATCAGTGTGTATTGCGATAGCAACATCAGGTCTATTGCGCTCTACAAACGATTTTTGATTACCTGGTGAGACGAGAACATCGTCTTCGCGCGTGATGATAACCTTAGCTCCTAAGCGCTCAAGCGTAGTCTTCAAGCGCAAAGATATCTCAAGTGCTGTTTTCTTTTCTTGCGTTCCGCCCTCTGTGTTACCGTGGTCGTGCCCGCCGTGTCCCGGCACCAGAGCAATAGTTTTTCCTTTTAGTGAAAAATTCAATTCGCTTTGTTGAGAGAAATCTTCCGGTCGTCGTCGCATTCTGTTGGGCTGTTCGTAAGGTCGCTCATTTGGACGTTCGGGGCGGTCATATTGACGTTGATTAGGTCGCTCATAAGGTTGTTCGTATGGTTGATTTCCTCTATGATAGGGCGAGTTGTAATACGAGTTTTGTCGCTGATTTCCATAGTATTGAATAAAATAATTTCGCCAGTAATTGTCCCAATAACCCGGCGGATAGATATTGTGCACTGCAGGATTTTGCTGTGGCTGAAAATTGTAATCTATTTGAACAGGCGGCAAGAAAGGCGAAAATGATTCTTGCGGTCTGTAATATTGTTGATTCGTAGAGATATTCTGGTCAATTCTGCCAAAATTGAGCGTGGCAAAATCGTTAGAGGCCGGCGCCTCGGGGATATAATTTTGATTGGATTCCGCGTTGAAATTCTGCATTTAGTTCCCGAGATAGATGCCGAAAAACCGCCCATTGCGGTTTTAGAAAGTTCAGACAGAAACATTTATGCGGAATTATGACAGTAGTATAGTTATATCTTTAGAGTGCTTAGAGGACAATACGTAAATATCCCAATGTTTCGCTGGCTACTAGTTTTAATTTGGATGGGCGTTATTTTCGCCTTTTCGCATCAGGCGCATTCTAGTGCAGCAACCGCGGTCTATTTTGGCGATTTCAATATTTTTGTGCGAAAAATGGGGCACATAAGTGAGTTTGCCATTTTGTATTTTTTAGTTCGATGGGCACTATTAGCTAAATCGGTTCAGTCGACAAAAATTGGAAATAGCAAAACGAAGCTTTGGCAAAATGTGATTGAAGATAAAACCATTTTGATTGCCACGTTAATTTCGGTTCTTTATGCCGCGAGTGATGAATGGCATCAGTCCTTTGTACCGGGACGCAGCGCATGCATAGAAGATGTTTTGCTAGATTCTTCTGCCGTGTTAGTCGCAGTTATATTTACTGGATTACTGGATAAAATAGTTGCGAAGCTAAAAGGAGCTAAAGAGCACTTATGATAGACGCCTGGATTTTCGGTATCGTAGTGGTCGGTGGTTCCGTCTTATTTGCTTCGCTTGGCGTTTTGCTAGTTCGTAGGCGAGTTTCGGGTAGTTGGTTAAAGCGCCACCACGAAGTTGCAGGTTATATGCTTTCGATTGTGGGGACACTATATTCGGTGCTGTTAGGTCTTATCGTGGTGGATACGCAAACTAAATATCAGATTGCAAAACAAATGACTCAGCAAGAAGCTGACTCTACTCTCGATTTATTTCATATGTCGTACACTATGCCCGTGGAGACGCGTAAAGCCATGCATAAAAACCTGGCTGAATATCTACGCATTGTCGATGAGGTCGAATGGGATTCTATCGACGCTAAAGGCTTTAAAGACGAATCGGCAAAAATTCCTTTTAGAGAATTATGGTGGACACTGACTGACTATGAACCAAGCACCGTGCGCGGTACTGAGGCATATTCAGAAATGTTGCAAGTTTTGCAAGATATGACTGATGGTCGAAGGTATCGCCTGCAAATTGCAAAAACTGGCATGCACGAAGTAATGTGGGGTGTAGTAATCGGTGGAGGGCTACTGACTGTTTTATTCACTTTTTTGTTCGAAGTTGAAAACGTTAAAGCCCAGTTGCTCATGACGGGGTTGGTGGCACTTTCACTATCACTCAATGTGTTGCTAATTGCTCTTTTTAGCAATCCATACACGGGTTACATGCGAATTTCATCCTATCCTTTTAAATATGACAGAAAGGTGATTATCGAGATGATAAAACTCAAGCCCGAGTAATTATATTGCGGATGCAATATTCAGTAGGCTCATTCAATACCCTCATGGGCGCTTGCCTCGGCAATGCAAGGCTTTTTCCAAATTCGAGTAAATGCATCCATGAAAATCTTGCAAGCTTCTTGATTCACCTTAGAGTCGAAAGCCATAATACGAGTGAGATTTCGCATCCTTGTCATTTTTAGGAATTGACTTTCAGTTAAATTCGTTTCGTTGAAGTTGACATCTTCTAGCTGCTTGAGTTGAATTATTTCTTGAATCAAATCGTTAGTGATATTCTTATTCTGCCAAAGGTCTAGATGTCTCAGATTTGGCATATTTTGTAAATGCCTGAGATGCTTTGGATCAAATTTTGCATCACCTAAAGCTAGCCTATTAATATTGGACATTTTAGAAATGGAAACAAATGCACTCTCGTTTAGTACATTTCCTGAAATGTGCAAAGCAGTCAGTTTTTTAAAGTTGTGAAGCGAGCTGAGGCTTCCATCAGAGAATGTCTTCATTCCGCCTAAACTTAAGGCATCTAAATGCTGTAATGACGCCAGCCGTTGCAGAAAGTTTGATCCAATTGAAGTATCGTTTAAGTAGAGTTTGCGTAACTTCTTCATTTTTAGCAGAGAATGGCTGATATCGTCTGTAATACCGGAAGATTCAATCACCAGAAAATCGAGGTCTGGAAGACCCGATATTTGAGCAATACCTTCATTGGTTATCAAATCGGAGCAGATTCTTACTTCTCTTAAAGCCTTTAGCTTTGCAATGTGCCTCAAGTCTTTGTCTGTCATGTTTGATGAGGTCAGTGATACAAGAATCAGCGATTTCATCGGTTCTAAATATCGAAGATTGTCATCGCGTAAAGTTAGATTGGCGATAGTTAAACAGCTTAGTTGCGGGTTAACATGAGCGAGACCCGAGCCGTTGTAAGAACCGTGATTCAAGCACAAGTTGTAAAGTTTTTTACCCGTCAACTGGGTCATTGAGTCATCAGTAGTGACATCCTTTGATACTGCTTGTAGACCATTTGTTGTCGAAATATAGTTAAAAGGCTCATCATCTTGTTGTTCAACATCCAAACACTCTTTTACCACGTTGCCCTGTGACACTGCTTTTGGTGTCATTTTTATTTCTTCTACGAGTTTTTGTTCGGACTGAAATACTGAAAATCCAAGACCGCACAGCACAAATAGTGATGCCACAATTGCTGTCAAGCCAAAATTAGATTTCCAAAAGTGGTGAATACGAATCTTGAAATGTTGATTTGATATTTTTTGAATCTGCTCCGCCGTCAATGTGCGACTTTCACTTTTATCCGCGATTTCTTCTATTCGCCTCGAAATTTCTGCAAAATCAGCAGGTCTATTTTCGGGAGCTTTTCGTAAACACTCATCGACCAGCGTGACCAAATCGCCAGGTAATTTTTGTACCGAAATAAGATCGGTCAGCAGTGGCGGCGCCGAGTTGCGATGCATAGAAAGCGTTTCTAGTGCCGAGCCACCCCTGAAAGGTACTTCTCCCGTCAGCGTCTCGAACATTAAACAGCCAAAACTATAAATATCGGATGCATTGGTTACAGAATCTCCATTGGCTTGTTCTGGGCTCATGTATAAGGGGCTGCCGCTTATAGCCCCAGTGCGGGTGAGAGTTTGCTCGGTGTCGAAAATTTTTGCTACGCCAAAATCAAGCAATTTTGCCTGGCATGCAGCCGTACCCCAGTCGACCAAAATGACATTTGAAGGTTTAATATCTCGGTGAATGACCCCGCTCTGGTGGGCGTAGCTCGTTGCTGAGGCTAACTGGGCAAAAATCGGTAAAGCCTTGCGCCACTCCAATCGCGTTTCAATTTTGATTAAATCTGACAGGCTTTGCCCTTCGAGATATTCCATTACCATGTACGGGATCGAATCTGAAGTCTGTCCGAAGTCCAAAATTCGAGCAATATTTTGATGAGTGAGCTTTCCAGCTGCTGTCGCTTCACGTTGAAGTCGGGCCGCGCCAAGTCCTGTATGGTCGCTACCCAGGACTTTTATAGCGACGCGAATATTGAGCACTCGGTCATGCGCCCTGAGCACGACGCCCATACCGCCTCTTCCAATTTCGCCTTCGATTTGATACCTGTCGGCGGCAATATTAATTGGAGAATCCTGACCCATCGACTCTCCATCGGGGAAAATCTACCTAGTGCGCTCGTGTGCGCCTTTAGTACTCTACGGTAGTATGAAATAAGTGTCTGTATCTTACAGAACATTTTTGGCATTAAATTCAATTTTACGGAATTTGATTCTTTGCAAATTCTTGCCAGCTTAGAGCTTTGAAAGTTATTTTTGCTGGATTAATTGCAGTATAGCCAGGACCAGGTGAAGATCCCCCGCCACCACCGGTAGTAGTTGTTGAGCTAGAACTGAATTTTACGTTGACATTGTTATCTACGCTCAAATCGTTAGCTACAAACGCACCGTTTATTTGGGTCGGATTTAATGGTTGAGATGATTTTATAGCCACATTTGCGTTGGGGGCGTAAACTAAACCAGAGAAAGATGAATTGGTGTTGACAGAAATATTCTTGTTACCGTTATAGAAAACTTGAAAATTATTCGCTGAGGCAGGATTGCTGAATGTGCTGCCACTGTCAATCGACATAGCAGAATTTCCTGGAGTGTTTCCCTGAATATATAATTTTACTCCGGTACTACCAGTAGTATCAACTCCGATTTGGACTGTCGAACCTGAACTCATGTTAAATGATGAGGCGCTATAATTGCCTGGTGCGAGAGTAAGTGATTGTCCTGAACTTAAGTTGACTGCACCTAAATCATAAACTCCGTCCGCGCTGGCTCCAGCTGGCGGGCTTGCTGAAAGAGAGTTTGAATCGCCAGTGAAACTTGCAGAACCGGATGATTCCGGTGATGGTGCAGGAGTAACTGTATTAGAAGAAGCGGATTTTGTGATAGTTCCGTAAGGTGATGCTGATGAGCCAGGATCATCTCCCAGAACTCCATCGCCTAAAACATTTGAATCTGTTGGCGATGCCGCAGGATCTCCGATCGGCGAATCTGAAATTAATGTAGGTGAAGCGGTGTTTCCATAAGTTACATTGCCGAAAATTTTGACGCTAGAATTAGCCGTTATATTGTTTCCGGCCGAAACGCTACCTTGTATTTGATTGTCGTTTAATACTAGGTCGGCGGAGCTGGAAATGAGAGAATTCGAGAAATTAGGATTTGTGTCCAAACTAGTTACGTCAGCTCCAGAACCCAAAGTTACTGAATTGACTCCCTGTAACGCGTTTTGGAAAAACGGTATTGAGCCAGAAGGCGATTTTCCGTCAAATAAGTCAGGTCCGATGACTGATACAATCTTACTTTTGTCTATGCCATTTGAGACTGTAACTGTGACTTTCTTGTAAATTTTCATATTTTGAGGAATTAAGCGGTCATAGAACGGTGCTTGTAATAAAGCCAGATCGGTAACATCTAAATCCGCAATTTCAGCCTTAGTATTGAGACCACCGCTTACACTACTTGGTATGTCAACAGTTGATGGAACCTCTCCAAGTTGTTCGTTGCGTGCTGCATCATTTATCAACGCAAGTGTGTATTGCATACTGGATTCAGCAACAGATGAAACCTGTTGCGCTGCAAGCTGGCTAGCTGTATGTCTGTATACATCAATTAAGCTGCCAATTACTGCCATTGCCATCATTAGTGCAATTGTTCCGATGCATGTCACTAGTAAAAGTGAGGAGCCTGCATTTCTGCGATTAAATAGAGTCTTTTGTTTTGACCGCATTTTCATGGACTATCTCCATTAGTGCGTTTATAAAATTCAGATCGAAATGCCACCGTCTTTGGTGTGTAATCTTTTCTGCTCGAATTTTCATTACTGAAGAGTTCGAGGTTTAACACCACACCGTTAATTAGTGAAGTTTGATAAGCATTTGGAGGCGGGTTGCTTAGCTCATAAGACGTTGTAGACCAAGTTGGGGAGTTTTTCAAATAATAGCTGAATACCGCAGGCAGAGGAACTCCTGCAGTAGAATCTACCGCATCGGAAGGATTGATAGGACCTACAATTCCAGTTAGAACAGTTTGAGGATGATCTTGTGAAATAGGCGGCGAATAACCAGCTGGGTGATCACCTGGAAAGAGTGCTTTCTGCATCACAAATTGACCAGAGCCTGGTTTGGATTTGTCCGCCAAAACTTTATACACATAAGTATCAACATTCCAATAACCATTTTTTTGAGTGGCGTATCCATTCGCATCAAAAATTGGCGTCTGAATAATCAAGGTTTGTTCATCGAGAACATAAGGATTAGCTGTCCACTCAGCATTTCCGTTATCTGTGGGAAAGTTAGTGAATCCGTATGGGTTGCTGGTGCAGGGAAAAACATTGGGCTTATCTACCGGATCGCTACTGTTTGGATCGCCCCACTGATCGCCGAAAAATTTCGCCATGTGAATCTCTTTTTCAATCACCGATTCAATTCGTCTTGCGGCTATTAAGGCGCTCATTTTGTTAAAAGCTCTAAAATTGGTGGCGTTTTGAATTGCTGCTGTACCTAGTACCGCAGCGGTCAAAAGTCCTGTGATAAAGACTACAAAAACGGCTTCTATAAGGCTAACTCCACCCTCTCCACGCGTTCTCATCAGAATCGAGCTCCATCTTTGAAAATGTGAGCTTTTCGCACTACCTTGCGAGGATAAGTCACGCCTCCGTTCGAATTGGCTGACTTATAACTTACGGTTACGGTGACAAGAAACGAAGGAAGGTTTGAGGTAGCTGTTGTTGAATCGGTGATTTCCTCGATTGCTTCACCGTCAAAATAATTTCCTCCCGGAAAAGTCCACCTGTTCGCCGAGTTTACGCTTCCGCTGTTGCCATCAACAGTGCCAAAGACCTTTTGGTTATTTGACATATCCAGTTGAACAGGAAATTTCCGAACCTCAGGCGGAGATGAGGTGTTTGGCAAGTTGACCAAAAGTTTAAACGGCTGAGGCGATAGACTTAGTTCTTGAAGTCGCTCAAACGGGGTTGTTTTTGCATTTTCGATTAACAATTCAGCTGCCTTAACTGCGATCAGTTCATCCTGGCTCGTACGCATCAGCTGTATCGTTTGAGAAAGCATGCCAGATAGCATGACCACAAAAATTCCACTGAGGCCGATTGCCACAACTGACTCTACAAGGCTCATTCCGGAAAATTTTCGCATAAAAAAAGGTATAACTAAGCTACTTGATCTTATATTCCCTTTCCATGTTTACGGGTACCAGGGGGTTGGTTCACGGATTAAAGCCCCCTGTATTGAGCCACAGGCACTAAATATTTCGCTTTAACCCTTGTAAGTCACCCCTAGATAAAATCCCCAGATTAAACACAGAGCAACAATAATCCCGGGGCGAAAAAGCAAACGGATTAAAGGTTGATCGTGATAAATCATAGAACCGATGATACCCACGATGCAGCAAGCCACGAATGTGATCACCAAGGCTCTATCTTTAGCTGCTGCTTTAGGTTCGGATGTACTTTTCATATCTTTTTATTTTAGCAGGAGATTTTCTTGACCTCAGCTCTTATGATGTGCGTTAATTGCTGCTATGGACACGGAAGAAGAAAAGGCACGTAAAGACCTCGAAGAGTTAGAGAATCGCAATGTCCATCCGCTTGCAGCGCTTGCATTTGGAGTGGTTTTCGTCGTATTTATTTGTGGTTCAACAACTTACCTTCGTACTCACCTGCAATTGCCTGCACAGGATTTTGCAACAACGGCATCCGATTCGTTATGGTTTCACATTTGGTACCATGTTTTTTGTCGTGACGTTTTGCTATTGGGCATTTTTTAGTAAATAAATAGTTTCTGACGGGCAGGATTTTCTGGTTTATTTTCCGAGTGCTTCTTGCAAGTCACTGAGTTGCGCCTGGAAAATTTCTTTGGCTACGTCTAGAAGCTTGAATAGTTTTGGATTAGCACAAGAATAGTAAATATTTACGCCTTGTTTTCGTGCGACAACAAGATTGTTCGTCTTCAAGACAGTGAGCTGCTGAGAGACGTTGGGAAGTTCAATTTCAAGTTTGTCTCTTATTTCTGTTACGGTTTTTTCACCCAAGCGCAACTCGTCGAGAATGCGAATTCGCACCGGATTACTCAATGCTTTAAAAAGTTCAGACTTGAGTTCAGTAAGCTTTTTGCGCTGGTTGACGATGTTTTTAGGCATTTGGTTGAGTTGACGATTTGTGATAGAAATGATATATTTGTATTGTATCGCAATTGCGCAATTATGCAACTATTTAAGGGTATGTTTTTATGAGTACTAGCCTTCTGGTTGGCAATCTTCCTGTTGAAGTAACTGAGGAAGAGGTTATGGATGTTTTTACACCCTTTGGAAAAGTGAAAACGGTCACGCTGGTGAGGAACGATCGTGGTGGTGCCAGGGGATTTGCAGTTGTCGTAATGTCATCAAGACAGGAAGCTGTTGTGGCTTCAGAAAATCTATCCGGTCCAGAAATTGGTGGAAGAAAGTTGACTGTTTCTCTACGGAAAGTATCGAAGAACTCTCCTGGATTTCTGGGTTTTCTAAAGCTTTTCGGTTAGAAAATTAAAAAAATGTTTTGACCGATTGACATCAAAAAAAATTTTGGTAGAAAAGAAATGGAAGGTCGCAGTTTTCCTTCCTGAAAAAAATCAGTTTTTCACCCCCAATGGAGGATTGATTGAATTCGAAAAATGAAATCTGAAAAGTACGATTAACGGCTCGTCTAGCCGGAAAAAAAATAAAGGGCAGTTTCAAGATGGAACTGCCCTTCCATCGAGAATTTAGTAGTCACTTTTAATTTCTTCTTTTGACAGAGGTGAGAAATTATGCGCGATTTGACCTGGTTTGAATTCTATCTTGCTGCGGGTAACCCATCTACGCCTGTATATCAGCTGGAGCATCTGGTATCACACAACGATCCTAAGATTCGCCGTCGTGTGGCGGAGAACCCGGGTACGCCAGAATTCCTTCTTAGAAGCCTCGCGGTTGATAAGGATCCCGAAGTAAGATTGGCTGTTTCTTCAAGTTCAGCGTGCCCAGAAAGCCTTCTAAGGCAGTTGATTCGTGATCCAGATCCGACTGTTCGTTTTGGTCTGGCAGAAGATGCGAATTTGCCCGTTGAATTGCTCGAGATTCTTTTGCAAGACGATAATGGCTATGTTAGTTACAGAGCCCAAAAGACTCTTGCAAGCCTGCGGTCATCTCGGTTTGACAACGAACCGATCGATATTTTTCGCGGTGATTCGAAGAGGCTGTACGCATAACCTGCGTACAGCCAGTTTTTGCATTTAGTATCGAGCAAAGCTCAGCTAATTATTCAGTCTTTATAGTTAAGGATTTTCCTCGTCGTCCGTTGTCTGGACCTTTCGGTATGGTTACCGTGAGGATTCCGTTCTTTAGCCGGGCTTCAGCTTTTTCGCTGTCGACACGGCATGGAAAAGAAACGGCTCTTTGAAATGAGTTGTATTTTCTCTCCAATTTTTTCTCTTCTTTTTTATCACCTTTGACCGACTTAGAATCGATTTCTTCTTTTCGTTCACCTTTGATGAACAGCTCGTCATCGGTGACTGTTACATTTAGATTGTTAGCATCGATGCCTGGGACTTCAACTGATATCTTGACGGTATCGCCGCTAGCGTCAGCTTCTATTCGTGGCGCATATATTTCTTCCATCGGAATGAAGGGAAATTTGAAATCGAAGTCTGATGACATCAGGTCGAAAACAGATCTAGCATGAGCAGGGGAAGAAACTCCTATACCAAGCATAATCGCAAGAGCGACCGAAGTCTTACTGATACTATTCATAGTGTTACCTCCTTTTCGAAAAGCGGATGGCTGTGTTATCAATAAAAAATTTAGATCGTCTGGTGCGGCAGAATTAAATTGCTAACCATTCCTTTATTTTTGTTTGTAGCTATAAAAAATTTGTTAACGATAACGGGTGTGGGCAAGGGTTTTGGATAAATTGAAATAGGTCCCGCTCAATTCGGGAGTATGGCGGACAAACAAAAAAAGGGAGGCAATAATTATGTTGTTTCAAGAGCTTGTTTCACCATCATTTTTCGATTCGCGTCAAATGAACATTCTTCATAACAGGCTAAATAACTTACTTACAAGTGTTGCTGCACACGATTCAGAGTTCCCTCTTCTCAATACATATATTGGAGAAGACAAAGCTCTTGTGGTGGCAGAAATTCCTGGCGTTGATATTGAGGATATAGATCTTCAAGTAGTCAATAAAACTCTTACCTTGAAGACACAACGCAGTCAAGAAGAGCTTTCTGAAGATAGCCACTGGTACAGACGCGAGCGCGCGCAGGGACAGTTTACTCGCGTGATCGAGTTGCCATTTGTAATTGATGCCGATGAAGTAAAAGCTACTTGCAACCAGGGCGTTTTAAAAATCGAACTGCCCCGTGCTCAAGCGGATCTTCCCAAGAAGATTTCGATTCAGACAGCTTAATTTCCAGGAGGTTTTTAAATATGAATACTGCCATCTTAGAGCGCAAAAAAGACGAGCTTAAAACCTGCGAGCCCCAAGTCAACGCACGAACCTTTGTACCTCAAGCCGATGTGTATGAATCGCAAGACAAAATTTTTGTAATTGCCGATATGCCTGGTGTGAGCGAAGATACAATCGATATAGTTCTTGAGAAAAATGTTCTTACGATCGAAGGCAAGGTCGCTATGCCAGAAATCGAGGGTATGAAGCTGGTTCACTGCGAAGTGCCTCCAGGCAATTATCGTCGTGTTTTTATGCTCTCTGAAGAAGTTGATCAGGAAGCTATTGAAGCTACCATGAAAAATGGTGTTTTGAAGTTGGTTTTGCCTAAGCCTGCAAAAGCTAAGGCGCGCAAAATCAATGTCGTAGCCGAATAAAAAAAAGCACAAAATGTGCCCCCCGCGAAGAGTTCCGAGTAATCGGAACTCTTTGCTGTAACTTGCATGCTTGGCTTGAATTGTGTTTCAATTGTTTTTATGGAAAATAACAAACTAATGAAAGCGCTTAGAATTTCAAATGGTAAAGTTGCTTTAGAAGAGCTTCCCGCCCCTAGTGCAAACGATTGCGAAGTGGTAATTAAGATCGACAAAGCTGGTGTCTGCAACACTGATCTTGAAATTATCAAAGGCTATCACAATTTTTCTGGCACCATGGGGCATGAGTTTGTTGGTACTGTATATGATGCGCACGACAGGTCTTTCATCGGTAAGCGGGTTGTTGCAGACATAAATCAGGCTTGCATGAAATGTCATGTTTGTGAAAGCGGTGGCATGCATCACTGCCCTGACAGAACTGTAGTTGGTATCGTAAATAAAGATGGTGCGTTTGCCGAATATTTAAGTACAACAGTTACAAGTTTGGTTGAAGTTCCTCGCGATCTGGCGCTTGAAAAGATCGTTTTTGCTGAGCCAGTCGCAGCCGCTCTTGAAATTCAAGAACAGCTCGAGCTCGATAATCAAAATGCAATTTGTGTCATTGGTGATGGTAAATTAGGCTTGCTATTCGCTATGACGTTAGACAAGAATGGCTATGATGTTCATCTTGTTGGAAGGCATCCTGAGCGCCTGGAGCGACTTGGTGATTTTCGCGGTAAGTACACAAAATCAGCATCTGAGAAATCA
>CAZFKB010000071.1:0-18070 GCA_964519785.1 uncultured Candidatus Obscuribacterales bacterium | reverse complement strand
TTGTGGGCGTGAGTTTCATCGCACCCAACTTTTTGTCGAAGCTGTTCTTGGGCTTCACCTTCATTGGTGCGGCGCTCGTTCTGGCTTTGCAGAACTTTGCCAACAACTTCGTTGCTGGCTTAATGTTGACCTTCAGTCCCAAATTTCAAGTTGGCGACAAGATCGACCTCATTGGCGTCGATGCTGATGGTGTAGTCCTTTCAGTCGGTTATCTCTCAACAAAAGTTCGCTCAGACGATGGTGCCGAAATCAGCATCGCCAATCGCGACCTCTGGGAGAAGCCGGTGAAAGCCATTAACCCAGCATCCATCAAGGAACCGGAACCTAAGAAACCGGACGACAAAGCTAAGGAGCAAGAGGCGGATAGAGTATTGCTTCGCAACTTGCGCCTGCTTCTATTATCAACCGGCAGCGGACATCGTCACCACAGGCGGTGCCCGCAGCCATCTATCAGGAAAGGAAGACCCAAATGAAATTTTGGGTAATCACAGACACCTCGCTTCCTCGCGTCAACGAGGACATGGTGGTGTTGCCATGCTTCGAGCACGATTTCGACGGCAATTTCGCCAAAACCGAATCGGTCTCGCACTTCAACACTCTCTCCCAGGGCTCGCTTCTGAAGCACGCTTCAGTGCGCGAGTTCGCCGGCAAGAACGGACAGACAATGCTGCACTTTCTGTCGAGCAGCATTCTGTCCTCTCAGAAAGCATTGCTCATGGGAGTCGGCAAATCAAGCGAGGTGACACTCGCTTCGGTTCAGCTGGCTCTCAAGGAAGCATTCAAGACTATCGGCTCCGACAAAGCCGAACAGGTCACCTTCGACCTGAAGCCGATTCTTGCTCTGGGTATCGATCCTTTTGCCCTGGGCAAGATGATCTCGATAACTGGACATTTGATTCTCTACACCGGTTTGAACTACAAGACCAAGAACGCGCCCAAGAGCAAGTTCTCGAAGCTGCGCGTCATCGCGGACGCTACCAATGCCGGAGCGATCCTGCAGGGTCTCCAGGAAGGCGACGCCATCGGCCGTAGTGTCAACTTCGCACGCGACCTTACCACAATGCCAGCCAATGTTCTCACTCCCGCACAGCTGAAAAACTACGCTCAGCTCGTGGAGAAGGAGAGCGGAGGCAGCATCAAGGGCAAGTATTACGACAAGAAAAAGCTTGCGAAGATGAAGGCGAATGCCATTCTCTCAGTCCATCAGGGCTCTTCGAAAGCGCCCTGGTTGAGCGAACTGACCTACACGCCCGAAAGCGGACCCACCGCCACGCACCTTTTCATCGTGGGCAAATCGGTCTGCTTCGACTCCGGCGGCTTGGACCTCAAACCCGCAGCCGGCATGCGTTTCATGAAGCGCGACATGGCAGGCGGCGCAGTTGCTCTCGGCATTATCAAAGCCGTCGCTACGCTCAAACTGCCAATCTCGCTCACAGTCATTCTGCCTGCGGTCGAGAACATGCCCGACGGAAACGCCTTCCGTCCGGGCGATTACATCGAGACCATGTCTGGTCTTACGGTCGAGGTGGACAACACCGACGCCGAAGGTCGCCTGACCTTGGCTGATGCTATCACCTGGGCGCAGAAGCAGGGCGCGACTCACATCGTCGATTTTGCAACTCTCACGGGCGCCGTCAAATCTATCGGCGGCGACGTGGCTGCAGGTCTGTTCGGCAACAATGCAAGCTTTACGCAGCTTGTCGCCGACACAGCTCGCAGTCAAGACGAGCAGGTCGAAGTGATGACCATGCATCCCGAATTACGCGAGTTGAATGCAAGCGACGTAGCCGACCTGTCCAACTCAGGCGGCGAACTCGCTGGCTCGACTACCGCAGCATGGTTCATCCGCGAATTCGCCGGTGAGAAAACGCCCTGGGCGCACTTCGACATTGCTGGCGTAGCCTATCGCAATCGGGCAATCAAGCTCGATCCGCGCGGCTCGACCGGCTTTGGCGTGCGCACCGGTGTCGCCCTGGTGCAAGCGATCGCAAAGAACCAGAAGTAACTGGTTCAAGTCTTAAACTGAACTGACTTCAAACTAAGCCGGAAGAATTGACCTTGTTCAAAATGGTCGTTCTTCCGGTTTTTTTTTGGCCCGCTTGACGGATTTAAGTAACACCGGTTTATACCATAGACCAAAAACCCAAATGTATTTAGAGTATTGATATGTCAGAAACGGATCAGAACCAGCAGGGCGATGCTCAAATAACAGACAACACAACAGCTCCAACCAAGCTGGAGCTTGCTGGTGGAGACTTACTGACTCAGCGCCAGGACCTGAGTTCGCAAGTCATTTCGCCCCCAACAGATACAACTTTCACCGCCACCAATGAGCCAACCTCTCTGGTCATACCAACAGAAATGACACTTGCCGAAGCAGGCAAACGCACACGACGCGATGCAAACCTGACTCCAGAAGAACAATACAAGCAAGCCAAAGAGCGCTATGACACCCGTTTAACCGATTACTGGAGCAACGTAGTTAAAACGAGAAAAACTCAAGGTTTCGTCAACGATTTCCCGCCAAGATACGAAGGCCCCCCCAAACCAAAAGGCGTAACTGAGCCTAAAGAACCAAAAACACTTCCTCGCTTAAACGATATGTTAGACGGCTCGCGCAATCTAAATCGGCTAATCACTGGCGATCCGAACCAACCCGACTACTCCATTCGTCGCGTCACTGAAGATCAATTCAAACAAAACTATGCCGCGGAAGTCTTAAAAACTGGCACCGCAAATGGCTTAACACCCGAAGTAGTTCGAAACATAGTACAGCGAATTTATGCTTTCGAATCGGGAGGAGCTGGTACACACGAGATGTTATCGGGCATGCCGCAAGATTTGTTAAAAGCAGACAAGCCCGGCGAGACAACCATTGCCGATCAAAGACGAGCTTTTCGTCCGGTTTCCACTGCCATTGGCTATACTCAGATGCTGCAATATAACACTGTCAGACAGTTCGACGTTAACGGTGGCGAAATGTCGCAGCGCTTACGTCAAATGGCTCAAGAAGACCCTTCGCGTGCTCAAGAATTGAACAACAAAGCACAAATGGTAGAAAATCTTCAGACACTGATCAGAAAGGAATTGAAATCCTTCGCTCAGGCAAATGCGGCGGGGCCAGCGGATAAACGTAAAAATTATCTTGATGCTAATGGCGAGCCAACTGATCTTTGCCGAGAGGATTTTGCCAAATCAGATATAAAATTACCCGGACGCGATATAACTGGGCGCCAGCTTGCAAGCAGTCTTCACGCATTTCATATGGATGGCGATGTTGGTCCAATTTTGCAAAGTGCCGAACTAAATCATTTGCTCAAATTTGCCAAAGACAACGATTTCACCGGATTGCTCACACAGCAAAAAGATGCTTTCAACAAGCGTGTCGCACAATATGATGCACTGCCTCAAAGCGACAAAACAAATGCTCTAAGCGAAATAATGTCGCGTATAAAACCTTCGCCAAACGCAAGTGAAGCAGATCGAAAAACTTTTATCGCTACCAGAGATTCACTCACTCAAAAGATAGCCGCGCTTGGTCCGGGAGCCGGTCTTGAATTGGCGCGCGAAAAATTAAGTGACGCCGAAAATGAAATGCTCAACACCAAGATACTGCAATTGAAAAAATTCCAAGACCCTGCCGGTCCACTATCTGACTCGGCTAAATTACTGATGGACAAAATGTTTGCCGCTCGCTTTGGTGAAATGACACCCGACAAATTAATGCCCGCAGCGCTCGAACTAGCAAACTTGGCTGGCTCCGGAAACGCACTGCTCATGCTTAAAAATCTGGACAAGCCTACTCCAAACTTTTTCAGTCGAGCTGGTTACGAGGTCAATCCGACTTCTAACGGTCGCACTGCAGAAGAGCTGTTACTCCAAATCCATCGCAATATGAATGGGCCCAATGGCGACCCTGCAAGACGCCCTGGCGTAGAGGCTTTACTGCGTGCTTTTGATTCGATCAAAAAGTAGAGATAGCTAACCCTCGCACTCTTGCGCTAACTTGTTTACACCTTTTTAATGTATCGCGGACACGAATTCGCGACAAAAATCGCCGACTTAATTTGGAAATGCACTCCCGTCTAAAGCACGATTAGTCATCCCCGTTTTCCTTTCCAACCCCGAGAAAATTACAGTCATAACTAGCCTGTAGCAAGCCTTTCCAATTCATTCGTCCGACGTCCCGGACGTTAAGAGAGCGACGTCGTCTATGAGCAAGACTTCTAGTCTTGGCTCAAAGCGTGCCGGTATCCCAATCCGGTGGGGGCTTAATCGCCTCATCTCAACTCAACTGTAAAGGTAACCACATGTCCAAGGTTGCGAATGACATTATCCAGCAGCACATTGCGGCAATTGAGAAGGGCAAATCGCCTCACGGCGAGATGTTCTCGGCGCTCCACTTCCTCTGGTTCAACTCCTGCAGTGAGGAGCAGAAGAAGCTGGACGCCATTCTCAAGAGTCTCAATGACCGCGGGATAAGGAGCCACCTGAGTGAAATCAGGGCTTTCCCATTCCCCAGCGTTTCCGCCGGGGAGATCATTCTCGAGAAGGTCAGAGCTATCGAATCCGAAGAAGTCGAGTCGGTCACCGACGCGATTTCCGAGGCGATGGGCGAATGGAACGAGGCCGGTCACTGCACCGACTCTTTCATGAGCCTCGTAGGGCTCTGGCTGGATGAGGAGATCAGGAAGGTCCTGCCCAAACTCAAGGAGCGCCCGTTCGTGGATCCTTACGGGTCCGCCTGAGAACAGGGACGTGGGCGGCGACGCAAGTCGTCGCCCATGTTCGGGTTGACTCTTTCTTTCTTTTAAATTTGAGATTCATTCAACTATAGTTAATAGTATTACTTCTATTAACTAAATGTTCAGACTAGATCGGTGCTGCAACCAAAATAGTCTGGTCCTGCACATAAAGCACTTCTTCAAGAGCAAAGCCATTTCGATTTAAAAGCTCGGTATACTCTGCGCGAGTGCGCGCTCGACCTCCAGGCATATTCAGGATCTGCAGATCATAAAGGGTTGTCCATTCAGCATTTTCGCGCTCAATTACATATTCGATGATAAGAAATCGCGATTTAATATCATCACCAATAGCTTTTCTAACATTGTGTATGATCGTGGAACAATGCGTATCATCCCAGTTCCAGAGCGAATTTTTCACAAGATAAAGATCTGACCCAAAAGGAATCGATTCAAAAAAATCTCCAATAACAATCGTTGTCCGCTCGCTAACATTGTTAGACAACAAATAATTCTCGGCTGACTCTTTAAGGCTTTCTATTTCAAAAAGAAAGGCTTTCAAATGCGGGTGTGCGTGCAAAATCGCGACTAAAAGCGTGCCCACACCTCCACCTATGTCGACCACCGATTTGAATTTTCCAAAATCGAAACCTTTTGCAATCGCTGCACTTGCTTGCGCAGAGTTTGAAATCATCGCATCAGCAAATGCTTTTGTCGCTCCTTCTATTTCATCTAGATGCTCATAAAGAGGCTTGCCATAGGCATGCTCGATACCAGACTTTCCGTCTTGCATACATTCAGCAAAATGCAACCACGCATTAATACAGCTTGAATGATTCCACATTTTAGCCATTGCAGCCCATGATTGAGACGAATCAGATTTGAGCAATAAAGATACGTCGTTTTGTGCGAACTCGCCTGAGCGAGTCTCGATGAAGATTCCGTTTGCAGCAAGCGCACGCATCACTCGGTACAAAGTAGGTGAGTGCAATCCAGAAACTCGAGACAATTCATCAATGTGAATTGGTTTTCCATTAAAAAAATCCGGAATTTTAAAACGTACAATCGCGGTGATTGCATGACTGAGCCAGGCCGAACAAAAAATATCGTTGAGCCTATATCGGGCAGAAACCGAAGGATTATCAAAATCTGCGATTCGTCCTTTTAATAGGTTTTTTGGGAAAAATTCAATCATATGATTGAATCATACAGTTGACAGCCCTGATCCGTCAAGCTATTCTCATCAAATGAAAAAAACCAGGGATCAACTGCTAGATATTGCAGAGCGTCATTTCGCCATTTACGGCTTTGCTGGCGCGTCTTTGCGAGGAATAATCAAAGATGCCGGAACCAATGTAGCTTCGATCGCTTATCACTTCGGCACAAAAGAAGACCTTTTCCAGGCTGTTCTTGAGCGTTTCGCGAAGCCTGTTGTTACTCAACAATTAGAACGACTAGAAATCGAACTGAATTCTAAAAATCTCAATTTAAGAAATGTCTTGCTTGCATTCTATGAACCACCACTAAAAATGGCGCACTCTCTCGGCAAGAAAGGCGAGGTTCTAGCGCTTTTTTTGGGACGCTCACAGACAGAACCTGAGCCAGTTTTCAAAGAAGTGGACAAACATTATGCACACTGTAGAGACCAGTTCATCAAAGCCTTCGAACGCGCAGTGCCCGGCTTGACCATGGAAGAATATCAGTGGCGTTTCGAGTTTATGCTCAGCCTTATCGTATGTTTCCTGACACGGCAAAAACAAATACGAGCGCGCTACGAAACCCGCGCAGATTGGAGAGTTGAAGAAGCAATCGATCGCATGATTTTATTTTGCGAATCTGGATTTTGAGTAGCCGCACGACACTAATTATGTTATCAAGAAATGCCATGTGCTAATCTTACTGCCTCGCATCCAATGTAGGTTTCAGGCATGGCACTCTCAAACAGAATCACCAAACTCCGCAAAGTTTTGAAGACAAAAAAGCTTTCAGGCATATTGCTTCAAGTAACCGAATGTGGGCAATCTCTTCAGCCCAACAATCAGAATGTTTTGTATTTGAGCGGCTTTGGAGGCTCCACTGCCGTATTATTAATTACAGCAACCAAGACTTACATCATTTGCGATGCACGCTACTGGTCTAGAGCGGCCCTTGAATCGCCTGAATTCCAGTTGGTCAAACTCAATCGGGGCGAGCGTCAGACCAATGGTATCAATGCCGCTTTCAAACTTGCAAAAATTACTAAAACGAGCAGTATTGCGTTTGAAGCAGCAAAAGTCACTTATCAAACAGCCGAGATCTGGAAAAAAGAACTAGAGGCAAAGCTTGTTCCCACCCTGCATTTAGTCGAGCGCTTGCGTCAATACAAAGAAGCCGCTGAAATTGCACAACTTAAACACGCCTGTGCACAAACCGACAAAGTCTATAAAGCAATCGCCAAATTCGTCAAAGCTGGAATGACAGAGCTTGAAGTCGGCTATGAAATCGACATGCAATTGCGTGCACACGGAGCTGTGGATAACAGCTTTTCGACCATTGTAGGCTCAGGACCAAACTCAGCAATTCCTCACCATGCCACAGGCGATCGCAAATTGAAAGCAGGCGAACCAGTCGTTATGGACTTTGGCGGTGTCTTTCCAGGAGGTTATTGCTCAGATATAACAAGAACAATTTTCGTTCCAGGCAAAGAGCCTACAGCCAAAATGAAAGAAGTCTATCAAATAGTCCTTGCAGCAAACAAAGCAGCTAAAGCGGCTCTTAAACCAGGTTTGATGTGGAATGAGTACGACAAAATTGCACGCGATTATATCGACAAAAAGGGCTACGGCAAATACTTCACTCACGGCTTGGGTCATAGCGTTGGGCTGGAAGTGCACGATCCTTTCGATTATGGGCACGATGCTTTGAACGAAGGCACAGTCATCACGGACGAGCCTGGCATTTACATAGACGGTGTTGGCGGTGTACGTATCGAGGACGATCTGGTTGTCACCAAAGATGGTGCGGTTAGATTAACAGCTGCACCTTATTGGAAGTTCAACTAAAACTTGTAGTAGCTCAGACAAAAAAAGCAGAGAAGGTGGAGCGCTGGCGCAGCTCTCCACCCACCCCGAATTCTCCCTACTTCACAGTGACCCACTGCCTGACGACGTCCAACATCTCCTTGGAGCCTCCGGCGTGCACGGCATCCCCAGAGAACTGGTCGATTTCCTCTTCGGAAACGCCAGCCGCTCTGAGAACGTCGCGAACATCGCCGACGACCCCATAGAATGTGTTGTCCTTGCCAGACAGTTTGACTGTGACGTGGGGATACTTACAGGATGCGGACATGGCAAACCTCCTTGCGCTATGTGTCCGTTCTCTTCACTACGTCCGGATGGGTAATCCGAACGGGAAGTTCTTTTCGTGAAGGTCCGTTTTTTCAAACAGCTACGCGGAGGAGCAGCTTGCGCCGCTCCTCCACTGGAGTTTAGAGTCCGCCGCGCCCATCAAGAAAGTCCTGGAAGGACCTCTTGTCGAGAACGCCAAGCTCGATCGCCTTGCGGACGACCTCGCAACAGACCCGAATGAGCCCCCAACGGGCGCATTCCTCCATGTGAGAAAGGTTATTGGGATTCGAAAAGGCGTACCCCTCAGCGATAGAAAGCTGATTGGCGACCTTCTCGAACTTCTCACTCGTAGCAGTTGGAGTGTAGTCATCCATGGTCGTAACCTCCGACCTGGTGTCCCGGCCTTGATTGGACGGGAAGGGAGCCTTTCGGCTGTCCTGCTTGGCACGGATGCTTATGAAAGGAAGGCGAAGAGCGGTGGCCGTGACCACCGCTCCCCGAGTATCCCTCACACCATGGCCTTGCGAGCCAGGGCAATGAGAGATGCGAGGTTGAATTTCTCTGTGCGCCCGTCGCTCTCCCTCTCGAGGATTACGACGAGTTCCTGGTAGCCCCGCTCCAGGAATTCTCCGGTGATTGACTCACCGAATGCGTTATCGAGATGAGTCCCGACAACACGCGCAGATATCCCTTGCTCGTCAGGCTCGTGCATGTCGTCCCGGCAACCCTCCGTGATGGCGAGCAACCGGGCATGCATTTCGCGATGATAAGACATGGGCAGTCCTTTCATAAAAGACAGAGCACTAACCCCGCTCTGCTTGGGGATTCCTTATAGGCGTATTGTGCCGTTGCGGGCTTGCATTGCTGCGCGCCCATATCAGCTCTTTGCCTTCTCTAGCGGAATCATTCTGGAGTTTTCCCGTAGCCTACTAGGCAGGAGACGGCCTCGCGGCCGCCTCCCTCCGTTCGTCCAAGGTCAAGAGCGCCGCGACCGCGTCCGCGTTTCCCTGGCTGGAGGCGCCTCTTCGACGATCCTCCTGCACAGTTCGACAAGACGTTGCCGGGCTCTCTCTTCCTCAGAAGAAAGCTCGTCATGCAGGTGGTTGGCACAGTCTCGGAGATCCTCGACGGTGTTTTGGAACCTGCAATAACCCATGTTGGCCATGGTAAAGCCTCCTGTTAACGGGGCGATGTTACCCCCATCGTCTAGCTAGCCATGAGGCTTGCCAGTCGATCGCACGCTCCCCTTGATTTGCCAAATCAAGGAGCTTCGCCACCTCCAAAGCAACTGCTCTGGATTTGGGGTATTGAAAGTGAAAGCGGGACTTGATTTGCGGGAATTTTTTTTTCGGGACGGAAATTCGGAATGAATGCTTTTATTATTGGCGTTTAATGCAGGCAAAGACAAGCCGCCCCAAACATTAACCCCGCTTTATAATCTAGCGCGGCTCGCGCTAAGCCCTCATTTCACAGGTGGCAATATCTTTGATTGTTTTCTTGATCAAATCGTCTACGTGACCGACTGTGGTGCCTTCTATGCCCATACTTTTGCGGGTCTCTAACCAATGCAGAAAAAACACACGCTCAAATAGCGTCGCCACTTCCAGATCAGCTTGCACTTCACTTATGGATCTGCCAGCTTCAAAACAATAAGTTTCTAAAAAGTCTTTTTGATATTGTTTGAAATCACCATTCTTAAAATGATCAGAACACAAGGAAGCTACATCAAGCACTGGGGCACCAAGAGTAGTGAACCATGACCAGTCAATGATAAATAAATTGCGTGCATGATCTTTATCTCCCACCACTATATTTTCTGCAAATAAATCACCATGAACCAAAGATAGCGGTTGATCACAAAAGCGTTCAGACGCATTTAGAGCGATTCTTGCAAGAAGTGCACAATCGTCTTTACTGACAAGATTCCACTGATCAAATAACTCAATCATTTTATTAACATTGGCTGGATAATTTTGCGGACGCCATACAGGCAGTATGTTAAGCGGCTCCAGTTCAGCGATTCTATATGAATATGATCGATGCATTTTGGCTAGATTTTCACCAAGCTTTTGCGCTAACGCCTGACTAGCCTGATTATTCAAATAATTGGTGCCAAAGTCTTCTAAAAAAAGAGCGGTGATCTTCTTATAGTATCCAGTCAAATAAAGTTTTGCAGAGTTTGATATTGAAGGAACCAAAATCTCTCTGTGCAAGTCGTCTTCTATATCCCATGGCGGCAAGACAAGCTTATAGATTAGACTTTCAGGCAAAGCCCCTTTTAAATAAATGCGCTCAACGTAAGACAAATCGCGATGCCTGAGTAACTCTCTTTGTTTTATTTCTACCGGTTTGTTATAAAGCTCTTTCAACCAGGAGCGCAAATTCTCTTCTGGGACGGGCTCTAATAATTTGAGTGTTTCATTTTCCATCATTGCGATATAAAACTAAAATCGCCAATATTGGCTCCAGGACGAACTAGCACTATTTTGCCTTCAGACCGCTGAGGACGACCGGGTCCGAATATGGTTTTGTAGACATTTCGAACAATCTCTTCGTCAACTATTCGTTGGCGTCCTTTGTTTCGTTGCAAGCAAATCTCTAAAGCAACATCCATGATCCAGATTTGAATATCTTCGTATCCATGCGCTTTTGCCATATCCAAAATAGGTTTGCGCTGTTTGGGATTACTATTCGTATTGTCAATCACGATAGCTTTTTCGGCTTTCAATGCAGCTTCTAATTGCTTAAAAAATATGGCAAACACTTCTTCTGGGTCGCCTTGATTAGCTGCATCACCATATAGTTCGTGACGGATAGAATCTGCATTGAGAGACAAATATCCTTTTTCTACCAGCTTTTCTGCCAGAGTTGTTTTACCCGAACCTGGTATTCCGACTAGAACAATCAATCTTTTCATGAATTATTCTCGACCTGATTTTCAGCTTTTTTGTGTTCTTCAAGGATCCATTTAACCCAGGATCCTACGACCGCGAGACTGCAAAACAAATAACAAATTATCAAAATGCCTTTGGTTGCTTCGTTTTCCGAAGTCTGTATAGAAACCCTGTAATCAAGCCAGGGATTAAGATAGAAAGCCAGCCCTACTAATACGAAAAAACTAAAAGAAGTTATGTAGCTGATGCGCCCCCACTTTCCAAGACGTTTCCAGGACACAAAAGTCTGAAAAAAATATCCCAGACCAAAACTTATAATAGCTATGCCATAGTGTTGAAATCTCCCTAGTGGCATGTATTTTTGAATTGGCGTAAATAACAACCAAAGTCCAATCAGCCCACCAGCAAGCACAATAAAGTGCCGGGCAAGAGACATATATACTTTTTTCAAAAGCGAGACTTTCATGATGGTCGTCTACTAAATAGTAGAGACATCATCGCCATTCTGACAGCGACGCCGTTTCGAACCTGTGTCCGAATTAGTGACAATTGTGGATCGTCTGCCAACTCGTCTGTAAGTTCAACTCCCCTGTTCACCGGACCAGGATGCAAAATTTTAGCATTGGATTTGGACTGTCTGAGGCGCTCATGATTCATTTGATATTGCTTTTGAAAATCATCAAAACTCAACTGCAAGTCAGATTGTAAGCGCTCTTTTTGAATGCGCAGTGCCATCACAAAATCGGCATTTGAAATTGCCGCATTTAAATCTTCTTGCACTAAAACGTCCATGTTTTTCAACTCTTCTGCTCCAGGCATGAGTTTAGCTGGTCCGCACAATTCAACTTTGGCACCCATCTTCTTCAATAATAAAATATTGGAGCGAGCTACGCGACTGTGCTTTATGTCCCCAACAATGACGATTTTTTTGTCCGCTAAATCACCTGCTTGCTGCAACATCGAAAAATAATCGAGCAGTGCCTGTGTAGGATGAGCTGTTATTCCATCGCCTGCATTCATGACCGAAACATCCGGCGGAAGAATTTTACTCAACTCTCGCTGAACATGGTCTTTTGAATGACGAATAACGAGCATATTTACGCCCATGGATATAAGAGTGAAAGCTGTGTCTTCGAGTGTTTCGCCTTTTGCAACCGAAGATTTATCTATATCCAAATTGAGAACTCTTCCACCAAGATTTGTAGCTGCAAGCTCAAAACTGCTTCTTGTTCGAGTCGAGTTTTCGAAAAACAGGTTGCCTACAAGATTGGCTCCAAACAAAGTCATGGGTGCTAGTCGCTGGTTCATCCATTTCAAACAAAGCGAAGCTATACTCATGATGGTCTTAACTTCGTCAGGCGTGAAATTATCGACGTCTATAAGGTGACGTTTAGAATTTATATCCCGAGCACTTTTGCTTGCAAGAATTTCTAGTAATTGGTCTTGAACCATGACGGGAATTATCTTTGTCTTTAGCCTCTGGTGTCAATGATCATGTCAATACACTAAAATTGTTGACATGCAAAAATTCAATGCAGACCAATTAATGGATTTATTGTCAGCTCGACTGGCACATGGCATGTATGTCGAGGGCGAGGGGCGTGTATGCACTGATTCTCGTCGCATACGCGAAGGCGACTGGTTTATTGCCCTTTGCGGAAAAGACTTTGACGGGCACGATTTTTTAGGCGACGCATACGCGGCTGGGGCATGTGGTGCCATTGTAGAAGAACGCTTGCAATATTCAATTGGAAACAAAACGTTTCCCTTACTTGCAGTAGATAACTCTTTTCACGCACTCGCTATTTTGGCTCGTAAAAGAAAAAGTGAGGCGCTACTACCTGTGGTGGCATTAGATGTACAGGGCTCGCAAGAAGAGATAAATAGACTTTTCGACTTCACCGCCCAGCAGCTCGACGAACGCAATCTGTCAACCAAGCTCTGCAGGCAAGCAAGCAGCAGCGAGTGTCTAGACTTGTACTTGAATTCTTCTAAGGACGAGATTTTTTTGTTCAATAAAAGCGCTGGCGCCGATTCTAACGATCCAGATTTCGACCGCGATTGGAATATCGTGATTGAAACTATTAATCCCGAAATCTTGATTGAGTGTAAAAATGCATTTGCTCCAGATGATTCAACAGAGCCTGGCGAACTCGATTTCTCTGGCAATAGCAGACCCTATCGGGTTTTGACTTGTTCACAAAACACATTAATCAACGAAGAAATTGAGCGACTTGCAAACAAATGGCAAATAAATCCAGGCTATGCTGGTGCAGTAATCGAAGCTTTAGATCAAGAATTCGCTAAGGTGTGACCAGTTTACCAGCACGTTTGCGACTCTGCGAAATAAAATTGTAAGCAAGCCTGGTCAAAAGCATTGTGCCAGGCAAGCAATAGAAAACCACGAAAATGCGACCCATAGACAGATTTTTCAAAATCATCGGAATAGCTTCTGGACCTTCATAGCGATTGTCATCGCCATCGACCAATAGCAAACTCCAGTTGGATCTATCCAACTCTGAAATGATTTGTCGAGCTTCATCTTGAGAAGAATTACGATCGACGAAAACAAAAGCATTTCGCGAATCCCAGTGTTGAAGCATGCCGGCCAAACCATGAACAACCGGACATCGCTCATCGCAAGCGATTTTATACGAATTGGTTGTGTTAGACGCAAGATGTGCGTCTTCGGCGCCTTGCACAGAGGAGCTCCTATAATCGACCACTTCCTTGGATTTGCTTAATGTTAACACCCTTCACCTCTTGACAATAGTGTCTAAATCCGATAATTCTGGCTTTTCGACCACATTTAATGGACCAGTAGCCAAGAGAAGATTTGGTCTGAATCAAACTTCGCTGCGCCTACCTAGCAAAATTTATTTAGCAACACACTCATTTGACGATGCCGGGTGTCTAATAAAAGATCCGATACCATTTACGGTATCAGACTATCTACTTTCTTTCTTATCCTTAGAATGCTCATCAGAACCGCCGCAACAATTGCCAGACTTTTTATTCTTTTTCAATTGAGGCGCCTGTCCATTCTTTTCAGATTGGCTTTCGGTCGGTTTTCTATCTGCGTCCCACAGACGTTCAGACCTATACTTTTTCAAATTTTCACTCGGTGAATCAAAAGGATATTGCTTCTCATAACGCCTGTCGATAGCGTATTGAATTTCGCAAATACTTTTGCCCTTCTTGTGCATAGACTGAGCTATGAGAGCTTCCTCTATACAAATGGGACAGCCCACTCCGTGATCACTGGTAAAACAATCAAGCAAAGACGAGTGTTTATCAGTAATGTCGCAGCCACAAAAACAAAAAATCTTAGCGCAAATATCTGGAATGGCTTTCGCAGCCGCATAGCCCTTTTTTACCAAAATCTGAGTAGGATCGCTAAATTGCTCCGGGTTCAGAACTTCACCGGGCTTGCTTTCTTCACTTTGAGCAGCACCCTGGCTCAAAAGCATCGACACAGAAATGGCTAATGTAATCAACGTAAAGTGTTTTCCCATACAGCCTATGATGCCCGATTTTGAAATAATTTGCCAGATTTTAGAGGAAGTCAAGGACGCCCGACCCTTTTATTTGTTATGATTCTGTCTATGAAATACGACGTAGTAGTCATAGGTGGAGGTCACGCCGGTGCCGAAGCAGCGAATGCCGCTGCCAAAATGGGACTGGAGACTTTGCTTTTAGCTGTGAATCTGGACACTGTGGGAGCAATGCCCTGCAACCCAGCCGTAGGCGGACCCGGCAAGTCGCATCTAGCTAAAGAAGTTGATGCGCTCGGCGGCGTTATTGGTATCGCAGCTGATGCCACTTACATTCAACTTCGCATGCTCAATTTGAGCCGAGGTCCTGCTGTTCAGTCACTTAGAGCGCAGTCAGACAAGCGCGAATACAGCATCTGGATCAAACGATATCTTGAAGATTTACCGAATCTGACCATGCGTCAGGGTATGGTCAAAAAGTTTCTCACTTCAAACGGCAAAATCGAAGGCGTCGAACTTGCATTTGGGGAACAGGTGTTCGCGAAATCAGTCGTTCTTTGCGCTGGAACCTTTTTGGAAGGAACTATCTGGATCGGAAAAGAAACACAACCCGCAGGCAGAGCCGGCGAGTTTCCAGCCGTGGGACTTAGCGATTGTCTGCGTTCCCTTGGTTTCAATATGGGCAGGCTCAAAACCGGCACACCTCCTCGCATAGACGGACGGACCATCGACTACACAAATTTGCCTGTTGTACCTGGCGACGAGAACCCTCAATTTTTCTCTTTCTTAGACAAACGTCCCGTACGCGAACAAATTCCCTGTCATCAAACACGCACGACGCTGAAGACCCATGAATTGATCATGGCTAATTTGCAAGAATCGCCTATGTATTCAGGCATGATTCACGGAATTGGTCCGCGTTATTGTCCATCGATCGAAGACAAAGTTGTACGCTTTGCCGATAAAGAAAGTCATTCCTTCTTTCTAGAACCTGAAGGACGAGATACTTACGAGGTTTATCTGCAAGGCTGCTCGACCAGTTTACCTGTTCATATTCAACACCAGATTGTCGCTTCACTTCCCGGACTTGAAAATGCTCGAGTAGTCAGACCCGCCTATGCAGTCGAATATGACTATTTGCCTGCAATCCAGTTCGATCACTCACTGATGTCCAAAGATTTAGCCGGATTTTTTGCTGCCGGTCAGATATTAGGAACCAGTGGCTATGAAGAAGCAGCTGCGCAAGGCATCATGGCTGGTATCAATGCGGCACTTTACGCAAAAGGCGAAGAACCACTAATATTGAGCCGTTCATCGAGCTATACCGGTACTTTGATAGACGATTTAGTCACAAAAGAAATCGGTGAGCCTTACAGAATGATGACTTCGCGCTCTGAGTACAGACTGCTCTTAAGACAGGATAACGCTGATTCCAGGCTCACTCCAATCGGTCGAGCTATTGGTCTGGTCGACGATTATCGCTGGCAGTTGTTCAATAAAAAGCAAGAGTCTATTCAAACAGAGAAAAAACGACTAACTTCAACTAGAATTCAGCCCCACGAGCAAGTTGAGCAAGTTCTATCCCAATTTGGCGAAACCCTCAAACAATCGGCAACCTTAGAAGAACTGTTGCGTCGTCCAAAAGTTACTTATCAGGCTGTAGAGGCTCTCTCTCCAGCTCCTGGCGATACTGGATTTGCATTTGCCCAAGAACTGGAGACCGATATCAAGTACGCAGGCTATATTGAACGCCAGAAATCGCAAATAGACCAACTTGAAAAATTGGACCGTGTAAAACTACCTGAAACTATTGATTATCAGGAGCTGTTACACCTTTCCAAAGAATCGCGCGAAAAACTCAATCGTATTCGCCCCGAAACTCTGGGACAGGCATCGCGCATAGGTGGAGTGAGTCCTGCAGACATTTCGGTACTGATGGTCCACCTTGAAACCAGACGACGCAATTTGCAGGCCACAGCCGCCAGATAAAAAAATGATCTTGATAAGTGGTTTCGGTCAAGGTCAAGCGTGGAACGTATTTTTTAGATCATGCGATTGGCGAATTTCTTTGGTCAACTCTAAGCGAGGTTGGTTCTAGTACGGTGTCTCCTAGTTTTTTCAAGCCCAAACAAACAATGATGCGCGCCCCAGCCGATACAGTTATCGGAGAACTTCTGGTAGCAGCAAGCATTATCAGTCAAAACAAACTCGATGAATGCGTGAGACTGGCAGGCAACAAACGCCTCTCTCTTGGTCAAATGCTCATCATGTCTGGCTATCTCACTTCAAAAGAACTGGATTCAGCACTTGATGCGCAAGGAATGGTCAAGGACGGCGTTCTGGATATGCCGTTTGCTTCTCGCTGCTTGAAAATCGCTCACAAATCGGGATCCAACTTTTTTGATGTAGTAAACGAACAAAAGTCTCTCGAACAAGCCAAACATTCAAACGACAACCGCACACTTGCTCAATTGCTGATAGATTCAGATACAGTGAGCCAGAATGAAATCGCGCCTATTATCAGTCGCAACCAGGCTACCGGTATTCCAGTTGGTAGAAGCTTAGTCGTCAACGGCATTATTTCTGAAAAACTTTTGGCTAAAGCTCTTGATCTCATGGTTAAGTGGCGAGACGAAGTGATAGATCGCGAAGAAGCTATCGAAGCGCTACGCGCATTTGCCGATGCATCTGGCGGCACACCAATGACTCAGGCTTACTTATTGCCGCCTTCAGGAAAGAAAATTCGACTTGGCGAACTAATGAAGCGAGCCGGATTAATGAGCGAAGCCGATGTTTTAAATGCTGTTGAATTCGGACTTGCAGAGAGTGCGCCTATCGGACAGGTTATTGTGGCACAGGGTTATGCAGCAGAGTACCTTGTAGATGCGGCACTCGAATTGCAAGATCTTGTCGAAAAGAATGTTATGGAAGTAGACGGCGCCATAGACATCTTGCACAAAGTCTATAGCGAAGGGCGCCAAGTTTCGGACTTCCTGGCGGATCTCACCATCCCGCCCCAAACTAGCGAATTTGAAAAGGTCAGCCTTTCTTTTGAAAAATTGCTCGTGATCGCGCGCGTCGTTTCTGCCGAGCAAATAGATCAAGCTTTCGAAATTTGTCGCGCCACCCCAGAAGCTTTAACAAAGATTTTGACCCTGACCGGATTTATCGATCAAATAGCGCACGACGCTGTTCTCAGATGTAATCAACTTATATCTGAAAATCGCATAAGTCAGGATGACGCCCTTGTTGCTCTTGATTATTGCTTCAATTCTGGTGGCAAGAAAGTCACTTTCGACGAGGCTCTTGCCGATCTGGGATGGACCGAATCGGGCGCAGCTCAACTGCAGCAATTAAAAACAGAAGAATCGCCTGAAACCGATTTTGATCCTAATAAAACAGATGATCAAATACCTACTTTATCCATTGCCGAAAGCCTGACACACACTCATCAAGAAGAGACTGTGCCTCCGGCAACTATGCAAGAACAGACTTCATCTACAGCATCAGGCGCATTTGCAAAAATATTTTCCGAACCTGAACCTGAGCCGGTTTCGATACCAGAACCAGAGCCTGTCTCGATACCAGAACCAGAAATAGCTTCTACTCCAGAA
>CAZFKB010000070.1:14471-18079 GCA_964519785.1 uncultured Candidatus Obscuribacterales bacterium | reverse complement strand
CATAATGCCAAATATTTTGAATCTAAAAATGCAGCACGTGTAATCAGGCAGGACGAGCTGAGTCCAGAAAAATTCGTATCAATCATAAAAGAACTAGTACTCGACAAAGGCGAAAAGCTGCAGGAAATGCAGCAAGCTATGGCAAAAATGGGTAAACCTGAAGCAGCAAAATCGCTTGCATTGCAGTTGTTGGATTTGAGTGAATTGACTAGGTAGTTGAGATTGTTACCTGCTTGCAAATTAACGCAAAATCAATTCACCCTGACTCTTAATGGCGTTGTACATTGCATCTGGTGCTAAGTCCAAGTCGCCGGGCCAAGCTATGGCTCCACCATCTATGCGAACTTGTTCGAATATTCGTTGGTCCTTGAGTGCGCGAAAAACACCTGTTAAATAACTAGATTCAAATCGTACTTTGCCATTGGTTCCATCGTGAAAACGAACATACAAAGAAAGCGGTGCCTCTACTTTCACTTCTATTACTTCCCAGTCCATTCGTAGTCCCTTACTGTAACGGTGCTATTTGTTTTGGTTGTTCTTTTGCTTGACACAATTGCCAGTCCAGCATCAATTCGTCTTGATGTAATTCTGCCCATTCTAAAACCAATTGTTGCGCTCGCCTTGGCAAAGAGCCTTCTGTTATGGATAATTCTTGAATGTTAACTATAGCCTTGAATTCTCCATATTCCGCGTGAAAATGCGGGGGATGATGATCATTGAAAAACATTCTGATCAAAATTCCGTAAAAGGTGCTGATTGTAGGCATTTTACCTATACAAATTTAAATCGAAAGTGGGCTAGCCTGCGAAAAAACTGGTATTGACTGAGATTGTGAGACTGCTGTGGAAGTTGCTGTTGCAGTGGGGCTCATAACATTTTGAGATGGAGGTCTGAAATTGAACTGATTAGCTTTCTTTTCGAGCTTTTCTACTAAAGACTCGATTTCGCAAACCAGACTGATTGTTTCAGTATTGTTGGCCTGGTTTTGGAATGCGAATTCTTTCAACTCTGCAATAGCTGTCTGTAACGCGTTTTCAATTTTCTGAGTCGACATATAAACAACCCTCGCGCTGTGCAGATAATGGCCCACATTAAGTAAAATCTGTATATCTTGGAAAAATACTAACATAGGAATTCAGGCGGTACAAAGTAATTAATCTTTATAGCCGGAATTGCGCCAAGAAAGAGATTTAGCCAAAAAGATGACCGAAACCCTATTTATCCTTGGAGCTTGCGAAATATCCTGTCTTGGCTTTGCCTTTTTGACCTGGTATTTAATCAAGTCGCGTCCAAAAGCTATTGCTCGGCGAAAAGCCTTGCTTGAAGATAGTTTTGAGCGTTTGAAAGTGATAAGTTATGAGCTTTTGCGCAAAGTGGATGAATCTGACCTGGCAAAGAAGTATGCTCACTCGACAGATATAGCGTCTCCAGCATTTTCCTCCTCGCTGAAACTGATTTCTTCTGATTCGGCACTTTTATCAGAGTCTATTGAAACTATTGAGCATCTGTTGAAAAAGCGCAAACTGGATGATGCTAACCGCATTTTAGCTGCAAGCGCTAAGCTTGCCGAGAAAATACAGTCTGACTTGAATAATTTGGATCAAGGCGCGATCGTGCTCAAAATCGAATCTAAGATAAAAGAAAAACCTTAAGTTTGAGCCAATTTGCTTTTGTACATTTCTACAAATTCTGGATTTTCTCTAAACCAGGTCGCAAATTTTTTGAATCCAACTTCCAATTCGACACAAGGGTACCAATCTAGCGATTTGCGAATTTTAGTTATGTTAGCCCCTGTCTGGGTGTCTTGAACCGTTTTAACTGAGATTTTGTTCTTTGCATTCAAACCAAACTCGTTAATTGAAATATCCACCAGTTCTTTCATAGATGTCGTGGTTCCAGTGCCTACATTGTAAATGGGACTCAGATCCCGACCAGGCGGTTTTTCTGCAGCATTAAGATAAGCATTGACCACGTCATCTATGTATACATAGTCTTGCGGACTGGAAGGCGACTCCAGATTTGGTGGCAGTGTATTTTTCAAACCGTACAAAATTAAGTTTGGAATTAAATCTAGTGGTGCCTGCCACGGACCGTAGACTGAGTAAAGGCGTAAAGTCGGCAAGAAAATTTTTCGTTTGAATGATACTTGTGTAGTCAGAGTTTGAGCCGATTTAGTCAAAGCGTAATAATCCTGTGGGGCGGCGTTTTGAGATTCAGGAGCAGCGCCAGAGGCATTTCCATATTCGCTGAAGCAGCCTGAATTGACAAAGGCTGAAACACCTAATCTGGACGCACATTCCATCATATTGATACTGCCTAGTAAATTGGTCTCGACCATTTCGCGCCAATCTGTTTGCCATGAATATGCACCATGACAGGCAAGGTGGAAAATCCAGTCTGGTTTGATTTCGCTCAAGGTAATATAAAGCGATTCAATGTCTTGAAACTGGACGAAACGCGTACCTACGTGACTTAAAACGTCATTTAATCTCCATGTTTGACAGTTAGGTCTGAGCAGAAGATAAATGTCGTGACCAAGCGCTATGAGACGTCTGGTCAAATTCGAACCTACAAAACCGCTTGCACCAGTTATGACAATTTTTTTGGTCAAGCTATTTTCCTATTGCTTTGAGTTCTTGACGCATAGAATCGGCTCTTGATCTGGCATATTCGGCGTAGTTTGTCTGTCCGGTTTGTTTTGCCCAGAGGGCAATTTGCTCGAACATGTCGGCACGAGCATGTGAAATTGGATCTGGCTCCTTTTCGTTTTGACACTGCAAAAGACAATGCTCTAACGCTTTTTTAGTCTCGTCTTTACTGCCATGAAAGCGCTTGCCATGCGATGGGAGCATATATTCGAATGGAAATGATATGAGTCGAGCAATTGAATTAATCTGTTCATTCCAATCGCACCAGCAATAAAAAGGCGGCCAGGTTTCGATTGCGTCGTTTGAAAAAGTGCGTGAAGTAAAAACGTCTCCAGAAAATAAAAACTTTTCGCGATACAAAAGCATCGAATGCCCCATAGTGTGCCCTGGCGTGGGAATTATTTTGAATTGAGGGTGGGGACTGAAAGGCTCGTTCGTTTTGAATACTACTTCTGCATCTTTTTGTGCTTCGAGATCTGCCTCGTGAATGTAGCGCTTAGCCTGGAAATGAAGAGCATATTGGGCGGCTTCAGCCACATCGTCTCTGTGGGTAAGAAAAATGTGTTTGAGTCCGTTTTGATTTTCTAGAAACTTAATCAAGCGTGGACTGAATTTAGGACTGTCTATCATCCAATTTCCGTCGGGATGTTTGATGAAATAACTTTTGCCACCAAATGAGCTTTTAGAGTTGAATCCTAAATAAAAGACATCGTCTTCTATTTCTTGGGGAAAGCGATTGACCGCGTTTGAAATTTCTTTCTTTATATCTGGATTAATCGTTCCTATCGAGCCTAAGGGGCAACAGACCAGAGCGTCCAGAACCAGTTCAATTTCGAGCAGTGATTCGGGCTGTTTGCTTACCACATATAATTTGCCTGATTTACTGAAGTTTTCGGGAGCTAAATCACGACAATTTCCGCAGGAAATACATGTAGTGTCTACGAAAAAATCTCCGTCGAC
>CAZFKB010000070.1:0-14371 GCA_964519785.1 uncultured Candidatus Obscuribacterales bacterium | reverse complement strand
GTTCCTTCTGTCGATATGCGCGCGTGAGTAGGACGCATTCCATAGATACCGCAGTAAGCTGCAGGCACACGAATTGAACCGGCAGTATCTGTTCCCAGGGCGAAATCAGCACACCCACTGGCAACGGCAGCTGCCGAGCCGCTCGATGATCCGCCTGGGATACACCCTTTGAAATTTGGATTTTGAGGGATAGGAAAATGCATATTCAGTCCGTCGAGGCTGAAGGCTAACTCGTCAGTAACTGTTTTGCCGATAAGACAGGCTCCCTGGTCCAGCAATTTTTGGATGGCAATGCAATTCTTTGTTGCCGGGGTATGAGTGCGTTTCCAATCTGGATTTCCGCCCCCTGTCACCAGTCCCTGGACGTCTAGTAAATCTTTAGCGACAAAGGTCAGATTTTTCAAATTGCCTTTTGAACTTGTTTGAATCTTTAAGAGCTCAATAATGCCGTTAAACATTTTTATTGAGGCTGGCTTTGCATCTGCATTTGCATTTGCATCTCGACTTCGGCTTGTTTTGTGGTACCACCGCCGGGCCCAAAACTCTGTTCATGTCCAAATGAAGAATCATCCGCTGGCGAGTCGGTTTCGGTGCTGAACTGAGGTTGACTTTGAGATTGCGAATTTCGTTTTCGAACTAGCTGAGTATCCTCGGGGAAAAGTTTCAATAGCCCGTTGGCGGCTTCTAGATTGGCGTCTGAAGGCAATTTCTGTTCGTGATAGATATTTTGAATAGTCCTTAGAGCAAATTTTTTCAGCTTAATCGATTTTATCAGTTCGGAATTTGCAATCGAAAAAAGTTCTTTAGTTAGCGGGTGAATCAGTTCGCTGGAGGCATTAATCGCCGAGCGTTCGGAGCAAGCGATTGCCAGTTCGGCACCTTTGTCGTCATTCTCGTTTGCGAAATCTATTGCTGAAAGCAAGTAAAATGCAGATGCTTGAGCGAATTTACCGGTTTTTTCCAGAGCGACTGCAGAATCATTAAAGTATTGTCTATTCCCAGCGGTTTGGAAGAAGTATTTTTTCATGCTCAGTCTGAAAAGGCTTGCACTGTTTGTCGATTTGAATTTTGGATCAACCAGATTGTTTGAAACAATTACTCCGTGACCAGAAGCAAAGAAACAAAATCCGTCAGCGTCTAATGGCAAGATGCTTAAAATGAAGGCATTGGCGTTCCAGTCGGGGGTGATTTTTTCTACCGGTTGTCCTTGCGTAAATTTATATAATCCTTTATCTAGTGTTCCAATTAAGAATGAATCAGCCTGATTGAGCGCGAGTGACATAAAAGGATTAGAGTCCTTTTTATCGCTCAAAACATCGGTGATCTTGTCATTTTCATAACTGGCCAGTACACCATGGACGATACCGCCCTCAGAATCCTGGTGGGTAAACCAGAGTTTGTCTTTCGAATCAAGTAACATGTCGGTGACAGCCGATTTGTCGAATATTTTTTTGCATTCTCCCGTGCTCAAGTCAAAGCACAGTAGCCCGCCGCCATAATGACCGAAATCATAACGCAAATACAGTTTCTCTCTGGATAAAAGCATCTCAGTGGGAAAATAGAATGTGCCTTCTACATGCGGAAGGATTTTGGTATCCCATTTGGTGCCGTCATAGCAAAAAAGATTTCTTTTTAAAAGAAACAGAATGTTGTTTCCTCTAGCACTTAGCAGGATGTTTGGCGAAGCTGCACCGGACACTCTTACGGGAGTCTTTATCTTTTCGAAACCGTGTACTGAGGTGGACTCTATGAAAACGTAATCATCATTGCCTTCGGTAGTGATTCCAAGAAGTCTTCCGTCCTGGCTGACTTGAAGATAACTAGGTTTGTTTATTCCAGGTAGCTCGCAGGCAGAGCATTTGAGTTCTTTGGTGTCAATTTCGTAGATTTTGTTTTCGCTTATCAAGCAAGGCTTTTGGTGCCAGAGACAAAGGACGCCGTCCTTTAAGGCGGATGAATTATCCGGTAATTCAAGTAATTGGACCGAACTTTCGATTAACGTTGTCTCAAGTGGGTTTGGTTTTTCAGGCGAAAACTGAGCTTGTGCCGGAGCACAAAAGGCAAGCAGTATCGAGATGTTAACTAGAATTTTTTTACTGAACACGAGTGTTGGCCATGGCCTAATCGGCTTGAGAATGCATCTTTGGCGCATATTATAGCGAATTGCCTTCTAAAATTAGATAGCTAAAATAATGTTGCAAAGAGAAGTTGCTACAATTCGCCCCTATGTTATTTGCCAGTTTTGCGTACCTGATTTTCTTGCCGGTTGTCGTCGCCCTTCACTGGATGATGCCAAGAAAATTCAGACTTTTATTTTTGCTGGTTGCAAGTTACTACTTTTACATGTGCTGTGTGCCAGTTTTTCTCATTCTCATCGTAGCAATGAGTTTGTTCAACTGGGTCTGGGGCAACGTACTAGACAAAGCGACAAATAAGAAACTGATTTTTGGTATCGGTGTTGGTATCAATTTGTTGTGCCTTGGTATTTTTAAGTATGCCGGCTTGGTCTGCGAAACGCTTAACATGGCAGGATTAGCCCTTCACTGGCAGATCGCGCTGCCTTTAGCTATCTCGTTCTTTACTTTTGAATTCATTCATTATCTATTCGAGATTTATCGCGGCAACAAGCCGATGAAATCGCCTGTATTGTTCTGTCTTTTCGCTGCCTTCTTTCCGACACAGATTGCTGGTCCTATTAAGCGATATCAAGATTTTCAAAAACAAATGGAAGAAGAAAAGCCGCTTCGATTGGCTTATTTTGATGAAGGCATTCCACTGATAGTGCTTGGACTGGCTAAAAAGGTTCTCTTTGCTGATAATTTAGCCATCTTCGTAAATATGGGCTATAAAATGCCGGAGGCATTCAGTTCGACCGAGCTTTGGATTTTTGCCTACGCATTTGCTTTTCAAATTTATTTTGATTTCTCTGGTTACACAGATATCGCCCGTGGATCTGCGATGTTGTTTGGTTATAAGATACCGATCAACTTCAATATGCCTTACATGGCTTCCAATATTTCGAATTTCTGGCATCGCTGGCATATTTCGCTTTCCTCATGGTTACGCGACTATTTATTCATTCCATTGGGTGGTTCGCGCGGAAGCGAATTTCAAACCAATCGCAATTTGCTCATAACAATGACCCTGGGAGGGCTCTGGCATGGGGCTTCCTGGAGTTTTGTCGTCTGGGGACTTTTTCATGGTATTGCTCTTATTGTGCACAGACAATTCGTTCGAATGACCGAAAGGTTCCAGAATCTAAAACCAATATTCGAGTCTAAAATATGGCATCTAATGTCGATTATTCTTACTTTCCATGTGGTTTGTATTGGGTGGGTGTTTTTTAGAGTACACGAGATTGGTACTGCATTTGGTATCGTTAAAAGAATGGTGCTTTTCAACTTTAATTCGTTGAAATCGCTGATCTTTTTTACCTTAGATTATCCAGTAATAGTTCCATGCGTGACTTTGATGGTTGGCGCACTTTTATTAGCTAATCTTCCAGTTTCATGGTTGAACGAACGCAAATTTTTTCAAAATACTCCGGCTTTTGTTAAAGCAGCATTTTCATTTGTTCTTATCGTGCTGATGGTAAGCCTTTTGCCTGATCACTCAGAGCCGTTCATTTACTTCCAGTTTTAGAACAGATTCTCATTAAATGAAAAGCATTTGCACACAAACACTAACGAAACGACTGATCAAGAGTCCGTTTGTGTTGCTTTGTATGCTTCTTATTGGCGCTGATTTTATTGTTTACGACTTCAAAACCAAAGAAGAACAAAAATCGAAATCAAATTTAGCAAGCAATGAAAGTCGTATCCCTGCTCTAAGGGATTCTATTCAAAACAGACGCAAATCAGACCTGCTACTTTTGGGGTCCTCGCTCGTGGTGACTGCTTTTACTTATCCAGACTTCAAACTCGGACTCGCTTCGCTCAAGCAGTACGATGACGGCTATACACAAGCCAAGTTTTTATCAAGTTTGATTCAACAAAAAACAGGTAAATCTGTAGACACAGTAAATTTGAGTTGTCTTGCAGCCACTCCTGCTGACGCTTTGCTTATAGTCAGTGAATTGGCAAAGCGAAATAAGTTGCCCCAAACAGTTATTTACGGTATAGAGCCAAGAGCTGTGGCAGACAATCTCACTCCCGTAGGCGGGGCTCTGGGAGGAACTGCTGCGCTTGATTTAGAACCGCAATATCAAAATCCAAATCTTTTGCAGAAATGCGAAATTGCAGTCCACAAAACTATCAATTTTGTTTTGCCCAAAGAAGTAAAAAGGGGTCTTAATGAATTGAAGATCAAATTGGCTAGATTAGGTGAAAATCCAGCGACAGACGAAGTTAATGAGATAGTTGCCAGTCATTTCTGGCAGTTATTTAGTGTGCGCAAACAAATTGGTGACCAGGCTCAAGAGCGAGCAAGTGCTATCTTTAAAGCCAAGTCAAAGATCAATTCTGATACTGTAATCTCGAAACGCATAAAAGTTGAGTGCGTCGCCCAGGATAACTCTGAGATTCCATCAAGTAGTGACAACAAGCCTTGGGATACTGTTTCTGCAAAGCGTATTCAAACTCAACTAGAGCAATATAAAGGACACTATCTGCCTTGTAATAAATCTAAGATAGAGAAAAATCTCGCGCTTTTAGACCGCCTTGCTCAAGTTTGTCATAAAAACGGTGCAAAACTGTATCTAGTGAAAATGCCTCTTACAAGAGAGAATTCAAGTCTCGTTCCAGCCGAGACTGCTCGCGGTTACGATTCAAGTTTAAAAACCGTAGCAGATCGATATCAATGCAAACTGGTCGATTTGAGAGACGGCTTTGAGCAAAGCGATTTTATGGATACGGTCCATCTCAATGCACAAGGCGGAGAAAAGTTACAAAAGAAACTTGTATCGGCGCTTGATTGCTCGATTCAATAGTTTTAGAAAAATGACAATCTAAAGTCTGTGTCATTCCAAATGGTTGAAAGAAGCGTAAAATAGACCGTTTCGAAATCTATTTATTTGCACCTACAGAACAAGGCAGCCAAACGATGAACGCTAAAAACGGTAAGCAAAACCAGCCAGGCGCTGAAAATCAATCTTCTAACGAGGTAATTGATTGGAAGAATTCAACAGTGCTTGTTACTGGAGGGACTGGCTCCTTCGGGCAGAAATTCGTCAAAAAGGTGCTTGAGAAACATCAACCTAAAAAACTGATAATCTTTAGCCGCGACGAACTCAAGCAATATGAGATGCAGCAAACAGTTAACGACCGTTCGGTCCGTTACTTCCTGGGCGATGTCAGAGACAAAGATAGACTTTATCGTGCTTTTCAGGACGTAGACATAGTTGTGCACGCTGCTGCACTCAAACAGGTTCCTGCAGCCGAATACAATCCTTTTGAGTTTGTCAAAACCAATATTATTGGCGCTGCAAACATAATTGATGCTGCAATCGATAGAGGCGTCAAAAAAGTAATTGCTCTGAGTACAGACAAAGCTGCCAATCCAGTGAATTTGTACGGTGCCACTAAATTGTGCGCAGACAAATTATTTGTTACAGCCAATGCCTATGCAGGTTCGCAAGAAACACAGTTTTCAATTGTGCGTTATGGAAATGTTTTGGGTAGCCGAGGAAGCGTAATTCCATTATTTTTGGAAATGCGTAAGACCGGCGTGCTCAAATTGACCGATAAGCGCATGACCCGTTTCTGGCTTACTCTAGAACAAGGTGTGGACTTCGTTTTGTCCAGTTTGGAATGGATGGATGGCGGCGAAATTTTTGTTCCTAAAATTGCAAGTATGCGCTTGATTGACTTGGCTAAAGCAATTGGTCCTGATTGTAAGCTTGAATACTTTGGATTAAGACCCGGTGAGAAATTACACGAAGCCTTGGTTCCGCGTGACGAGTCACCCTGGTGTGTGGAATTCAAAGACAGATATGTAATTCAACCAAATCAAAAATGGTGGGAAGAAGAAAGACTTCTGGCTAAAGGCGGAACCAAAGTAGAAGACGGTTTTAGATATAGAAGCGACATCAATTCTCAGTGGCTGGGCGTGGATGAACTTAAAGCCATGGCTGATTTAGAGATGGAATCAGAAGCTGAAACTAAACAACCTTCTAAAGTTAAGTAAGCAGCTCGGCTGAAATTTTTTCAAGCGCCTGCACTACGTCTTCGATGTCTTTGTTGGTCATTGCGGGGAACATAGGCAGTGAAATTTCGCCGCTATAAAAACGGTCGGCATTGGGGCATTCTGGCTTTTTGTCTGCAGTTACATTTTTCTGGTAATAAGGATGCTGATAAACCGGAATGTAATGAACTTGAACCCCTATGTTCTCTGCTCTCAAAGCTTCAAAAACCAATTTGCGATTCTTTGCCACAGGTTCTTTAGTGACTGAAATTGGAAACAGGTGATATGCAGACTCGACGCCTTCTTTTTCGATTAAAGGTTTGATACCGGCTATGGTGGCTAGTTTTTCTCTGTAAATTGAGGCGATTTCACGGCGACGTTTGATGAATTCGGGTAAGCGTCTCAGTTGACTGTTTCCTAGAGCCGCTTGAATATCGGTTATTCGGTAATTAAAACCGAGCTCTTGCATTTCGTGATACCACATACCTTGATTCTCGTCTTTGTTTACGAGCTTTTCATCGCGTTTTTCAATACCGTGAGTGCGAAATACCATCAGTTTTTCGAAGAAGTCTTTGTTGTCAGTTAAGACCATGCCACCTTCCCCGGTGGTGAGCGTCTTTACTGGATGGAAGCTTAAGATCGACATATCAGCGAGGCTTCCAGCTTGTTTGCCTTTATATTTGCCACCAAATGAGTGAGCAGCATCAACGATGAAAGTCAAATTGTGTTTTTTCGCTATTGCTTTCAGTTCGTCTGCATCGCAGGGGTGACCAGCGTAATCGATACCCACGAGTATTTTTGTTTTGTCAGTAATCTTTTGCTCGACAGTTTTTACATCTATATTTCCAGTTTCAGGTTCTACATCAGCGAAGATTGGCGTCGCTCCAAGATAAAGGGCGGCATTACCTGTAGCAGCAAATGTGATGGGTGCTAGCAATACTTCTTCTTGCGGCTTCAGCCCAGCTGCATAATAAGCGCCGTGCAGTGCCGATGTGCCGCTACTGTACGCAACAGCGTATTTGACGCCGACATACTTGGCTACCGCTTTTTCAAAGCGTTCAATCTCAGGTCCCTGAGTTAACCAATCTGACTGGAGGATGTCACGTACATGCTTCAAGTCTTCTTCGTCTATCGACTGACGCCCATAGGGTAATAAGGTTTCTCTGACCGGTTTTGCGCCGTTTATGGCTAGTTTTGAATTATCTGCGCTCAAAGCTAAGTTTACTGTCATAGTTTGCTCGATTTACTGGTTTGTGTGTCTGTTCTTCAAAACTCAATTTAAAGCGTTTCAAAAAGAAAGTATCTTGTTGAATGCTTTCGCTTAGTATATCCCAAAGCTTGAGAGAACCGGCGGCATTCAAATGCACGCTGTCTACAAAATCGTCGGCATCAAATCTTGAGTCTTTTTGCAAATCTATCAGTTTAGCCTGGTTGTAAGCGGCTGATTGTTCTAGCTTTTGATCAAAACAAGCTTTGTATTCTTTGGGCAATAAATCAAGATTTGTCTTAGAGAGGGGAAGCTTGACCAGTACAATTTGTATTTTGTTTTTGTTTAAAAGACCGAGCATGTCTTCGAATTGTTGGTATTGATAATCGAAAACTCTAGGATCGAATTTGTATGCATTTTTGTAATGGCTAATATCGCGATTGATCAATTTTTTGGCTGAGCATATAGAAGGATCTATTTTTTCTTCAGAGCCAGAAATACAAACTTTGTTTTTTTGAGTGATACCAGCGGCCTTCTGGTATGAGTTCAAGGGACGATTGAGTGTGTTGCAGCTGAGAGAAAACAGGACGGTTGCATAGTCACTTCTTGTTCTGTAAATACTTGAGTTGGCGATCAAAAAGTTTTCGAATAGCTCTTTGAAATTTTTGGTGTCAGAAAGATTTTTGAATCTGTTATCAAAGTAATTTTTTACTGGAGAAAGTGTTGAATCTACTGTCGTATCCAAAAAAGGTCTAGGTACCAGTGTAATAATTGCAAGTTTAGGTTTTGCTCCAAACTCAATTAGCTTATTGCAGAGCAAAGTTTGATCTGACATCAAAGAACCACTGTAAGAAAGATTCTTGATTGAAATGGGCAAGTGAAGTTTTTCTTTTAACAACGAACTTGCATATTTTGCATCACAATAGTAATACCAGGAATATGACGTTAGCGGCAGGTTTAGTTTCACCATATCGGGGTAAACGCATATGCCATCACCCGTAGAGTCGCCCAGCACGATAGCATTGGTATTTTTCGAGTCTTTCAGGAGCTGATTGACTTTGCAGCCAACAAAGTCATGATCCTTAAGTACGGTGCCTTCTACATGTACGAATTTGAGCGGATGAAAATAACTGACCAAACCTTCGGTCAATAAAAGAGCTAAAAATAGCCAGAAAAAATTTGATTTTAAAGATGTACTGAAAATATTTGTTTTCATCAAATCTTTAAACTGGGCGTTGCAATCGATTTTACGGTAAACGGTTCGCCGCTTTGAATATTTGGGGTGCAATTCAAAATATCTGAAGTCTGACTATCGGATTCGATTTTTTCTCGGATTATATAGAGTGGGCGTTTAGCTAATTGGTAGTGTTGGGCGATCAAATATCTCAGTACAAACGCAGTAATAGCTGTTTGAGTGCCTGCAAGAAAGAATAGTGCTGCAACTGTGAGGTGAGTCGTAATGTTTTGTGCGTCGAGCACACCTGATACAAAAATCAGAACCGATATGGTAGCAAAAGCAGCTGATATCAACATCAATATTCGAGCGAACGATTCAGGATGGCTCATAATGAGCATTTCTGCTATGCGCAATAGTTTTGTTAAATCATAGTTAGAACAACCTTCCTGGCGAGCATTATGACTAACACTCACACAGGTGATTTTTTGTGTGGACCAGAAAAGAAGAAAGTCTAGACAAAATGATCGTCCAGTTGTTTCGGCGAAGCCATCTCGTAATGATGTGCGAAAAGCTCTAAAAGAGCCAATCTTTTCAGCTTGGGGAACCTGTACGAGGCTGATCGCTGCTCTAAACAGCTTAGAAGTAAAGACTTTGAATGAGTCGTGTTCTGATTTCTGGGGTATTCCATAAACTATGTCGTAACCAGAGTGTAACTTATCTACAAGAAGCGGAATCTCGGTTGGTGGGTTTTGTCCATCGTCGTCTAAAGTCACTGAAATTTCGTACTTGGCTTCGCGCACACCGCATATGGTGGCGTTGTGCTGTCCGAAATTTTTTGCTAGATCAATTAGTTTTATTCGAGGATGGCTTGATTGATATTTTTTGAGCGTTTGCCATGTAGCGTCGCTGGAATAGTCATTTACAGCGATTATTTCGTAAGCATCGTAATTCCGCGCCAGGACTGCTTCGAGTTCACCAAGCAGTGGCACCAGCGAAGAGCTGGAGTTATAACAAGGAATAATGATGGAGATTCCGGGGTGCATTTAGAACCTGAAGACCAATCCAAGCTAAATATTATAGTTTCAAAGAGATTTGTTGAGATTAAAGGTCTCCAAGCTCAACGGACGTTACAATGCGCATATAGAATTTTTCTCTCAATAAAGCGTGGTATCCCGACCTTCCATGAATGAAGCAATTTTTAGTCTTATTCAAGAGTATTTCTCCAGTTCACTAACTAAACATGGCCCCACCGCTAAGGGGGTGGATTGGAAAAACGAACAGGCTCAATTTCTGCGCTTTGAGCAATTGCTGAAAATATTGCCGGCATATGACCTTAGTGGCAGTCTTTTGGACTTTGGATGCGGCTATGGTGCCTTGCTCGCCTTCATGCGCGAAAGGGGGGGCACACTAAATTACATAGGATATGACTGTGTTGAGGCGATGATTGAACAAGCAAGGATTATGTTTGCAGGCGATACGAAAGCAACTTTCTTGTCTGGGGAAAAAGTTACACAGTCTGCTGATTTTGTTGTCGCAAGCGGAGTTTTTAATCAAAAGGGAGAAATAGAAGAATCGGTCTGGACAGAATATGTTTACTCAAGTCTCGATCATCTCAATACCCTTGCAAACAAAGGACTTGCAGTAAATTTTTTGACGTTTTATAGTGATCAGGATAAAATGCGCCCTGATCTGTACTACGCAAATCCGCTGGCAATATTCGATTTTTGTAAAAAAAATTACGCTAAAAATGTAGCGCTTTTGCACGACTACGGCGCTTATGAATTCACATTATTAATTCGTAAGTAGTACCTTTTGACATCCTTAACTAATTCTTTGATAAGGCAGAACCTCTTCTTGTACTCTACTTGAATGCGAATATCTGCTCCACAGGCGAGCTCAACAAATATTGTGGCCGATTCTCAGATTGAACGCTCGTCAGACGCGAGATTCAAAATACTCTTAAGCATAATTTTTTTCTGTTCAGGCTTTTCAGCACTGGTATATCAAATTGTCTGGCAGAGAGTAATTACTCTGTATCACGGCATGGGCTCTCACACTATCACGCTTGTTGTCAGTGTATTTATGCTGGGTCTTGGTTTGGGTGGATTACTAGGAGGCATGCTTGCCCAGCGAGTCCGCAATTTGATTCGCGTTTACTTTTTGATTGAAATTCTTATTGCCGTCATCGGTTTTTCGAGTCTGCCTTTGCTCACTGCTCTGGGAAAGGCTTCAACTGGGTGGGGCTCGACTGAGCAGTTGGTGATGACATTCTGTTGTTTATTACCTCCAACCATACTGATGGGAATGACCCTTCCTATTTTGACCGAGTTGATGGTAAGGATGCGTACAGGCTTTCTGGAGAGTCTTTCAACCCTCTATAGTGTTAATACATTTGGTGCAAGTGTCGGTGCAATAGTAACTGCATTTGGGTTGATTTCATTTGCGGGGCTTGATTGGGCGGTGATTTGTGCTGCTTGTATCAATTTGTTGTTGGCTGTTTTGATTTTTCCTCTTGCAAGAACAGTTCCCTCTGATAGTCTTGCTCCTAGTTTGACTATTGGTCAAACTCAGCAATCATTAAAGACTGCCGCATTTGCGTGTGTATTCGTAACCGGCTTTATTGCGATTGCGTGTGAGATTCTGTGGTTTCGTACAGTAGAAATTTTGATTAAAGCCTCTCCTTACGCTTTTGCTTGTGTGCTTGGTGTTTATCTGTTTGGTTTAGCGTCAGGAAGCGTGATTATGAACGTCTTGTTGAAGTGGCGCAGATTCGACTTGCTCAAGCTGTATTTTGGTCTTCAGATAGGAATTGGCTTCTATCTGGCACTGTCTTATTACACTTTGTATGCCCTTTCAGGCAATATATTGAATCCATTCATCGACGCTTCATTTCATACTACTCTTCATCCTTCTTTATCTTTAGAGCTGTTTCAGAGCTGGCAATCATTTCAAAGCGGATGGTTCGCTTATTTTGACTTTTTGATTTGGCCCGCTTATTTCATGTTGGTTCCGACAATTTTGATGGGTGCTAGCTTCCCTCTGATTTCGTTTCTGGCACGAAGTGAGGGACAAAGCGCTGGTAAAACAACAGGACTGATTTATTTTTGCAACATCTTGGGCAACGTAATCGGTGGCGTGGCTATGGGCTATCTTTTGCTCCCCATCTTAGGCACCGCTACATCTGTGGTTGTACTCTTCCTCATGAGTTTGCCTTTTGTTTTATTAATGGGCAAACAAATTGATGAAAAACCAGCCAGGCTGCAGTTCTCGATGCTACTACTAATTGTGTACGCGATATTACTATTTGTCTTTCCAAAAGGAAATGCTTTCTTCGAATCAATTCATATCATGCCTGAGAGTGGTTGTAAGACATTGGTGAGTGAGGGTAGAGACGCTGTTGTCGTGACCTATTCCAAAGGTAATAGACTCTGGAACTATATAAATGGGCTTGCTCACGGTGGGAGACTAGACTATATAACTGGTTATTATGCTCGTGCGATCGAATGTCTTTCGCATTGTCAAAAGGCAGAAAATGTACTTGTAATTGGGTTTGGGACTGGTGGAATAGTCGAAGCGGTTTTGAAATGTGACGAAGTGCGAAGAGTTACAGTGGTTGAATTGAGTGAAACGCTTGTCAAAAATATGCACCAAATTCCAAGCTGTAAAGAAATATTGACGGATCCAAGAGTCGAATTAGTTATAGACGACGGACGAAGATTTTTGAATCGCAATGAGCAAAAATTTGATGCGATTCTGATGGACCCACTGCGCTCCTCTACCGCATATAGCAATAATCTCTACTCGCGTGACTTTTTTGCTTTACTTAAGAAACGTCTCAATAAGGGCGGAGTAGTTATGGTTTGGATTGATAATTGGCTTGAGCTGCCACGTACTATCGTTTCGCAGTTTCCATATGCGAAAAGATATGACACATTTTGCATTGCGTCCACGGGCACGATGTCTCTCAATCAAGAGCGAAAAAGTGCTATATTAGGCAACTTCTCGGTAGCAGATAGAAATGCAATCGAGACAGCTGAAACTTACAAGGGCGACGAAACAATGATTTGGCAGCATACCGTGGGTATTTCAGCTAATTCAGACTATAAGCCGCGCTGCGAGTATTACCTGGGTTTATTGCTGGGGAGACGAGGTCGTTGAACTTGGCTAATTCCACAAAAAATGTCTCTTTGACCCAAAGAGTTATCCCATTTAATAGAATCTTCCTGTCAGGCAAAGAAGGTTCTTACATCCAGGCAGCTCTTGAAAGCGGCGAGCTTGCAGGCGGCGGACAGTTTGCAAAAAAGTGTCATAGATGGATGGAACAGGCTTTTGGTAGCGAAGCGGCGCTGTTGACAACATCTGGAACGTCTTCGTTAGAAATGGCTGCATTGATTTTGGATGCAAAACCTGGCGATGAAGTTATCATGCCTTCATTTACCTTTGTAACAACTGCTTCTGCTTTTGTCAGGGCAGGACTGGTCCCAGTGTTTGTAGATGTAAATCCCGATACGCTCAATATAGATGTAGCTAAAGTTGAAAAAGCAATTGGACCCAAGACTAAAGCAATAGTTCCTGTTCATTACGCAGGAATTGGTTGCGAAATGCAGAAACTGAAAAGTTTGTGCAAAGCGCACAATTTGAGTTTATTTGAGGATGCAGCACATGCCTTTTTGGCAAAAGCCGAAGGGAAATATTTAGCCACCACTGGTGATGTCGCGGTGCTTAGCTTCCATCAAACTAAAAATGTAGTTAGTGGTGAAGGCGGTGCTCTTCTAATCAATAATCCTGAGCTCGTTGAAAAAGCTCATCGAATCTGGCACAAAGGTACTAATCGAAAAGACATGGAAAATGGCTTGGTCGACAAATACACCTGGGTAGATTTAGGATCTTCGTTTATGCCATCGGAATTGGTGGCAGCCATGATTTTTGCTCAGTTTGAAAAGGCGCATGAAATAACAGCTAAGCGCGCCAATGTCATGCATAAATATCATGCACACCTAGAGAAATTGGAAGAAAAAGGGTTCATCAAACGCATGCAGATTCCTTCTAATTGCGAATCCAATGGTCATATTTACTGGATTCTCACAAAAGATCAGGCTACGCGCGATAGATTGCTTGATTATTTAAAACAGCATCAAATAGAAGCTTATTTCCACTATGTGCCACTTCATTCGTCTGAAAGTGGAAAGAAATACGGACGCTATCTGGAAGAACTCAAAGTTACTGATGATGCTGCTCAACGTCTTGTAAGATTGCCATTCTGGGCAGAGATGGAAGACCAAGACATAGAGTACGTATGCGAGCATATTCAAAATTTCTTTCAATGAGGCCGCTTTGAAGAAAGTCGCCATTATCCAATCGAATTACATTCCCTGGAAAGGCTATTTCGACATAATAAATAGTGTCGATGAATTTGTTCTGTACGATGATGTGCAATATACAAGGCGTGATTGGCGTAATCGAAACAAAATAAAAACAGCCTCAGGTACTAGGTGGCTCACTATTCCGGTCAGTGTTTCTGGCAAATATTTTCAGCTTATCAAAGACACTGAAGTTTTTGAAAAAGGTTGGGGACTGAACCATTTTGAAATTTTGCGTCAGTCTTATTCCAGTGCAAGATACTGGAATGAAAATGCCGATTGGCTAAAATCGCTATATGAAGAAGCTGAAAAGCTCACACATTTAAGCGATATCAATAAATTGTTTATTGATGCTATTTGTAAGCAGTTGCAAATCACTACCCGTATCACTTTTTCTTCTCAATACGAGTTAGCGCCAGGTCGCAGCGAAAAGTTATTTTCGGTGTGCAAGGCTCTGGATGCTGATGTTTATGTTTCTGGGCCGGCAGCAAAAAATTATTTGGATGA
>CAZFKB010000069.1:0-18713 GCA_964519785.1 uncultured Candidatus Obscuribacterales bacterium | reverse complement strand
GTTTATCTGCCGCTTGAGCTCTACTCTTTGACACAAATTATTTTACAATCTCTTGCAGCTCGAAGAACAGTTACTGCAAATGGTGCCTTCTTCAAAATTGATGCAACTTCGGCTCTAGAGCGCAAATGCTTGGATAAATTGTCTTCGTTTTCACCCAACCCACCAAGATAAATGAGCTGCTTGATTTTGCACTTTTCTCCAGCCTCCACCATTATTTCAGCGGCTCTTCGATCTGCCTGCTCGAAATCTTTGTGCTTTGGATTCATTGAATGAAGCAAATAAAAAACTCGATCAACACCGCTTAATGCCTCTTGAGCCGAATCTAAATCGAGCATGTCTAGCTGAGTCAGGCTGACGTTTGGATGATTGCTCCAGAGTCTTGATTTTAGTTTCTCAATAGAGCGCGATGCCGCCCTTACCTTGAATCCCTCGTCGAGCAAAACCTGCACCAAGCGCGAGCCCACATAACCTGTGGCGCCGATTACCAGAATCAATTCTTCGTTCTTTTGCAAACCGCTACCAAATCTCCAACTTTGAATCTAATGCTATCAAAGCGCGAAGAAATGAATTGTTAGTGAACTTATTTACTTGCGTCAAGAATGGCTTTGGCACAAGCCTTCATGTGTTCTGCTTCTGCTTCGCGATAGTTTTCCGTAAGTAAATCCGCGTATGCTTGAAGTGATTTAGCAACGTCTAAGTGCTGAGGACCAAGCACTCTTGTACGAACATCAATTGCACGTTTGAAAAGTGCTTCTGCCTTGTCGTATTTTTTCTCTTTGCGCTCTAGTTCAGCCAGATAGTGCAAACTGCGACCGAAAGCTTCGCTGTCTCTCTGCGCTTTCTGGTCATAGTATTCTTTGATATCTTCGAATATTTTTCGCGATTCACCAAATTTTTGCTGTACATACAAACAAGCAGCAAGATCTGAACGGGCGAGATTTCCGCCATCTAAATCGGGATTAGAAATTGAAGCTTTTCCTTGCACTTCGACAATTTTTTCTAAATGCGGTTGGGCTTTGGCAGGACGATTAAAAGTCAAATAAAAGTCAGCCAACTGCTTTTGCTTTTCTATAGTCTCAGGATGACTTGGACCAAGAGCAGTCTGAGCTGCTGCAAGTGCGTCTCGATAATAATTCTCTGCCTGGGTTACTTTCTTTTGTTCTTGATTGAGTGCTCCTAGAGCAGAAAACAAATCAGCACCTTGGGGGCTGCTTTTTCCTTGAGCCCGTTCCCAAATAGTGACAGCCCTCTTTAAAAAGCGTTCGGCTTCATCATATTTGGCTCGCCGAGCATACGACTGCGAGACCAGTTTGAGCATTTGAATAATTTCTGGATGGGTAGGTCCTAGCTGAATCTCTTTGATAGACAGAATTTTCTCGTAAATTTTGCTCGACTCGAGATATTTGCCGTTGTATTCAAGAACCTGAGCCAGATTGACAAGGAGAACTTCAAGGTCTGAATGCCCCTCGCCAAGCGCGCTTTCTAAAATAGTCAGCGAATCTTTCAAAAGCGGCTCAGCCTCAGCGTATCGTTCCTGATTGAAATAGAGCGTGCCTAAATTCTGAAGAAGGTCGCCCACTTCCGGATGCTTGTCGCCTAAAAGACTGGTCTTGAGCTCAAGAGAGCGTTTGTATAAAGTTTCGGCAGGACCGTACTTCTTTTGAGCGGTATAGAGCAAAGCCAGATTGTTATAACTGGTTGCAACTTCAGGGTTATCAGTCCCTAGCACTCGCTCATAAATTTCGGTTAACCTGACACACAAAGGCTCTGCCTGCTCAAATTTTTCCTGGAAGAAATAAACTGCCGACAAATTGTTCAAGCTCTGAACAATCTCTTCGTGATGCGGACCCAATTGTTTTTCACGAATCTCGAGTGCGCGCTTGTACAAAGGCTCGGACTCTACATATTTGCCTTGCTCAAAGAGTACTTCGGCGAGTCGGTCGAGACAATTGGCGATAGTCGAAGGGTCGTTTGTGCGCTCAGCTTCCCACAATGCAGCTTGAAACATTGTTTCCGCTTGCGCAAAATCCTCGTTGTCTATGGCCTGGTCGGCCGATTCCATTAGCTTTTTGAGGTCTTTGCTCATAAGTTCTATATTAGCTAAATTTACAAGGCAAGATCAATTGTAATTGGACAGTGATCCGAACCCATTATCTTTGATTCGATTGCTGCGCCCTTTAAATACTTACCCAGCGAATCGTCGGCAAAAAAATAATCTATGCGCCAGCCGACATTTCTTTCGCGCGCTGCGGTTCGCATATGCCACCAAGTATAGTTATGCGGGTCGTTGTTGAAAGCTCGGAAAGTATCTATATAACCGGCTTTTGTGAATCGATCCAATAGCTCTCGCTCTTTGGGCATAAAGCCCGAAACGTTTACATTGTCTTTGGGGCGTGCAAGGTCAATTTCTTTGTGAGCTGTGTTGAAATCGCCACAAACAATTATTTTTCGCCCTTTTTTCTTTTGCGCTTTGGCATGCGAAATAAAGGCTTCATAAAAGTCCATTTTGTAAGAAAGACGCTCTTCGCTTGCTTTTCCGTTTGGAAAATAAATGTTGTAGAGCACAAAATCTTCATAGTCAGCCACAAGCGTCCTGCCTTCATCATCGAAGCGCGGGACGCCAAAACCTGTTTCAATTTTTTTTGGCGTGTCTTTTACATATAAAGCAACGCCACTGTACCCTTTTTTAAGAGCATGATGACTCCAGAAACTTTTATAGCCAGGAGGCGCAGTAAGGAGTTCTGTGAGCTGTCCGGCATCAATCTTGGACTCTTGAATGCCAAGGATGTCGGGCTTCGTTTCCTGAAGCCACTCAAAGAACCCCTTTTTGCTTATGCTCCTGATGCCATTGACGTTCCAGGAGGCGATGCGCAACATTTAGGCAGTAACTTTTGCGGCGTTTACCGCTTCCAGTACGCCTGGGTGAACTACTTCGCCATTGTGGATGTTGACGCCTTTCATCAAGTCTGAGCTTTCAAGACATGCGTCATAACCTTTGTTAGCCAGTTTCAAGCAATAGCTCATTGTGGCATTGGTCAGTGCACGTGTCGAAGTCCAAGGTACAGCACCTGGGATGTTAGCTACACCGTAGTGAAGAACTCCGTCTACAACATAAGTTGGGTTGGAGTGTTTGGTGGCGTGGATTGTTTCGATACAACCACCCTGGTCTACGCTAACGTCAACAATTACAGAACCTTCTTTCATTGTTTTGAGCATATCTTTGGTGATGATTCGAGGAGCTTGTTTGCCTGGAATCAAAACTGCACCGATAACGAGGTCGGCTCTGACAAGAGCTTCTTGCAGATAATGTCCGACTGAATAAACGGTGCGAACTTGACCGTTGAAAATGTCATCTAAATATCTCAAGCGATCAAGCGAAAGGTCGAATATGGTGACTTTAGCGCCGAGTCCCAAAGCGATTTTTGCTGCGTTGGTTCCAACTACACCGCCACCGATGATGACGACAGTACCAGGTTCAACACCAGGTACGCCACCAAGCAATACACCGCGACCGCCCATCGGACGCTCGAGATAGTTAGCACCAATTTGAGTAGCCAGTCTGCCTGCAATTTCACTCATAGGTGTAAGCAGTGGCAAAGCGCCGTTAGGCATTTGCACTGTTTCGTAAGCAATACAGGTAGCGCCGGTTTTAGCCAGATCTGTAGCCAGTTTGGGGTGGGCTGCAAGGTGCAAATATGTGAAAAGAATTTGTCCTTTGCGCAAATAGCCGACTTCTTTGTCCTGGGGCTCTTTTACTTTCAAGACCAGATCAGCTTTCTCGAACACAGACGGAGCGTCGGGAAGAATAGTACATCCTTGAGCTTTGTAGTCTTCATCAGTGATACCGCTTCCAACACCAGCATTTTTCTCAACGAACACTTGGTGTCCTGCACTTACCAGAGCATGGGCACCAGCCACTGTGAGGGCTACGCGATACTCATTGTCAAGAATCTCTTTTGGCACGCCTACCTTAGTCAAGGTCCTATCCTCCTAGTGATGAAATAGTCTAAAAATAAGAAGTCACAATTGCGACTAATTCTATCTCGAAGATATGCTTTTTATAGTTATTTATGGTTGTCTTAAGATTGTCCAAATCAAAATGCGATTCAGGGGAATGTCATGACTGGAAAAACAGACGAAACTGTAATTTTGGCGGGGTCGCGAACCCCATTTGGAGCTTTTGGAGGCTCGCTTGCCTCTCACAACCCTACTGATCTTGCAGTTGAAGCAGCGAAAGGATCGCTTGACAAAGCTGGTATCGATAAAAAGCTGGTCGACTATATTGTCCTGGGCAATGTCATCCATTCAAGCCTGGACTCCATTTATATGGCACGACATGTCGCTCATAGAGCTGGTCTAGACAAAAACACACCTGGTTTAATGGTCAATCTATTGTGCGGCTCGGCAGTTGCCTCAGTCGTTCAGGCTGATTTGATTCTTTCTGCCGGACAAGCAAAAGCTATTCTTGCCGGTGGGACCGAAGCTCTTTCGATGACACCTTATTCAAGCTGGAATATTCGCTGGGGCAAAAGAATGGGTCACGGCGATTTAGTTGACGGACTCGACATAAGAGATAGTCTGGTCGATTTTTCGATGGGTGAAACAGCAGAGAATCTGCAGGAAAAATATGGTCCTATCAGCAGAGAAGAACAGGACGAGTATGCTGAACTGAGCCAAGCTCGCTATAAAGCAGCTCTGGACAAAGGTTATATCGCCAACGAAATTACACCAGTCGAAATCAAAGCCAAAAAAGAAACAGTCCTGTTTTCGCTGGACGAACACCCTCGCCCGCAAACGACTCGCGAATCACTAGCCAAATTGAAACCAGCTTTTAGAGCGGGTGGAACTGTTACCGCAGGCAATGCTTGCGGTATCGTAGATGGTGCAGCGTGCGTGGTGTTGACCAAGGCGAGCCTGGCTGCCAAAGAAAATCTCAAACCACTTGCACGAATAGTCAGTTCAGCCACAGTTGGCGTCCCTCCAGAAATAATGGGAATTGGTCCGGTCGAGGCTATTCCGGCTGCACTCACAAAAGCTGGTCTAACAATCGAAGATATCGATTTATTTGAAATAAACGAAGCTTTCGCCCTTCAATATCTGGCATGCGAAAAGGCTCTTGGACTCAATCGCGATTTAGTGAATGTAAATGGTGGTTCAATTGCTATCGGACATCCGTTTGGAGCGACAGGCGCTCGTATACTCACAACCCTGGTGCACGAACTTATCAGGCGTCGCAAAAAATATGGGTGTGTTAGTTTGTGCGTAGGAAGTGGAATGGGTATTGCAATGGTGGTTGAAAATATAGCCTGAGGTCAATGCTTACGGTCATCCGCTGGCAAAAACGTGCTATTAATTTCAGTGCACGAATAGCTTAAAAATGGCATATCTGCAAGCCATTGAAAGTAAGGGGTTAAACACTGGCATGAAAAGACTATCTGGATTTCCAATTCTACTTGCAGTTCTACTGGCAATTTTAATGGCAAACATTTTTGGCATGCCGCAAGCTGCCTTTGCAGCAGACTCAAAGGCAGACGACCCGAAGCCACAAGCTAAGGCTGATGGCAAATCCTTTAGCGGCAAAGCGTCTTGGTATGGACCTGGATTCAACGGCAAGAAAACCGCATCAGGCGAAATTTTCGATATGAACAAGTGCAGCGCAGCTCACTTGAAACTTCCCTTTCAAACGAGAGTGCAAGTAGAAGACCCACGTACCGGAAAAACAGTAATAGTTAAGGTCAACGACCGCGGTCCCTATGTCAAAACCAGAGTAATGGATATGTCCAAAGGTGCTGCAGTCAAACTTGGAACTATCTCACGTGGTGTGGCTTTTATCGACTGTCTCGTTCTAGACGACTAGTATTAGCTATTAAATTCGTGCGCGCTCTTATCTATTCGCTATTTTCACTATTCGCCTGCACTCTCTTCAATTTTACGAGCGCGTGAATTTAAATCTTTTGCCTCGCTATCACGCCCCATGTCTTGCAATAAATTAGCGTAATTACGCAGTGTCGCGGCAACTTGTGGATCGTTAGCCCCATAAAGTCTTTCTTTGATACCAAGCGATTTTTTGTAGAGTGGCTCTGCCTCAGCATAACGCCCTTGCTGACGATAAAGGCGCGCCAGATTATTCAAATCGACAGACAAATCTTGTGCGGTCGCGTCTCCGCCTTTTTCGCTAATTGCAATTGCGTCTTTGAAGGTCGGCTCTGATTCGGCTGTCTTTCCTGCCTGTCTGTAAATAAGTGCCAGTTCGTTTAGATCTCGTCCGACTTCGGCATCATTAGCCCCATTTTGAGCCTTATGAATTTCGAGAACCTTTTTCATATAAATTTCGGCATTGCCATAATCGTCCATATGCAAAAACAATTCTTTCAAGTTGTACAAACACGTTGCATAATTTTTACTGGCAACTCCGTCTACCTTTTCGCAAAGAGCAAGAGCTTTTTCAAGGTGAGGGCGAGCTTCGTCATAATTTCCAATGGTATCGAGTACGACACCAAAGTTAGTTTCCATCGTCAACTTTTCAGAATCTGTCGCGCCGACTTTTTCTTGTAGTGGCTCTACCCGTTTGTAGATATTGAGCGCTTCTTCAAAGTTACCTTGTTCTCGCTGAACCATAGCAAGATTATTCAAAGCGACAATCAATTCTTTATCGTGCGGCTCTGAGCTTGCTTCCACCAGACTAACTGCCTTTTTCAAGAGAGGTTCTGCTTCATCGAATTTCTGTTGCTCGCGCAAAACTCTTGCAAGTTTGGTCAAGTTTGCTGGTGTTTCATTGCCATCTTTTGTATTTGTTTCTAGCAACTTTTGAGCTTCAGAGTCATTTCCCTTTTTACGCAAAACTACAGACAAATTGTTTCGCGCCACTTGTATGCTGCTTGGTTCACCGATTTTTTCTTGAATGCTGAGAACTTCTCTGAGTGACTGTTCGGCTCTATCAAGCTCATTTGAATCTGTAAAAACAGCCGCCAGTGCATTTAGCAATCTACTGCGATTGAGTTGATCTAATTTATCTTCGCCTTCTGCAAGCTTTAGAGCAGCTTGAAATGTATCGATACTCTCCTTGTAATTTTTTTGCTTGTAATGCAATTTGGCCAGATTGTTCATAACTGGCAAGATTGATGCATTGCTTGCTCCAGCTTTTTGTTTGGCTGTAATTGCGTCTTTGTACAAATTGATTGCTTTTTCATCTGACTCTTTTGTATCTTTCGAATCTAGAACAAGAGCCAAGTCGTTCAAAGTAATGCCACGACTTTCTTCAAGTGCTTTGTTATCAGGAAAATTGATTGCGTCACACAATTTCAGTGCTTCTGAGAATTTGCTTTCAGCCTGGTCAAGTTGACGAGCTTTGTACGCTGCTTCGCCTTCACTAATAAGGTTGGACCACTGAGTTGAATCTGCATAAGCTGCCAGACTACAACTACTTGCTGTCAAAAACAGCCCAATAGAATATTGCAGTAAAACCTTTTTTGCTTGCATGAATCGCATCCTGTTTTGCTAGTAAATTAAGCCTTCGAATAGAACTTTATAACTCCGGAAGCTTTGGTGCATTAGACAGAAAAATACTAAAAAAGTTCCACTATTAATGCCCTTTGAGTCTCTTATTTGCGACCCGAAGTCAAGTGTATTTTAGGGAGCTTTCAACCAACTTTACCCCTAAATCAGAAACCATATCCGTTAACGGATATGGTTTCAAATGGATACGAAGGAGCCATGCATGAGACGCTAAAGCCTCACGGGCGCCTAATTCCAGACAGTGGTTGTGTTATTGAGCTTAACCGAGCGAGGGGCGTCGGCTTTGTTAGCAGTAAAAATGTATTTGGAGTACGGGTATTCGTTCTCAGATTTCTTAACCGCTGCTTTATGCGGCAGTCCTCTCATAGCCATCATTTGTAATTCAGGCATTATCGAAGGAGCGTAAGGCGGGGGCGGAGGCACCAAATAATGGTGACCGGCAATTCTATGACCTTTGCGGTGATGCGAAGACTTTTTGCTTTTGGATTTAGCCAGAGCGCCATCACAGGTTAAGACCATGCTCCCACCAGATACCGCAAAGGCGGTTGCTAAAAGCATCAGGGAACGGCAATGATTTTTGATAGAAAGACCCAAAACAACCTCTTTCCACCCAGCTCGCTCAAAGTCCAACAATATACGGACAGCATAAATCAGGTGGCTTTATACATATTACCACTCGACTTGACTAAATAAACCCGCAAGCTCAGGCTCTTGCCTGTACGGACAGACACAAAAGTCTTTATTAGTCGAACCACTTGGTTTTACGAGGACGTCTTTGCTGATGAATAGAATCAAGATTTTGGGCATCTGCATTAGGATCCCAAGTGGCAACCGAATTACCCCACCAGGCTTTCAAGTCGACAGCAGTTTTCGAGGGAGAAGACATCTCTTTGGTTGATTTGCGTACCGCCTTGGCATCTTCGCAAAGCTTTTTCATTTGCTCGTCTGTTGGCTTTTCTGCAATTTTGCAAGGAACTTCACCCAAGCGATTAGCTAAATGATCCAAATCATTTTGCCAGGGGTGTTGTAAGACCGAATGTTCCCCAGTGTCCTCTATAGATTGTCCTTTTTTCTTCAAGAACGAGCCTAACTTAGTTAGGAACTCCTGAACTTTCTTGGCACAGGCATTATTAGTACTGAACATGGTACTTTTCGACAACCTCCATAGCTCCATCTTCTGGGACCGAGTTCTACTCTGTTATTTCCCATGACAAGAGCGCCCTAACAATTTAGGAACTATATGGAAGATATGTTAAGAAATCCGTAATGTTCTGCTACAAAAATCAGCTACGAATTAGTTATCGGCTATTTAGCACTTTAACCAGCTACCAGTGACAGTTGGGGAGCATCAACTACCATTGGATTTTCACCCATCAAAGGGAGTTCCAACCTCAATTGATATTCGCCTGGCGGCTCGAAACAGTGAATACAGCGGGCTTCATACTGAGCGTCGCCTACTAAAATTTGCTCTTCTGAATGAACCATTCTTTGTGTACGACAAGCAAAATCAGACCCGCATTTGCGACAGACGGCAAGCAGTTTATCGACACGATCAGCCATCGCCATGAGCGTTGGCAGCGTTCCGAAAGGCTCGCCTCTGTAATCTAAATCGAGACCCGAAGCAATAATTTTTTTCTTCTGACGCAATAACGTCTTAACAACTGGTATCAATTCGTCAGAAAAGAACTGACATTCATCAAGCCCAATTACGAGCGCATGAGCCGCGTAAGTAAGGATATCTTTGGGCTCTTCAATTACAACGGCTTTAGATGCAAGCCCATTGCGAGATTCGACGTGATTAGCCTTCGATCTTGTATCGGTGGCTGGTCTTACGATAATTGTTGGCAAATACGCCAAACGGGCGCGCTCGATGCGACGAATGAGCTCGCTCGATTTGCCGGCGCTCATGCAGCCGACGATTACTTCCAACTTATAGCCAGTAAGCATCATGGAGATAGTACCCTTTTATATACGCGTGAGAGTTGCGGTGGCAACGGCTTTTAGCTATTAAAACTTAACAGGAAATCGGTCAGTCAAAAAGGTAACTTTTCTTATTAGCGCTGAGCCGAAGTCATATATTTGTAGCCAGTTAGCCTATCTAAAGTATCTTTAGGCAATAGATTTTGCTCGAAAAGCAATTCTTTTATAGATTTTTTTTGTTTTTTGGCCTGAGCCAAAATTTCAATCGACTTTTCTATTCCGAGCTCCTGCGCAAGCACTGGCAACAAGACTTCTGAACTTTCTAGCAATGACCTGCATTTCAGCTGGTCGGCTTTTACACGACTCAAACAATTGGCAGTAAAAGCCACAATTGCTGATTCGAACAATTGCATACTATTTAGAATGGCTTGAATAATCACTGGAGTAAAAATATTTGATTCAAGCTTGCCGCCCTGTGCGGCAAGTACGACAGCCTGGTCATTAGCAAGGACCTGATAAGCAGCGATGATGAGCTCGTCGTTGAGATTGGGCAAATGAAGCTGATTAGACTGATTAGACAGATTCGACGAATTAGCCGAATGAGATGAATTAGTTATTGCAAACGATATCTCAGCTGGACCACCTTGCGGACCGGAAGAAAGGAAAGTCAAATCGTTAGCCATTTTAACCAGGTCACAGGCAAGCTCGCGCAGTCCAGATGAGAATTCCAAAAAATCACTCATCGAACTTGCAGCTCTTATATAATCGTCGGCCGGGCGCAACTCGAGCTTGGTTTGGGCTGCCAGCGCCTGCACGACCTGATACTGAAAAGAATGACTGACACCAAATCCGGTGCCTACCCTGGTACCACCCAGATTGACTTCCTTAAGACAAAGCGATGCTTCAGAAATGCGCTTGAGCGCTCGCTCTATCGATGATCCATAAGCATTAAATTCTTGCCCAAGAGTGACCGGCAAAGCATCTTGCAAATTGATGCGACCCAGTTTCACAACCGATTCGAATTCAAGACTCTTGCGCCGCAGTGTGCGTTCCAAATCGAGCAACACACTCTTGAGCGACTTCAAACCGAGCAAAATTGCCACTCTCATCGATGTGGGATAGACATCTTCAAGTGAGCAAGCAATCTCGATGTGCTTGTTCACCTGGATTTTTTGATAAGAACCAAGTGGGTCTTGCAGAATTTCACCTGCGCGATTAGCAATAATTTCATTCAAGTTCAGATTGAGAGCGTGCCCAGAAGCGCCAGACAAGCCGTCTACCACAACATCGTGGTTGAAATCACCAGCTGCAATTTCGTCACAAGCCTGCAAAATAGCTTTTAATATCGGCTCGGCAAAATCGGCTTGGTCGACCAGATTATCCAAACACGCACATTGAATGACAGCGCGCTTGACTTGAACCATCGCCTCAATCAAGCGGGCATTAACTGAAACTCCATACTGCGGAATTGTCTGAATCAGTCGTTTAGTTGCAATTCCATAATATGAATCACTAGGAAGTTCAATTTCCCCCAGGTCATCCTTTTCCACTCGATTAGAGCTGGATTGAATATTTCGTTGTTGACCTTTTCGCTGAATCATTGCTTTGTTAAGTCTGGTTTGTCTTATGATAGTTTTTAGCCGCGGAAACGAGTATGAATGATCGATAAGGAAGTCAAAATTTACCAGTGCCGTTCTAGTCTGTGCGAACAATTAGTCTGCACTAGACAAGAAGTAATCAATCTGGCGCTTGGTTTTACTGAAGATTTCAGGTGTATACATTGCCTGGCTAAGGATCTCGAGGCTTCTGGAGATACGCTTTCGCTTCTTTTGAGGATGAAAGACTATGTCAATTCGCGCCCTTGTTTTGCCAAAAAATGGCAAAAATACACAAAAGAAATTGAATGCCCCAGCAAAACTACATGTTATCCTGCCCAATGTTTCCAGAACGAACAAGAGTAAACGCAAGCGGGAGGGGAGTTATGACCGCCGAAGCAGTGCATAATCTCGATTTACGGGGAGTTGCCTGTCCAATGAATTTCGTCAAAACCAGACTTTATTTGGACAAAATGCAAAGCGGCGAAACTGTAACAGTAATTTTAGACGACGGCGAGCCGGTCGAAAGTGTTAGCCAGAGCGTTAAAGCCGAAGGGCATAAGGTTTTAGACCAGGTCCAGTCCGGCGATTCTAGCTGGACCCTGACTATTATTAAGGCATAATCTGAGGCGCAAATTGCTTTTGCGCGCTAAAATTTGACCCATGTCTAAAATTGCACTATTTCTGTCATTTACTCTTGGGCTTGGCGCCCAGCTCAATTCTGTCCAGCCCGCACTGGCGCAAACTCAGTCAAAAGCAACCAGCGCCCAAAGCCAGTCGACCACAAACACTATTCCAGACCTGGACAAGGCTCGCGAGAACTCCGAGAACAATCCGTCGAGTCCCGACTTGAGCTATAAATATGCCGAGGCATTGCGCTTAAACGGCGAAAGCGTCAAAGCGAATCATCAGTATTTGCACACGACCGAAGTAGAGCCATCCTTTTATCTGGCTTACCATCAGCTTTTCCTTCATTGCAACGACCAGCGCCTTCTCGATGATGCCATCAATCGCTTGCGTTTTTTAAAACAAGACAAGCCCAATGAATTGATGCTTCGAGTGGCCCTATCTGAGCTTTTAGAAAAGAAGCGCGAATTCTATGAAGCCTCTCGCGAGCTCATAGATCTGGTTTTTGCCAACCTTGTGCCCGAAAAATACAAGGAAAAAGTGAACATACGCATTCGTTACCTCCAAGCGAAAACCACTACCGCTCAGTCTCACCGAGAGGCGAACGCTGGCGACGCGCATAATACAGAGTCGATTGCAAGACCACCAATGCCTGTCAACGAAGACATGTTGAAACGTGGCGTGTCGCTCTCCAAAGTCAAATTCGACACTCCCGATCTTGATTCCGACTCTAATTTCAGACACGTTCCACTACAAGACTAATGAATAAATCAAAATATTTTCTCTGGTCAGCGCTTTTGGTTTCGACCACTCTGACCTGTGGATGCCGCTCACAGATGCAAGTGCAGTCGGATCTGCCCAAAGTCGAATCGGACGCCACTGCAAGAGCGACTTCTGCAGCAGCGCCAACCTCAGCCCCGTCCGACACTTCGTCGTCTTCGACTCCAACACAATCGGCCAAGCGCGAACTGTCCCCGTCAGAAGCTAATATGCAAAGCGAGATGGCAGTTGCTCACGAATGCGTGGAGGCTTGGAAGATTGCCGTTCAACAAAAAGACGAAGCGACTGCAATGAAAATGCTTGAAAAGCTTGCTGCCGAAAATCCGCATATATCAACCGTTCGGATGATGATGGGACAGGTCAAAGACTTCTTCAAAAAGCACGACGAAGCACTTGTTTATTATCGAAAAGCTTATGCCATCAATAAATTCAGTTCTATCCAAACTTTAAAATTAGCCAGCTCACTAAGAAAGAACGGTCAATTTAAAGAGGCCGAATCGCATTACGACCGCCTTCTCAAGAATTTAGAAGTGGCGCTCGCCGAAAAGCCAGACGAACATCTAACCTTAGTATTAGCTTCTGTTCGCACCGGCAAGGCTGCATGCCTCAGCCAGGAAGGCAAGAAAGAAGAGGCGCTTGCAATGGTCAAGAAGGCATTGACAGAGGATCCAGGCAATTTAGAAGCTAAAGAGCTTTTAAAGAATCTGGGCGGCTAAATCTCGAAGACTGACAACCCAAGCCTCTTCTTTAGAGGTATTATATATTTACGTTATTCGAGGTATTTTTAAATGGTCAAAGAAACTATCGAACGCAAAACTTCTCCCAAAGGCAATCCTGATGTCGAAGAGATTGCGATCGACGGATTTGATCATGTCGAACTCTTCGTCGGCAATGCTCTGCAAGCTTGCTACTACTATCACAAAGGGTTTGGCTTCGACGTGATTGGTTACAGCGGTCTTGAAACTGGCAATCGCGAAAAAGTGTCATACGTGCTCAAACAAGGCAGTGTACAACTTGTAGTGTCAGGTGGACTGTCGAGCAAAAGTGAAATCGCAGAACACGTACATCAGCATGGTGACGGCGTAAAGACAATCGGATTTCGCGTACGCGACGCTGTAAAAGCATACGAAACCGCCGTTGCTCGTGGAGCTAAAAGCCACAGCAAGCCTGAATTTTATGAAGGCAAAGAAGGAAAATTCATTTCGGCATCGGTGCACACCTATGGTGACACCATTCACAAATTCGTCCAACGCCAAGAATTCACAGGTCCATTCGCTCCTGGATATAAAGCTCTCGACAAGAAGTCGCAAGGAAGTCCAGTTGGTCTAATGAGTATCGACCACATCGTCGGCAACGTCGAATTGAACAAAATGGAATCGTGGGTCGAATTCTACGAAAAGACCTTTGGTTTCTATGTTTATCAATATTTTGACGCTGACGACATCAGCACAAAATACTCCTCGTTGGTATCAAAAGTAATGGCAAACAAGAGCGGCGTGATCAAGATGCCTATCAACGAACCCGCCATTGGTACCGGCAAATCTCAAATTCAAGAGTACATCGACTATTACAACGCAGGTGGCGTTCAACATATTGCTATCACCACCCGTGATATCATCGCGACCATTGCCGAGCTGAAAGCACGCGGCGTAGAATTCCTTGCAGTGCCAAGATCTTATTACGATGTGCTGCCCGAGCGTGTTGGTCACATTGACGAAGACATTGAAGAACTCGCCAAGCTTGGAATATTGGTTGACCGCGAATCCGATGGCTATTTGCTGCAGCTATTCACCAAACCAGTTGAAGACAGACCTACTTTGTTCCTTGAGATTATTCAACGCAAAGGCGCGAAAGGGTTTGGAAAAGGCAACTTCAAAGCTTTGTTCGAGTCCATCGAACACGAGCAAGCCTTGCGCGGAAATCTTTAAAAGCAAACAGGCGCCCGCAATGGGAATCCTACGCTTTACGACCTCTATCTCTATATAGATAATTCTGTATGGTGGATAAAACTGAAGAGGTCATAGACGGTGTCCTTAGAAAGCGACGCCGCGGAACCACGCGGCACGCAACAAGACAATCAAGAAGAAGGATTGAGGCTGGCAAGCCTTAACTTAAGCGCGACCGATTTCAGCGCATTCTCTATCTCCACTCAAAACTTCAACTCACCAACCAATTTCAATTCATTTCCAGGCTTTAATCTCAACGCCCAGGGATTCAACCCTAACGCCCAGGGCTTCAATCCCTACGATCGTTCTGCTATGACGCAGCCCGGCTTTGATCAGCGAGCCTTTAATCCACAAGTTTTCAATCCTCAACAAAATTCAGACCAAACCTTCGGCTATCCACCACAAATGCAGAGGGACCCATGGCAACAATACAGAATGGAGGCTTACGCCCCCACGCGCTTCGACCAATTCAGTCCAAATCAGGGTTATTTCCCGCAAGGACGAAATGATTTCTGGGGCAATTATTGGTCAGCTTATTTCAGAGAGGCAGATCGACGCGGTTATCGACCTCCCGCACCGCAGGATTATCCCGATCAGCCAAATCCAACCAACAGACGCCCACGCTACGAAGCGCCAGACAATCCAAACGCGCCACCGCAACAATATACAGGCACGCGTATGCCCATGGAGCCAGTAACAGACGCTTCCATCGTGAACGACATCAGTAAACGTCGCAATGGCGAACGAGTCGACCCCGTATATGTAGGAATAGACAATCGCGAAAGCTACAAAGCGCAAGACGGCACTAAAAAAATTCGCAATGCACCAGCCTGGCTCGACCGCCCTGCCGCACAAGCATATCTAATGATTAACGAAGAGCTCGCTCCCTTAGGCAAAAAATTGATGCCAGCCTCTCACTGCGCCGACTGTGCCAATATCAACTCACTTGGTCGAACCAACACCCAACAAGCGATAGCAAGCGGTTTGCGAGCCGCACCTGGCAATTCCGAACACGAACGCGGTGCTGCTCTGGACGTCAAAAACTTCAATGATCCCGATGTTGCACGACTTCTTCGCAAATACGGATTTGTGCAGGGCAACTTATCCAGACCCAATGTGCCTATTCCGAATGATGCACACCATTTTTCTTTTGATATTCGAAATGCTTCAAAAGTAGCTCAAATGTGGGAACAATCAACCGCTCGCACACGTTTTGCCAGATACGAAAACGCACCCAACAACAGAACAAATACACGACCTGTTTTGGAAGCCGAGAATCAACCTCAACCAGAATATCAACCAAATTACCCGCCCCAAGATCGTTTGCCTCGGCGAATGCGAAGCTAAATCGTAGACGCGCGCGAAGCTAGGCTGCTGACCGCGCGAAGCGAGGTTGCACCTCGCCTATCTAGACCGAACATAATAATCGCCCGGAAGCCTTTTGACCCAACCCGATAATTCTAACCCGACCAAAATGGCTGAGAGCTGACCCCCATTCAATTGCAATTCATAAGCGAGTGCATCAAATGAAACCCGCTCGTCTCCAAGCCTTTCATAAACCCTAAAAACATCCTCGATTCCTTCTTCTCTCACAAATTCAGATTTTCGAATCTGTTCTTTCCAATCAGCGCAGTCCTTATTGGATTCGCTGTCCTTATTGGATTCGCTGTCCTTATTGGATTCGCACTCCTCTTTCAGTTCGTGCTCAAAATCACCAGCAGTATCAAGTGTGGTATCGTCCTCTAATTTCAATTTTCTACGAGCTTTTTTAAGCTCATAACGCATCTGAATTAAGAGCCAGTATTCAGGAGTCGTTTTGAAGAATTTTGCCAACCTCAAACCCATTTCAGCCGAGATTCCTCTTCGACAGTTTAATATCTCAGCAATTGCCGTGTGGCTAACCTGGAGCTTTGCAGCAAGTCTTAACCCGGTCAAACCTGGGATCGTAAACATCTTTTCTGCTAGAAATTTTCCGGGATGCGAATCATCCATTGTTTTTTCCTCAAAATTAGTTGCACACATAAGGTCTGATCAATTCTCAATCACGTGTCACGCGTCACGGGTCACGTTTAACGGGTCACGTTTAACGGGTCACGTGTCACGGGATCCGTTAAACTGAAAATACACCTGCAACTCTTGCAGCGAATTTTTTGTGATTGGAGATGACTTTCAGACACAATCATTTTATGGCGCAAAGTAACCCAAAAGGTACGAGGACTTGCCTGAATACGTAATCGGAATTGAGAAACTTACAAGTACTTGCATGCACAACAAAAAAAACAAAACGCCCCCCGGAAGGGGCGTCTTGGAAGTATTCAGTTTCTGGTTAGATTCTGAAATTACTTGCGATAGGTGATTGTTGGTACTTCGCCTTCGAATTTGAGTTCGCCTTGGAATCCGAATTCTTTAGCCATGTTTTTGACACATGATTCGAAACCGGAAGACATTTTTTCCATTTCTTGCTTGGTTACGCCGCAAGATTCCATAGCTTTCCACATTCCACAGGTTTTGTAGGTGAAGTGAGCTTCTTTGTCGTCGCCCCAAACTTCGATTTCGCTACCATAGAGGTTAGCTTCGAGTTCGGCTTTAGCTTGTGCGAATTCGATAGGAGTTTTGACGTTCTTTTCAACGAAGTATTGCTTCATTGATTCGCGCATTTCGGTTTCCCATTGGGTTTTGGCTTCTTCACCGAATTTGGCGAGAGTTTTCATTGTGATCATCATTTGTTTGGCAACCATTTTGGAGTAAACAGTGTGCAGTTGCTCTGCTTTCCATGTTGGTTTGATCAAAGTTTTTTGAAGTGTTGTCATTGTTCGGTCCTTAGTTAGGTGGGGGATGAAACTGGGACCAGTATATGCGCGAAAACGAGCAAATTAGCCAGACTTAAGACTAAGATCTGTTTTGAACTTGGCAATTCTTAGCAATTGATAATGCTTGGCTTTCGAGACTTTCGCACTAAAAAAATCAGCCTGCGAGGATCATTTTTAATGCATCAACCAACTTGGCATTTTCATCTGGAATGCCGATGGTAACTCGAACACAAGTTTCAAGACCAAAAGCTTTCAAATGTCTGATAGCAATTCCTTTATATAAAAGCTTTTCTGTCAGATCCAGCGCAGCGGCTTCAGTACCCATTTCTATCAATATAAAGTTGGCATACGACTGCACGCATTTCAAACCCAGCTCTGAAAATGCGGACGTTAGATAGTGAATTCCCTGACTATTATTTTCCCGAGTGATGACTGGAAATTCTGCATCTTCAAGTGCAGCAAGACCAGCAGCCTGAGCCAACAGGTTTGGTTCGAAAGGCAGTTTCACTCTATTTATATAACCAATGACGTTTTCATGACCAAAGCCATAACCGACTCTTATACCCGCCATTGCATACGCTTTTGAAAAGGTACGAAGAGTAAGTACATTAGGCAATTTATAGCCTACAGTGCTCGGGAAATCAGGATTCGATTCAGCAAATTCATGATAAGCCTCATCAACTATCACAAGAATATTTTGAGGAACTTTGGCAATAAATTTTTCGAACTGATCGCGCGTAAATATAGTTCCTGACGGATTATTTGGATTGCACAAATAAATTATCTTGGTGCGCGAATTAATCGCTTGCAAGATAGCATCGAGGTCGAAAGAATAATCTTTCAGTGGCACCGTATTTAGTTTCGCGCCTTTTGCATTGGCAAGAACATAAAGACCAATGAAAGTGCCTTGCGAAGTGAGCAATTCCTCATCACCGTGCAAGAACGCTTTCATGATGCTGCCAAGAATACTTTCAGAGCCAGCCCCAAGACAAACGTTTTCGGGCTTCAAATCATATTTTTCAGCCAACTTCGTTTTGAGCATAAGCCCGCCAGCATCTGGATATCTGTTCAGATTGACGTTTGCTTCGGCGATAGCTTTCTGCACGCTTGGCGGAGGTGAATAAGAATTTTCGTTAGATGCTAGATTGACCAACCCGTCGATTCCAGACTTCTTTAGCTCTTCCATGAGCTCGGTCGGTGGACGACCAGGTTTATAGGGTTGGAGAGCCTCTATGTGAGGAGCGACCTTAATCTGAAACGGCGGAGCCATATCAATAAGCTGATTGGCTTTATTTGCATCCTTATTAGGGATTATGGTGACGTTGAGATTGTTAACCGCCAAACTTTCGCTCATGATTCCCCAGATACCCGTCCTTACATGGTTGACCGGCTTTCCCGGTCGAGAAAGGGCCTATCTGTCTTAACAACTTCCTTAAGATATCATTGAGACTTCTGGCGATCAAGGCAAAAAGCTTCGGAAATTGGGCGCGGACATAAAGCGAAGCAATCCTGATAAAAAA
>CAZFKB010000068.1:0-18842 GCA_964519785.1 uncultured Candidatus Obscuribacterales bacterium | reverse complement strand
TGAGGGAAGAATTTCGCTTGACTAACTCTTTGACACAAAATTATTGACAGACTCAGCTGCAATGATAATTGGCTCGGGTAGTGCATCTTTTGAAATAATGCGTTATCTAGTCGAGCGCTTGCCTTTGATGATTACTCCCAAATGGGTCAGCACGCCGTCGCAGCCAATTGCAATACGTAACGTTTTAAATTATCTGGTTGGGTCTTTGGCAAAAGAGCAGATGTATAACCAAACTTTTGATATTGGTGGACCTCATATTCTTTCGTATAGACAATTGATGCTTATTTACGCTCAGGAGGCTAGAATTTCGCCTCCTCGAATTATTCCAGTACTTGTATTTACTCCTAGATTGAGCTCGTACTGGATCAATTTTGTCACTCCGGTTCCTGCTTTTATCGCCCGTCCACTTGCTGAAGGTTTGCGAAATGAGGCTGTCTGCAAAGAAAATAGTATCACTGAAATTATTCCGCAAAAACTGCTCACCTGCCAGGAAGCAATCAAAATTGCAGTGGACAAAATTCAGCACCACCAGGTAGAAAGTCATTGGACAGACGCTGGCAAAATGCCACCTTATGAGTGGGTCAATTCATCGGATCCAAAATGGGCTGGTGGCACTGTCTATAACGATATTCGCGAAATTACAATCTCTGGCAGCGCCGAGCAGGCATGGTCTGCGCTGGTGAAAATAGGTGGCACTACCGGTTGGTATTATGCCAACTGGTTATGGAAACTGCGTGGTTGGCTGGACTTTTTCTGGGGCGGTCCTGGTTTGCGAAAAGGAAGGCGTCATCCAAACGAATTGCGCCATGGCGACGCTATCGATTTTTGGCGTGTGCGTGCACTCGAGCCTGGAAGGCGACTCTTGCTCATTGCCGAAATGAGATTACCGGGACAAGCCGCCCTTGAATTTAAAGTTGTGCAGGTAGACTCCAATACCACAAAAATTATTCAGATGGCTCGTTTTCTGCCCAGAGGACTTTTAGGACTGGCCTACTGGTATGCTGTATCGCCTCTGCATGAGCTTGTTTTCAACGGAATGCTTCTTGGTGTGGTAAAGGCATCTGGATGTGTTCTAAAACAAAATAAAAAGCCATCAAGGCTGGGATTGAAAGATCTGCAGGCGGCAAATCTTTCATAATTGCAAATGCTTTTTGAGATAGGGAGCTGTTTTACTTACTGAACAAGAAGCAATGGTTTCTGGTGTTCCTTGTGTCACCACTTTGCCACCATCGCTTCCAGCGCCTGGACCTAGCTCGATAACCCAGTCTGCCTGGGCTATTACATCCATGTCGTGTTCGACCACCACCACAGTATTTTTGCCATCCACCAGAGCTTGTAATTGTTTCATCAGGCGCTCGATATCGTAAGGATGAAGTCCAGTCGTGGGCTCGTCCAGTAAATAGATCACGTCGCCCTGTTGCTGACGTTGCAGTTCGGTCGCAAGTTTTATTCGTTGTGCTTCGCCACCGGATAATTCAGTTGCAGGTTGCCCTAATCTTAAATAGCCAAGACCTACATCGAGCAGTGTTTTAAGTGCGCGCTCAACTACTTTTAAGTCTTTGAAAAATTCATATGCTGCCTCGACTGTCATTTCGAGCACTTCGGCAATATTTTTTTGCTGATATTTTATTTGCAGAGTTTCAGGATTATATCTCTTGCCCATGCACTCATTGCAGGGTGCAAACACGCTTGGAAGAAAAAGCAGCTCGATAGATACGAAGCCTTCGCCTTCGCAATGCTCACAGCGACCGCCTTTGACATTGAAAGAAAATCTTCCGACATTATATTTGCGTGCTTTGGCTTCTTTTGTTTCAGCGAATTTTTTGCGTATATGATCGAATAGACCTGTGTAAGTAGCTAGATTTGATCTGGGTGTACGCCCTATTGGTTTTTGATTTACTTGCACAAGACGTTTGATATTTTCCAGCCCGCTTATCGAAATATTGCTTATCTGGTCACGCTCGATTGTTTCGTACAGGCTGAGATCTTCTTGGTCCATTTGCTCTTCGCTGTCTTCATCTTTTGTTTCTTCGACTCCAAGCTTATTTCTAATTGCTTCGGCAAGTGCCTGACCAATAAGTGTTGATTTGCCCGAGCCAGAAACTCCTGTCACCACTGTTAGAACACCTTTTGGAATAGCAACACTAAGATTTTGCAAATTGTGTTTTGTGACGTTTTCTAATTTGATTCGATTGTCCGGCTCTATTGGTCTTCTTTCAGTTTTTGATGAATGAGCTTTTTTGATTTTGCCAAATAAATAATCGCTAGTGCGTGAATTTATTTGCTCCAGTCCATTTATTGGTCCGCTATAGAGCAGCTTGCCACCTCGATCTCCGGCTTCTGGTCCCATGTCTACAATCCAGTCGGCCTTGCGTACTATGTCTAGTTCGTGTTCGACTACAAATAAACTATTGCCCGAATTCTTGAGCAAAAGAAGCATGTCGACAAGAGCTTCTGCATCTGCAGGATGTAACCCGGCAGATGGTTCGTCTAAAACATAAACAACACCAAATAATCCAGACTTCAATTGAGTGGTAAGTCGCAGTCTTTGCAATTCGCCTGCAGACAGTGTTGGTGTAGATCTGTCTAGGGCTAAATAATCGAGTCCAAGTTTGGAAATAAGGGTGCATCGCTCAATTAGATCATGAACAATCATTTTTGCCACTTCAGATCGTTCTGATTTATTGGTCAATTCAGGGGCTTTTTCTAGAACCTGAATCAATTCTTTTATCGGCATTTTGCCCATTTCAAATATGTCATAGCTAGCAAAAGTTATAGCAAGCGACTCTTTGCGAAGGCGCTTACCGCCGCATTCTTCGCATGTGCGCGCTTGCATGAACTGCATAGCTTTCTTGCGCAAAGTTGTACTTTGGGTAGAAGCAAAAGTATGACGCACATAATGAGCTGCGCTCATATAAGTGCCTTGATAAGGTCTTTGTATCCGGTGTGCTTCGCGTATGGCATGGACTGTGACAACCGGTTTTTCTTCTGTGAATAAAATCCATTCGCGGTCTTTTTTGGAAAGTTTTTTCCAGGGCTTATTTACGTCATAGCCAAGAACATCTAAAATGTCACGCAGATTTTTCCCTTGCCATGCACCTGGCCATGCAGCTATTGCGCCCTCGCGAATTGAAAGTTCTGGGTTTGGCACCAGAGACTCTTCAGTTATATCGTGTGTTTGTCCCAATCCCAGACATTTAGGACACATGCCAATTTGAGTGTTATAAGAAAAATAGTCAGAATCTACTTGTTCTAAGCCAGGCGGATATTTTCCTGCGCGCGAAAAGAGCATGCGCAGTCCATTTGAAATAGTAGTAATTGTCCCGACCGAAGAGCGAGTGTTTGGCTCTGCACGTCTTTGTTGTAGCGCGACTGCAGGCGGCAGCCCCAGTATTTCGTCCACTTTTGGAGGCGGCAACTGCGACAACAGTCGTCGTGCATAAGGAGCTATTGATTCGAAATAGCGACGCTGAGCTTCTGCGTACAAAGTGCCAAAAGCAAGAGAAGATTTGCCCGATCCAGAAATTCCAGTGAACACCACAAATGAATCACGCGGGATTTCAAGGCTTATATTGCGCAGATTGTTTTGTTCTGCGCCTTTTATTTTTACGAATCCGACCGAATTTTCGGATTTGTTCTTTGGGCTTGACATGCTTTTCGGACCATGGTCAGTTTAGTTTTAAATTTTCGTCTGTAGTCCAGGGCCTGGGGCCCAGACGAAAAGGTTTCAAGCCCATAAGCTTCGTAAAAAGATTTTGGTTAGTTTATTTTGGCAGGTTTGCTTTCTGAGACTGTTTGAGCAGGGGGTGCAAACCAGTAGCGATAATTTACGAATCCTTCTTCGTCTCGTCCTATTCGCTCGAGATAACCGCGAGGACCTAGAGGGTCTTCGTTGTGAAATTTGAAATTGCCTTCTGGTCCAAACGGCTCACAAACAACCATGCAAGGCAGATTTGGAAACTTGCCTTTCCAATTGTCCAGTACTGTTTTTTTGATTCTTATGGTGGCGCCTTTGTCAGGAATCTCAGCTTTGATTTTTTTGCTTCCACCAGGCAAAGCCATGCGTTTGAATACTTTCATAGTCATAGTCTGGTTGGTATAGACCGAGGCTCTTGCATAGTTGGGTACCCAGTCAGGTATTTTAGGTTTAGGCGCATTCGAGCTTGTATCTACTTGTGGAAACTGGTGTACGAGTGGAGTGATTTTCTCCATCGGCATTTCATCTGTGTGCTCGATAGAGCCATTGATGAGTTTGCTCGCTCCTGCAACTGGCGCGCTTGTAGTTTTGTTTTGATCTGCCATCACTGGTAGTGCAGGCAAAAAGAGCGATGACAGTAAAATCAACAGATATTTTGGAGTTCTTTTTCTTGCCATTCTAATCACCTTTTTGCATTGCTGATATTTGAGTTTGCTCTTGTCTGGCTTCATCTAACAGATTTTGTGCGTTATAAGAATTGAGCAGAGCTTTGTGTGCTCTGAGCAATCCAGGATAAAGCTCGGCTGCCTTTTTATAATTGTTGCTTGCTTCTTTGAAATTTTTCTGAAGCATATTGATATCGCCTGCGATTAAGTAAGCATCAGTGAAATAGGGGTTCACTTCTAAAGCCTTTTGAACCCAGGTCGAAGCTTCTTTATAGTCTTTGCGGTGAAGAGCGATTGTAGCTAAGATCGTATAGCATTGCGGATGTTTGGTATAAATCGAGATCGCTTGTTGGATGGTTGATTCAGCTTGAGCAGGTTGTTTGTGGGCGAGCTGGACCATCGCTTTTTCGATCATGCACTCGGCAAGCAATGAAGGTTGGGTATCTTTAGTGGGAGAGCAAGCTTCGATAGACTGGTCTATAAGCTTGGATGCTTTGTCCAGTGCGCCAAGTTGTCTAAAAGCTTGTGCTTTGAGCAAGAGCCAGCGAGCGTCTTTTTTCACAACGTGTTCGCTTACAGGAGACATGAATTGAATTGCCATGTCTGGTTTGTTCAAGCGAAGAAGAGTTTGTACCAGAGCTAATCTATACAAGTCTTTGTTGTTAGTGATGTTATTGAATGAGTTAACGAATTCTTGCAGACTATTCTCTTTGAGAGTACTCATTGCTTTTGCTTGTGTAAGTAAGAACTGATCTTCACGTGCCTTAGGCGTATTCTGGGTGAGGGCTATCAACGCCTCAAATTGACTGAGCGCATCAGCATATCTTCCTTCGATATAAAGAAGCGACGCCAGTGCGCGAATAATATCTTCGCGTTTTGTGTCTTGTGGTCCGCGATCTCCTGAAACTTGCTTTAGAGCAAGAGCTGTCACAAGTGCGGCTTCAGCCTGCAAATAATCGTCGTCTTGTGCGTTGCAAAAGCCCAGCGAAACCAGGTCAGTGACCGACATAGGGTCTATATTCAATGCTCGTTTGTAAGCTTTTGCAGCTTCGGCATAATCGAGATTGTTCATGTACAAAGCTGCAATATGACGATGTGGTTTGGGATCCTGACCATTCAAATTGGCAGCTTTTTTGTATTCTTCTAAAGCTTCAGCATCATTTCGGATCATATAAAGTGCATCGCCAAGTAACAAATGCAATTCGGCGTTATCTGGCTTTTGCGCTAGTGCACGCTCATATTCTTTGATGAGTTGGGGCCATTGTTTTTCGGCGATGAGCAGTTTGACCAGAGTCTGGTGAGTGTCGACATTTTTTGGATCTAGAGCAAGCGCTTCAAAGAGTGTGTCGATTGCTGGTTGTATATTGCCGACTTCGTAATTGAGCGAAGATAATTCAATTAATTGAATGACTTTTTGCGCATTGTCTGTAGTCGAATTTGTGGCAAGAAGCTGGTCTTCGAGTGCGCCTTTGATATCGCCTTGATATTTTTTGATGTCTGAGCGCAGAGCGTAATAAATGGCTGATTTGTCGTTCAGTGCAATAGCAGAGGACAATTCCTTAGTCGCTTCACGCAAACGCCATTGTTGAACATAAATCTGTGCCAGTCTGAAATAACCTTTGTCATTTTTAGGTTCCAGACGAATAGCTTCATTTGCCAGATCGAGCGACTCGTCGAATTTGTTCTGGACCAAAAGAATATCGATGAGCATGCTTCGAACTTCGTCCTGGCGAGGCTCGATTTCAAGAGCCTTGCGAAACGCAGCTTCTGCCTCGTCTTTGTTATTCAGCCATTGTTTATTCAAATATCCGTAAGTACGAAAACCCCAGCCAAATTGCGGGTCTAAATCTATGGCACGTTTGCAATATTGAGCAGCAGCAGCGGCTTTGCCATTTTTGCCCGCAATTGCAGCCAGAGCAAAATTAGCATAAGTGTCGTTCGATAATCCTTCGGGCAAATTAGCTAGCATTTTTTCTGCTTCAGCTGGTTTACCCTGACAAACCAGACTATAAGCGCGGGTAAACACGTCGTAGCTTATATTCAATTGTTCTTCATTCAATTCTTGTGGACTTTGCTTTTTATCGCGCACAAGCATTGGGCGCATGGCGTCGCCAAGTTCGGTCAGCTTGCTCAAGTCTTTCAACTTGTCGCAATCGCCAAGGAAAAGATAGGCGAAAATCAACCATGCTTTTTCGTGGCTTGTGAGCTTGTTTGCTTTGCCTTTGCTTTCAAGACTTTTTACAAGCCCTTTCCAATCGCCTCTGTTCATCAAAGTCATGTCGTCTTTGGCAAGCGAAGCTGTGTAGTGCGTGGCTTCTGCCCATGCAGGCAGACTGAAAATGGGATTGGCAAATGTGCTTGCACCCAGGCTTAAACTCAAGGTCAGGGCTAGTGCTTTATTCAGCCTCATTTATTTTTTGCGTGCCTCCAGAGCTTGCAGTTACGGCGAGTAGATCATTTTTTTGAGATGCAGCTTCAAACAATGATAATTGCATGGTATTGTCTGTGGTGCTGTCTTTTTCTTTGAATTTAGGAGCGTCAAGCAGCTTGGACACAATTGCTCGCTTTTCCAATTGATTAATTAAATATTGAGCGCGCTGAACAATTTGTAATGGCAAGCCTGCCATTTTGGCTACCTGCACACCGAAGCTGCGACTGGCACCACCTGGTACTACGGCGCGGATAAATTCAACGTCTCCGTCTTTTTCTTTTACCAGAACCTGGTAATTTTCTATTTGAGGAAAAGTATTCGAAAGTCCATTTAATTCATGATAGTGAGTAGCAAAAATGGTGCGAGCTTTTACTTCTTGCGCTAGATATTCAGCCACAGACCAGGCGATTGCAACGCCGTCATAAGTGCTTGTGCCTCGGCCGACTTCGTCGAGCAAGATCAAAGACCGGTCACTTGCAAGTCGACAACATTGGGTCGTTTCGCTCATTTCTACAAGAAATGTAGACTGACCTTGAGTGAGGTCGTCTACGGCTCCAATTCGTGTGAAGATGCGATCGACAATGCCCAGACGTGCGCTTTGGGCGGGGACGAAAGAGCCAATTTGAGCCATGATGCAAATGAGAGCCACCTGGCGCAGATAACTCGATTTACCCGACATATTGGGTCCGGTTAAAACAATAAGTTGATGATCCTGGCTTGAACCTTTGAGCAAAACGTCGTTTGCTACATATTTGCCCATGGGCAAGATTGATTCGAGTACCGGGTGTCGACCATTCTTGATATCGATAATTTGCGATTCATCCACTTCGGGGCAGACGAAATTGCGTTCTGAAGCTACTTGTGCCAGAGACAAAAAGGTGTCAAGACGCGCGACGCTCAATGCCACCTGGTGCAACAATTTGGCTTTTGGAGCCAGTTCGCGTTTGAGGTCGCAATACATTTTGTATTCGAGGTCGTTTTGATTTTTTTCTGCGTTGAGTACTTTCGATTCGTGCTCTTTCAACTCAGGTGTAATGAAACGCTCTGCATTTGCCAGTGTTTGTTTGCGGATATAGTTTTCTGGAACCATATCTTTGTTTGCCGAAGTGACTTCGATGTAGTATCCAAAAGTTCGGTTGAAACTGATTTTGAGTTTTTTGATTCCGGTGCGCTCGATTTCTTTTTGCTGCAAATCTTCAAGCCAGTCTTTGCCGCCACCAAGCAATTCTCTGATTTCATCGAGCTCTTTGCTTGCGCCTGCTTTGAAAATATTGCCTTCGGTAATTTCTCGCGCAGGTTCGTCCTGAATCAAGTTCTCAATTTTTTGACGCAGTTCGAGTAATTCATCTGGAGATACAAGCAAGTTGTGCAAGGATTCAGACTGCGACGAATTGAGCAAGTTAGCGAGTTCGGGCAGCTCGCCTATCGAGTCTTTGATTGCCACCAGGTCTCGAGGGTTAGCCGATTGCGACGACAATTTGACTGATAAGCGCTCGAGGTCGCTCAAACGACCAAGTCTTGAGTAGAGTTCTTTACGCAGTTCGCTTTCGTTGCAAAACGAAGCAACTACAGTCTGTCTGTTTTTTATTTCCGGTACGGAGAATAATGGCTTCATGAGCCATTTCCTGAGCATGCGACCACCCATAGCAGTGCGAGTTTTGTCTAATACCCAGAGCAGACTTCCTTCGAAAACTCTGGTACGATGCGTCTCGCAAATTTCTAAATTGCGACGCGTGTTCTCGTCCATCACCATACAGCTTTCGGTACCATATGTGGTGATACCTTCGAATACCGGTCGAAGTGCACCCTGGGTGTGGTCGAGATAGTGCAAAATGGCTCCAGCCGCACTTACAGCTAAAGGCAGATTCTGACAGCCGAATCCTTCGAGGCTTGCCACATTGAAGGTTTCTTGAATTCGTTTTATCGCTCCATCGTGATTGTAACTGGATTTTGTCCGATTGATAAAACGATATTTGTCTTTCAAAACTTCGGGTAAATCTGGAACTTCGCTTGTAATCAGGTTATTGGGTCCTGACTTAACCACCTTGAATGGCACAAGTACTTCTTGGGGATTAATGCGTCCAAGCTCCAGAAGCAAGTGGTCGAGACTTGTTTGACAAACGAAAAACTCTCCGCAAGAAGCGTCTACATAAGCCAATCCCCATTCGTCTGCGTTTGGATTTTGAGCATAAATTGCAGCTAGATAATTGTTCTCGCGTGCATTCAAGAACTGTGATTCAAGCACTGTTCCCGGAGTGAAGACGCGTGTCACTTTGCGCTCAACAGGACCTTTTTCAGCGCCTACAATGCCGACCTGTTCGCACAAAGCAACCGAATATCCTTTGGCTAGCAGTCTGCCCAGATATGCTTCGTAGGCTCGAAATGGAACGCCAGCCATAGGAATTCGACCGTTTGCATAAGAGGGTTCGGGTCTTCCAGTCAGGGTGATGTCAAGTTCCTGCGAGGCGATACGTGCATCCTCGTCGAATGTTTCGTAAAAGTCTCCCACTCTGAAAAACAAAAGGCAGTCTGGATACTGTTTTTTGACGTCCCAGAACTGACGCATCATGGGCGAAAGTTGCTTCTCTTGCTCGGGGGTACTCTCCACCTTGGCTCCTTTAGAATGAGAACTTAATTTACATGACTCATATTACAAAAGCTATTCGAGCACTCCTAATGAGCTTCTGGTAATATGAGTTTCGAAGCATATACCGGAGAAAAATCTTTGAAGCGCAAATTACCTCTGTTTTCGACCCTTGCCCTTTCATTCGGGCTAATCGCGGCATTGTCAAGCGCTTTGTCGCCTGCCATAAGCGCACCAGCCAAGGCTCCTGAAAAAGAAGCGCATAGCGATGCTAAGAAGAAAGACGACGGTAAAGGCAAAAGCAAAGATAAGGAATCAGCAAAATCAGACAAGTCTGATGATAAAAAATCCGATGCCAAAACTTCAGTCGTCGAGCATCCAGTAATTGCAAACGTCGTGGATGTAACGCCGCTTCAGTTGGTAGACAAGCCAGCCGAATATTTGGGCAAAAATGTCAAATTCACCGCCAACTTTTTTGCTTATTGCAACCTGGCACTGAATTACAAACCAGCAATGCGTCCTCAAAAGGACAATATCTCTTTTCTGGTTCTAAGACCCGACTCCAAAGTTCCGCTTTCTGAGTTGAAGATTGCAATGCCCATGCCTAAGAATGAAAAAGACCCAAAAAGCAAGCTTCTTAGCTCTTTGCATGATGGCGATAAAATCGAGGTAACCGCAAACGTTTTTTCTACTCAACTCGATGAACCATGGATCGATGTTCTGGATTTGAAAAAACTTTCGCCTGATAAGCCAAAAGATGCTGAAGACGAAGACGAAGCACTATAATATAAACAATTTATAACTTCAAAAGGATGAATCAACATGGCGGGAGATGTCTCTGAGCAAGTAAAACAACTGGTAGCTTCGCTTAATGGCAAACATGGCATTTTAGGCTGTTTGCTCGTTGCTCGTGATGGTTCGGTGGTGTGTTCTTCTTTGCCCCCAGACATCGAAGTGGCGACAATTGGAGCTTTGAGCGCAACCCTCTTTTCAAACAATGACGTCTCAATTCAACGTATGAATCGTGGGGCTCTTGTACAAATGACTTTGCTTACCGACCAGGGGATTTTGCACTTCATGGAGACTGGTGGGCACTATCTTGTTGTACTTACCGCTCGGGGTCAGCGTATCAATTTGGAAGGTCTTATTAAATCAGTTGATGAGCAAGGTAAAATGCTCTCCCAGATGATGCCTTAGGCAACTCTGAAAAATCTGCTGGCATTCGCTCGTACACTTTTGAAACCATATCCGTTAACGGATATGGTTTTTGATTGTTAGCTGCCGTAGCGACGGTGGCGGGTTTTGAACTCTTCGATAGCTAAGTCGAATAATTCTGGTGAAAAATCAGGCCAGAGTGCATCACAGATATAAATTTCAGTGTAAGCAGATTGCCAGAGTAAATAATTGGAAAGTCGCATTTCGCCGCCAGTCCGGATTAAAAGTTCAGGATCTGGAATTTCACTGGTGTAGAGGTATTGGCTCACCAGTTCTTCGGTGATTTCGCCTACTTTGATTTTGCCTGAAAGAGTGTCTCTGGTGATTTTTTTCAAAGCTTCAGTAATTTCAAGGCGAGATCCGTAATTAATCGCTACTTGTAAATTCAAGCCGGTATTAGCAGCCGTCGTTTCTTCAGCTCGTTGCATTTTCATTCTTAAATCTTCAGGCATCGCATCGAGCTTGCCTAAAAATCGCAGTTTGACCTTGTTTTTGTGTAACTCGGCAACTTCATCGCTCAATACTTGAACAAATAGCTTCAGCAAGTACGAGACTTCGTCATCGGCACGTTGCCAGTTTTCACTTGAAAATGCATAAACAGTCAAATATTCGAGTCCGGCTGCACCAACATATTTGACCAGGCGTTTTAAACTTTTGACCCCTTCTTGGTGGCCTAACAGTTTAGGTAATTTTCTTTGGGTGGCCCAGCGCCTGTTGCCGTCCATGATTACGGCCACGTGTTTTACAGGCAGGCTTGCTTTATCCATTGTTTGAATTTTGGGAGCTAGTTCTTTCATCTTTCTCGAATAGTCAATGATACATTATTAGATATACCGTACTGAGCGGCTTACAAGATTTTGCTCCTGTAAAACTTATAATTGAAAGAGTAAGAGTTCAGATCCCCTGTTCTTAGAGCATTGCAATGATTATTAAAGCGACATATATAACAGATGGCGATATTACCACTTTGAGCATAGACAAGTTGCGCGAAAGTGGTGTCAAAGGCTTGATTCTTGATTTAGACAGCACCATTATGGTTTCTAAGAGTGGAGAGATTACCCAAGATGTTAAAGCCTGGCTTGAAGCTGCTCACAAGGCTTTCGACGGCGCAATCGTGGTTTTGAGTAATAACAAAAGAGAAGATTATATGCGCCAGGCCGAGGGCGTATTAAATATTCGTGTCATAGGGCATGGCAAAAAACCTTTCGCTAAAGGATTCATCAAAGCTCTTGAGACCTTGAATTTGAGCGAAGGAGAAGTTGCGGTAGTCGGTGACCGAGCCCTCACTGATATATTGGGTGGTAATATGAATAGGTTGAAAACGGTGCTGGTTTGGCCACTCAAATCGATATCTGAACCTGGATGGAAAACGTTTGTTCGCAATCTGGAGCGGGCTCTGGTTCGGGCTTCCAAGCCGGGTAAATAGATGCAATTAATTGCAATTTGAGCTATTGTAGTTGCATGCCTGGTTTGATTCGTCCGTATCTTTCATCCAAATCTAAGACATGCATTCTGGTATCAGTGCTGGTGTGTATTTCTTTGCAGGGCACAGCCGCCTGTGCTTGGCCAGCTGTAATTCCTCAAGCCCAGAATCAGGACAAGATTTTTGAGAACACTGGCGATAAATCTGGTCTGAAAGATGGAGAAAAGTCTGGGGATAAAGCCCTGGGTGCGCAAGAAAATGTTCAGAAAACTGGTGAGTCGCGCTTTAGTAAAGGCATCCAAAAGACACTAGCTGAAGGGCACTACAGAATGGGGCTGCGTCTTAAAAAGAAAAAACAGTGGGAAGACGCACTCACTCAGTTTTTGGAAGCAACAAATAAAAATCCGAATCATTTCAAATCTTTTTTTGAACAAGCGCTAATTTACCGACATAAACAGATTCACGATATGGCTGTGACATGTTTGCAGCAAGCTCTTACAATTAAGCCGAAATATAAAGATGCAAGAGTTCTTTTGGCGACGTTGCAATTGGAAAAAGGAAATGTCGGCGGCGCGTTCGAACAATTAAGAGAGTCGCTTGGAATGCTGCCTGACGAGAAAGGGCATGACGATTTAGGCAAAGAGTCAGATACAATTTTGCAGACTATACACACCTTTATCGAAACCAGTCAGGTGGTGGCGTCTGTGATGGCACCGGCGATTGCGCCAGTTATAAAACCGGCATTAGTTTTTACTCCTGCTGCAAAATCGAATGATGATAATCAAGGTGATTTTGTTTCAAATCAAGTTTCCGCACCGCCGACCGAGCAAAAACTGGTGGCAAAAGAATATGTTCATCCGACCAAGACTTTGCCTACTCTTTTGGCTCAACAAGCGATTCTTGTTCCCACAAATTCTGGTGCGGAATCAAATAATTCTCTTGCAGAGTCAAAAGAAGTTTCTAAGTCAGTGCTAAAACGCAATAAAACATCAATTCGTAAGAATAGCCCGACCAAATTTAGTAACGAAGTAGTTGTAAAAACAGAAGAAGACGAATGGACTCGCAAACTTCGTTTTCTGGCTAAAAATGGTACTGGAACTTTGAAGGCAGGCGAAGCATTTTTCTTTACCGAAGATACTGGCGAAGCTATTTTAATCCTTGGCGATGGAAAGCGCATTGTGCGAACAGTCGATGCACCAAAAGACAGAGAAGCTATTGTACAAATGCGACGTCCCGATATTTTAGTTCCTGATGATTTGCTGTATAACCTTTCGTTATTGGGTAAAGTGGTGGCCGAAAAGGTTACTTCGCCCCTGGATGCGCCAGGTTCGATGGGCGACAAACCAAGCGATTCGATGAATAGTTTCGCAAGCCAGGCGACAAGACAAGCAAGCGATTCTTCGATGCAGGAAAAGACCCCGCCATCATTTAAGCTTGAATCTACCAGAGCAGAAAATAATGATGTACTTGAGCCGCGCAGAATGGTTCATTGGCTCAAAGACGTTTTTCACATGTAATCTATTAGGTCGGTTCTTCGGGCAGATTGTCCAAAATCCACTTATTGAAAGAATGCGTGTAATAGTCCATGAAATTGTGTCCACCAAGATCAAAAATGGTGAGAGTCGAATTGCGGATATTTTTTTGAACCTTCTTCATGTAAATGTAAGGTGCAACCGGATCAAAGCGACCGGCACTCAAGTGAGCCGGGCAGTCGATTTCGAAAAGTTCGCGAGTCAAATCGATTGACTCGAAATTATTCACTATTTCTTGCAGACTATTCGCGTGTGTGTTCAGTAAGGCTTTACCTCTAAATGGAAGCGCGTCGTGCAAATGTCCGCCTTTTAGGAGTTCATAGGGTTTTGCTAAAAACCAGCGAAAACTATGTGCCACCGCCGGTAGTACTCGTCCTGGCAGAGCTGCCAGGAAAATGGTTTTAGTGTAGTGAGGATGACTTTGTGCAATTTTGAGTGAAATTATAGCCCCAAGCGAATGTCCGACAAAAATTGCAGGCAATTGTATTTGAGATGCTTCCAGGGTTTCGATTACATCCAGAATATGCGTGTTTAAATCGGCTTTTTCGCCCGGCTCGAATGTTTCTCCGTGTCCGCGCAAATCAATAGTCAAACATGGATGGCCGCGATCATTCAAAAGGCGTGTTTGCGCTTCCCACATTTCTCCGTGCGAGCCTGTGCCGTGGATAAGAATGACGGGCGCTTTTTTTGTACTTTCAGAACCTTTGAATTTGTATGATAGTTTCACTGGAGCTTGAAGAGATTTTTGATTCCATAACCAATCATGTTTGGATTCTCTTTCAGGCGGCGTCGGCAATAAGCTCCTGCCACTTTTCCAGGTCCAAACGGCAAATATTTACGCACCAGGATAGGATTTGCTGGAGCGAAAGTTGCGTCTGTAAGCGATTTTTGTAATTGGTCGCGTGGAACGCCGTGTAAAAACTGGGTTTCGAAGCGGTCTGTTGATATCATCCCTGGTTCTATTACATTATTGATTAGACCCGTTATGCAAGCTTCATCATGGGTTGCAAATTCGACATAAACACCTTTAGCCAGCAATATTCCGGCGTATTTGACCATCAAACCTTTCATCACATTCTTGTCGGTGTGAGCAATAGATTCAGATTCATTGTAAATCCCGATGACCAGCCGAACGCGTTTGCCTTTTAAATCGACATCAAATCGGTTAAGGTCTTTTTCAGTGCGGAAAAGACGTGTTTGCAAAACAGTACCAAGATTCGAATAACCTTTTTTGAGCAAGTCGAAATAGGTGTTTAGTTGAAAATCGGTCCAGCGATAATCTTCAGCTTCAAGGGTGACGTTTATATTGAGTTCTTTGGCATGGGCTGTGATTTTTTCTATTCTAGAAAAAGCTCGAGCTAGAGCGGGTTCGCATCCTTCCTGCCCTGGCGAAATGGTGCTGAACATCGATGGTTTTAGTGAAATGGTCAATTGTTTTCTATGTTCTGTGTCTGGCACCGGAAGCGGATTTGCTGCAATTTGATTTGCAAGTTCGATATAGTTCTGCACCGATGCTTCGCAATCAGCATCGCTAGTCATATCTTCGCCAAGAATATCTAGGGTCGATGTATAGCCATATTTGCTCCAAAGTTTGTGAGCCATAGATATTGCATCTTGCGGTCGTTCGCCTGCAATATAGGGAGACGCCATGAATAGAACTAGGTCTACTGGAATTTTGTCGATCAGATTCATGCTATTAGGCTTGCTTTTGGACTTTTCTGGCTGGTTGATTGAACTATGTCTTCTTTTTACTGGAGCTTCGACAGGCATTTGATGCACCTCGAGGTTAGTGCAGTAGAGATTGATTATTTGCTCTGGATGTCCGAAATCGGTCCCAAGAACCTTAATATCTTAGCCTTTTGTGTATCCTTGCGCAAAGTAGTAAATATATTGCCTGCGCTTTTGGTTAGAATCAGTAAATTTAGGTTGGTGCCTCCACCAGAAGCTGCTTGCGCCCCACCCAGACTGCCATACAGAAGATGAGCCGCCTGCAGACCGCGACCAATTGATTGTTCAATTTTTAAGCGTCCAGATCTGAGATAACGGACCGAATGGGTAGTCGTTGTTAGCGATTCGCGCCCTATCTTGCCTGTCATTGCCTTAGCCATGCTTAAGAACTCAGTTTCATTTTTGAGCGCATCGTTCGGAAGCTTAACTATAATTATTTCAACAATGTCTGATTGACCAGGTGCACCGGCATAAAGTGAAAAGTCGCCGTCGCTTGGTTGATAGTGAGCCCAGGTCCAATTTATATCGTTAGTATCGGTTTCGATTGGCAGACCAAATTTTTTCTCGAAGTGAAAAAAGTCATCTCCAATGCCAGGATGGCTTGCACCGTTCAAAGTACCAAGTTGAGAAAGAGTTGCAGTCGAGCTCAAATATTTGGGTCTTTTCTCGCCCAGAACACCGGTGGTGGCAGCAAGAGGTGTTCTAGAAACAGCAGGAGCTGAGCGTTTCTTCTTTGGTCTTAAATCTGGTTGTTTGCCAAATAAATTGGATGCTTCATCCGTGCTCATTGTCACTTGATCTAGTCTGGCGACAAGAAGAGTTTGACTTGATTCGGCACCTTCTTCTCCAAGTCGAGCCATGACTTTGCATTCCATTTTTGGCCATTGCGCTCGATCAATCGGCAACTCAATTGAGTTTGGACCTTGGAGAAAAACTTCGATTTTGTCTCCTGGTTCCAATTTGATTCGTTTCTCTGTATTCGAAATATTGACATAGCCATTTGCAAGATTGCGAAACTGAGCTTGAAAACGCAATCTTGAGCCAGATAAATCTTGATTGCTTACATTTTCGAACTGAACAAGAATGGCAGGGTGATAGCCCGTTGCGTCATGAAACCACCAGGTAATGTAGCGAACTGCTTCCAATTTTCCTGTTGGAGCTTGGTCGGAATATTGTCCTGAGCTGTCGTATTGAGCTTTAGCTGGACTTGCAAAAATAGTCGAATTCAGCATAGTAAGCGAAAGAAACGCTTGCGACAAAATAAAAAACTTCAACTGGGCTTTTTTCATTTTATTCCTTTGCGTGAAGACATTTGTCTTGCTGCGGGATGCGGTTTTGATTCCATTTTTAGAAGTTCTTCTTTTGATTTTGTTCCAGATAAAGCTGAATAACCACCCGACACCTCGTTTGATTTTATGACACGGTGACAAGGTATCAAAAGTGGGAAGGGATTTTTGGACATGGCTGTTCCGACTGCACGAGCCGCTCCGGGAGCTCCGGATGCCTGTGCCAGTTGCGCGTATGAAATTTTTTCGCCTGGTTTTGTGTCTCTGAGGCGTTCATAAACTTTGCGACGAAACGAAGTGATGTTGTCGTAATCAAATTTGATTTCGCTCGTTTGATTCAAAGCCTGCGTGTCGCAATCGAAATAACCAATTATTCGGCTTTTCAGGTCTTCTACCCCTACCGGGTTCTGAGAGCATATCCGATAACGGATATGGTTATAAAGGGTGTTTTGCAAAACGATGGCTTTAAGACCTCGCTCGGTCCAGACTATCTGACAGATACCTTGTTTTGTTTGAAATTTGCTTGCGTACATATATAAGTAACTTTATCCGAGATCTGAAATTTTAGTTCCATCCCTCTTTATTGCTAAACGTCTTGTTGTTATGACGAGTAGCGTAGTTGTATCTTGTGCCATTCTTTTGCAAATATGCTTTTTCGGCAATCGAAACCAAAGCTTTAAACCCTAAATCTTTAGGCATGTTCTCTGGATTTGCCATTATTTCATCGAAAGCTTCTTTTCCATTTGCAATGGCACAACATCTAGCGTTCAAAAACCAGCTTTTAGAAAAATATTGATCTTTGCCTCGATAAGACTCGCGACCAATATTGCGTGCGAATTTTTCTGCGTCTAGAGCAAATAATTTTGAACTTAGAGCCTCATCGAATGCGAAAATATCGCGGTTTTCCATTTTTGCAAGAGCATTGATGCAAGGTTCTATAACACGTAGATCGTCACCTTCGTGATCCCAATCAAGTTTGTCTATTAATTTCCAGAACTGCTCATCAGGCATACCGGAAACTTTTTCGTTTTGTTCTTCGATTTCAGACTCAGGCAATTCAGCCATTAAGTTGCTCAAGTCCAGATCTAGTTCGTCGATTTCCATATACTCTGGGCGTAATTTGGCAGGACGAAGCCATTTCACTCGACAGCGTGGAATTATTTCTCTGAAATGACCAACACCTTTTGCTGTAACTTTTGTGTTGAACATATAAAGACGAAGTAAGGATTTAAGTGGCGCTAAAGTTTCAAAAGCCTGGTCTGTTACTTTAGTTGATGCAAGACCAAGTAATTTCAACTGGACCAATTCTTTCAAATGTTCAAGCCCTTCATCGTCCACAAGTGTGCCATTGAGCCAGAGTTCTTTCAAACCAGTAAGCTTTTTCAAGCCTTCAAGTCCGGAGTTGGTAATCGCAGTGTTAGTCAAACCTAGGGTGTGAAGGTTTTGCAAATTGGAAATTATTTCGATGCCGTGGTTGGAAATGGCAGTATAAGCCAATTCCAGCACCGACAAACCTTCCAGGTGTTTAATGGGAAGCAAATCTGGATCGCTAATGCCTGTTCTACTCAAATCGAGCGTATGTATAGCGTTTGCTTCGAGATCACTTAAATATGCGAGATTGGTAACTTGTGCAGATCCAGGTTTCAGTTTGATCTTTGTATCTGGAGGTACCGAAATATCACCGCGTGCTTCATCCACCCATTGCCATGAGATTGGCTGATTTTCAGGTCGAGTTATCAGTCCAAGTGGTTGTTCAAGAAGCTCAAATGACTCTGGCATTTCTTTGGACGCCACATAGACGCTGCCCAGAGAAACACGTTTTGGAAATGTCAAAGTCTTACTTTTGGTCATAGGCAGTTATTATCTCTGGTTTAGTACGAAAATATTCATGCCAATAAATCTTGGCATGTCCGACTCAAAGAATTTTGACAAGCCAAAAATTATCAGTTTGGCAAAACCGAACCAAAATTGAGTAATATTGTCCAACTGTAATTATTCAAATCAGGCGACAAAAGATGGATGAAATCGATGCTCAAGGCAGGCAACTGCTAATAGACCGACCCCAATTGAACAAAGGGCGCTTGAGCGTTTATCGTGAGTCTGAAGGCGATGACCTTTGGTTCCCCCGTTTGAACGTCAAATTGATTCGTTCGGGCACAGATGAAGTGCTCTGGAACTGGACTACTCACGATGATCCAATTGATTTCGACGAACCTCCGCCGTACGGAGATGATTTGATTCTTGAAAAATATTTTGAGCTTGCGCAGCCGATTCGTACTCC
>CAZFKB010000067.1:0-19258 GCA_964519785.1 uncultured Candidatus Obscuribacterales bacterium | reverse complement strand
GAAATTTTGTCACCCAACTTTTCGTTGCCGACTAAAGAAGATCGCGACAAAATTATGTTTCCTCATCGTCGTAAGTCCCTTCCTCAAGCCCCTACTCCTCGTCAATCGGCATCTTCTCAGGGACAAAGAGCGAGCAGAGTTTTGTCGCGTGGTTCCCGACAAAATACCAGGCCACAGTACTCTGTTCGCAACGACAATTACGAAGCACAGCCGCAAATGGCACCCCGCGCCAACTCCACCATAAATGATGGAAGACGCAAAAACTTCAATATGGCTGCACTTGCTCGCAAATAGAACAAATTGTTCACCTAAATACTTTTAGCTTTATTAGCGTACTCAAGCGCTTTTTCAGCATTTCCTTGATTGTCGTAAAGTACTGCAAGCATGTAATAGCACAATTGCAAGTTAGACTGATCAACGCGAAGTTTAGATCCTGAAGCCAGATATTTCTCAACACATTTCAGACCATATTTCTCGGCGTTCTTCATGTCACCATCCATGTATGAACCGATGGCAAAATAATATAAAACTTGCCCGACAATGGATTCGCTCTTAGGAAAAGACTTGGTGGCTGCTGCATCCAGGAGGTCCATTATTCTAATGGCTTCTTCTTTATTGCCATCATACAAATGATCAAGACAGACATTACCCCAGTTTTGCATACTCGACTGATCGTTGCTTCCCGCCAATTTTTCAATTGGCGTCACTAGCATGTCTGCAAGAGAATCACCGCGACCTGGCTTTGAAAGACGAGTCTTTTTCATCTCGTCATGAGCAACTTTAAAAACCATTTCCTGCTCTTTTGCCTCTGCCAAGACTGCGTCTTCGGCATAAGCAGGCTGAGCCAAACTGAAAAGCAGTATCAAAAGAGCAACGAATTTATTCACACACGCCATCCCCATTTACAAATACCCTTTGTTTGAATCTGCAATTAAGAATCATCCACATAAGCCATTTTTTAACCGTAGCTGCTCTGCGCTGAGGCGTGGTTCCGGTCAAAGCAGTTTCAGCTTGAATTATATCTGCAATTTCTCGATTGTCGATTCGCTTCAGATCAAAATCTTTAGCCATTAAAAGTTCAAGGCTTTTTCGCAGAGTTGGGCGCTTTAGCATTTGCTCAAGAATTACTTTGGTTCGCTGTGAGCGAGAAACTATGTGGGCAAATGATTTTCCAATCACAGTCAGCTCTAGCAATTGGTCAGCTCTCTCTACAAAACCAAGATAAACAGCAGCACCCGCATAATAATAAGACTGTCTTTCTGTAAATTCGAAAAATTCAGAAATAGATTGGGGTGTCTTGATTTCGTATTCGTTTAATTGAACCAGATCCACAATCTTGTTTAAATCATCAGCTTGAGGAAATGGTATCGAATCTGGTTCGGGCTCGACTGATACTAATGAAAGCATTTCTTCTAAGTCAATGTGGCAGACAGGTAAATCGTCGATAACAAAAGCACGATTAGAGATAAGCTCAATATCGCCAAGATCTTTTCCCATTCTAAACTCGGTGAATAAATACTCGCCGTTTGAATAAGTCAAAAAAACTGTTCGTATTTTTTTACGCGAACGCTTCGACCATTGAAGATAAGGATAAAAGAGCTGCCTTATGTTGAAGTCGTCACGACGACCTATTTTTGCTTCAATAAGTACGATAGAGTCGGGTGTTTCAAACCCTGCATCGACTTCAATTTGAACGTTCGAGACCTGAACCGGCTCTGCTTCTTCTGGCAACAAGAAATTGAAATCGCCCGAATAAAGTCTGCCTCGCACACACAAATGTGACTCTTCAGAGCCGATATAACGATTGATAAGCGCTGCTAGATGAGCATAATCGATTGCTTGAGACTCGCTGAATACCTTGCTTTTTGGAAAACAGTCAAACGTTTCCAGATCGATTTGTGAGCGATGTTCTTCCACTTTCAAATCGTCTTGCAGCTTGGGAAAAGAATAGAACAGTTTGTTCTCTTCGTCTTTAAAGAGTAAATACAATCCATTTTGCACAGGCAAAATACTGAGATTGTTTGTCACAAAAGGCTCGGGACGCATGGCAAGAGTGTCTATTTTAGCCATTAATCGTGGCTCTCTGAATTCTTTTAGATCGTCGGCTTTGACATAAGCAAAACCATTAACTTCGATTTCAGCAAGAGCACTCGACTTAGCGAAAAATTCACTCCAGGCTACGTCGTTTGCTTTGCTCATACCTAAATGCGCTTTGTGGCTATGACTTCGACTGCTTTAGCACGATTGCCAGTGCAATTGATAAGACGTGGTGCGTCACGATAAACCAGGTTGAAACCTAATTTGGCGTATAGTTCAACAATTTTTTCGGTTGCTTGATTAGAAAGGACGACCGGTCCTTTATGCTTAGAAAGCCATTCGGCAAGACGAACCTGGTCTTGCCAGTTGAATCCCTCTTTTGAATACTGAGTAAAAGGCACATCATAGGGCGGATCGGCATAAACAAAGTCTTTTGAATCCAGCTCGGTTTCTTGAAAATCACCACAAGTAAACTGCCAGTCTTTAAAAATTTCCTTGTATGGCACAAAGTTATAAACATAATTGATTTTGGAATGAGTGCCAAACGGAACGTTGTATTCACCTTGTTTGTTGAAGCGACAAAGTCCGTTATAGCCGGTTCGGTTCAAGTAATAGAAGAGCTCGGCGGCACGCTTGGTATTTGCTTTTTTCTTGCGAATAAGATTATTGAACTCAGTTCGATACTCATAATACCTGTCGGGATGGTATTCCATTTCCCATTTGATATTCAGCCCCTGTTTGAGCTGAGCATAAAAGTTGATGGCATGCGGATTTATATCGTTTAAAAGCGCCTTCTTGGGCACCAAACCTAATACCACCGCTAGTCCGCCACAAAATGGCTCGACCAGCCGTCTTTGCTCGTTACCAGCCCACATTTCTCTGAGCGTAGGCACAAGCCAACGCTTGCCTCCAGCCCATTTGAGCGGAGGTCTGAACCCACCGTCCGGCAAAGCGAACGGATGAGGAGCTTCACGACTTAAAACAGTGGTCATTTCGCTATTTGTAACCGCCAGATTCAATTATTGACTAGATAAGTGACCTTGTCTAGAACAAATACAGATCTACTCGACATAGCAAACGCATATACAGCATCCAAAAAGGTGCTCTATTCAAGCTCGATCAACTTTGCAACCACTTGTTTATTTGACTGTAATTCTCTTCTTTAGAGCATTGGTCATAAGAGTCTTCTGCTCTGAAGAGCAGCAAGTTGTCGCGACAGTTATGGACGAGAATCCAAATTTCTTGTTCAGATTGGCTATCATTCTCTCTGCGGGCGGCAGCCTGTCTATGTAATGACTTTCATTTGCCACATAAATCTGCAACATCGACTTGTACTCGGTATATCCAGTAATATCGTTCCAGGGAATTAATCCAAAGAAAGGAAGATAGATTCCGCTATCATCAGCTTTCATTAGTGGTTCTCTGCGAATATATCTGCGAATCTGGATAATGAATGCAAAAGAAAAAAGCACTACGCCAAGCCACCCGATACTGTTAACAACTATTCCCTCAGAAGCGCTCTTGGCCATAAACACGGCAGAGACTATGCAAATTAGATTCACAGCCAAAAGTCCAACAATTTTGAATTTAGCGTTATGAATCACCAGAGTAGAGTTTTGCGAATCCATGAGCACTCCTTTTGCATTGCCCGACAGAAATTAATCGGGCTTTTCTGGCTGTAAATTTTGCATACTGGTTCCAGTGTAGTTTCCTTCTTTAGGAAAACCCAGGCGGCGCACAGTATTTTCCCACATCTTTCGAAATCTGGTCTCTTGAATATCCTCGATATTCATACGCACCAAGGTCACTTTTTCTGGCTTACCGTCGCGCAACAAAGTAATATCAATTGGATCGCCTGCCTGAGCGAGTCTGATTTGAACTTGCTTTATGTGCGGATTGGCATGAGCAAATTGATTGTCTTTTTGATTATCTACAATTTTGTCTCCAACTTTGATACCAGCTCTGGCAGCCGGCGAATCACGATAAACAGCTGTAACCACAGCAATGTTTTGAAAATATTTCCGATACGACTCATAACCAACACAGCCGACTCCAAGCGCACGAAACTCATCTGCAGAAAGGTTATAGCCATTTTGCAATTTCTCTGCAGCCAGTCGAAAAGCACTGTCATCCGTTTCCACACGTTTTTCGGTAGAACCAAACAATATGGTTCTATATTGCTGAGCACTTGTATTTGTGCCCGACTCTTGCGCCAGACAAAAATGCATTGCAAAAATCGATACTGTCAAAGATAAAACCGAGGCTCGAGCAAACATCAATTATTTATTTGTTTCACCGCTGCCAGTGGACTGTAAGACAAAACGAATTCTACAGCCAAGCCACCCTGGTTGTAAACTTTGCGATCTTTAGCAGACATCGAATCATAGCTGAAAGTGTTTTCCATTAGTTGTCCGGCGTGTTTGCCACCGTTTTTTAGTCCTAAATTCCGAACTTGATCCCGACAAGTAAAAGTCCACTTACCCGTAGTTGTAGTAATAGCATCCCATGCAATTGTGTAAAACTGATTCTCGTGCACGAGCTGATTGGAAGCAGAATAAGCCGAATAAGATTTAGTTTTGACTTCTCCGTTTTGATCAAAAGAAAACGCGATCGATTGACCAGGAATAATATCGTGATTATCTGAGTACAGCCTGGCGTTGACCATATTCACTACACTGTCTATGTTTACTTTTCCATTCGCACTCCGAATCCAGTCATACAACCCCTGCGCAAAGACACTGCTAATATGCTTTTTATTGTCCTGCACGCCATTTGGTGCCAAACGCGCTTGAGGTTCAAGTGGATAGTCACCACCAAGCGAAGTGTAATACGTGATTGGCAAAGCACCAAATTTGGTGTCTTCTAACAAATTTTGAAGCGAATAACATTCTTGAGGAAGACCTTGCGGTAAGCTCAAATTCATGGTTCCAGGTTTGGACTTATCTTCAAGGCTAAAAGGTTGAGCGCAACTAGAGGCTGCAACAGTTTTAAATGCTTTGTCCTTTTCGTCTGGGTGCTCGAGCAGCAAAGATACTTTCACCACACTTGATGGCATATACCCATCGTCTTTGACAAACTGATTTCTATCCACAAGGCACGACTGCTTACCGACTCCAGTGAAAATAAAATCGTGTCCGCCTACTGCATAATTGCGAAAAGCTTCATAGTCTCGACCTTCAGATTGAGGGTTTCTTGTAACCGTAGTACTTCCATTTTTTAGAAAACCGAGTTGCAAATCAAATTCTTTAATTTTGAACTTACCGACAGCCCCCTTCAAATTTGCTGCTATCGCATTGTAAGCCTGTGTTTTGGGCTTGAGCAATTCTTGATTAAAGTCTTTGGGACCATCTTTTGCGTCCGCTAGAGCCTTTCTCAACTCAAGTGTCAATCGACTTGAAGCTTCTCTGGCGCATTCGGCGTCATGCACGGCTAGATGTCTGAATTCTGCACTTCCAAGACGTTCTGAAAGCAACATCGCAACGCGAGCATTACCCACAATCGAATTGATAGACACAACTGGCAAAGGCTTGCCATCGCCTGCAAGTATGCCCGTTTGGGATGGTGCAAAATTACCTAATCCAATTAATCCAAAATTCGGATCTTCTATTACTATTTTCGAAAGTTCCTTAGCCGCAGCAAGACTTGCTGCTTCACATGCAGCTTCGGCTCTTTGACTTGCAATGGTAAATTTCATAAGCGACACACCAGTCACAATTGCAATGGCAAGCGCCGCCACGCAGATGACAATAATCATCAACATGGCAGCGCCGCTTTCTTGTCTTCTGATTATGCGCCTTGGCATTCGCTATGGTCCGCCTACTTGGAGTGGAATAGGAGTAGTGAAACCATATGGTGAGCACAACTCATTGGTTGAAAGCAATCGCGAACCTTTACCAAGTGCTGGCGAAGTCGACTTGACCGCATAAGTCACCTCACAAAGTCTGCGAGGAACAAAGTTCACTGGCAGAGTAGACAAAGTTGCATCGTCTACAAATTGCGGGTCAATCTGACTTGGCGCAAGTGCTGTGGTAGAGCCAAGAACTTTATACTGGAAATTGCCCCCAGCATTTATATTCATGTTTGCAGCCACTCGCATTGTGCCACCATACACAATGGAATTTTTCACTCTCAGTGTTCCAACACCAGTGTTATTGTATATTGGAAAATTGCTGATCATATAAGGTGGCGTTGGTGTGCCAGATTTATAAAACGTACATTGATTAACATTCACAACTGGCGGACTTACTGCAAGCGGGTCCATATAGATTCCAGCAAGATTTCCATTCAAAAACAAACAATCAAGCACCGACCATTTTCCACTGTAGACTTGAAGTCCTGTGCTTACATAAGGGCCCAGAGCACAGCTTCGAACATGTGTGGTCGACTTGAAATTAGCATCAGCATTGTTAACGCCTAATATACTCGCGCCAGAGGCACCGCGCTGCCATCCATCGCAAAATCTGTCACAACCAAACGAACATCGGTTGAACACAGTCAAATTTTCGACACCAGCCATATAGATTTCTCTTGCACCTGCTGTAGAATTGCGAAAATCGCAGTCTAAAATTCTATTGTTATAGCCACTGTATCGAACGCCCACAGATGAGGTTGCACCATAAGGTGACGAGGTCACGCGATTATCCATGTAGACATTTTTGACATTAACATTATTGGTGCCTGCAATATTTATACAAGCAACTTTGTAGGCGTTCATTTTGATTCCGCCTCGCTGCGCACCAATTATGTTTACATAGGAACCTTGAATTAGAATGGCATTGTCCAGACCCACAGCACCAGTTGTGGCACCACCATAAAAGGTGACGGTTCCATTATGTCCAGCGTGCGGACTTTGTCTGATTGTTATTGGAGTACCTTGTGTACCGCTTTTGGGCACAGTAATTGATGCATTATAAGTAATTCCAGATGTTCCTCCATCTAGAAGAATCTGGTCACCAGCATTAACTTTCGTCCAGTCTATATCGGAAGGTGACTTCCAGGCTTTCTTCCAGTTGGAGCCATCTTCCCCTGTTCCGTTTGGTGAAACGAAGTGATTGGCTGCCAGAGCATCTGCCTGTAGTGTAAAAACGCACGAAATGGCAAATGCCACCGATGCTAAAAGTCGTTTCATAGATATGTCTCCACTATAATTCCGCACTCACCAAAGGTGAGCACTGAGCGTTTTTTCATTCTCGTACGCAGTTGAGTCTAAGCATGCTCAATGTAATTTTTCTGCGTGAACTTTTGGTGAAACGAGCGTGAAACAAACGTGAAGTGGAGACATTTTTTTCTATGAAGTCCTACTGGTCCTGGCCATCATGCTTTTGGTGATAAATGTTACGACTCATGTTATCTTGCATGTTGTCCAATCTGCGTCTTTCTTGAAGTGTAAGACCATCCTGACGCATCTCAGCTTCTTTTGTCGCAAATCTTTCTTGTTGGTTAGAAAGACGCTGAGCTTCAGTCTGAGTCAACTCACCCGACTGAATGCCTTGGTTAATGCGCTGTTGCTGGTTTGCCTGATTATTATTGATGTTGTACATACCAGGTCGACCTGGAGGATTATATGGGTTTGGATTGCCAACTGGAGGCAAATTAATTCCCTGACGATCGTTTGCCTGGTGATGAATATTTTGGCTTAGCTGATTCTGCTCACGTTGCAGCTTAGTTCTCTCCCAAGGGCTAAGACCACTTCCACTCGCCCTGTAACGAGCCTCTTGCCTGGACAGAGCATTTTGCTGGCGAGATAAACGTGCAGCTTCTTTAGAGGTCAAGGTTCCATTTTGAACACCGTTTTGGATTCTATTTTGCTGACGCTGTTGTCGGTTATTGATATTGTGCCTCCAGCCCTGGGCAAATGCAGCATCTACTGTCATAAATGCAGTGACGACAGCCAGAGATAGAGCAACTGTTTTGGACATTTTCATCGATATTTCCTCATCGGGATTGTTCTCTAGTAAATAAGACGTCACCTATCTCCAAAAAGTTCAATTCCAAAAATGAATTCGTCGTAATGTTTTAGAATACTGCACAGGTTTTCATTGATATATGTCAAACCACAAAATATTACTTACTTTAGCGTCGGTGTTTTTCACTACAACCGCACCGGCACATGCTTTTTTAGATCAAACGGACCTAGATTCAGTCAAAGGAGAAGCCGGAATTGCAGTTTTAGATGCAACTTCTAAAAAACGGTATGGGCTCAATGAAAACAAACCCTTTCCAATGCAAAGTGTTTGCAAATTGCCACTATCAATTGCAGTACTGCTATTGGCAGACCAGGGCAAATTAAAAATCACCGACAAAATAACGGTTCGCAAATCCGATCTGGTACCACTACATAGTCCAATCAAAAACGCTATTAAAGGATTGCAATCCGATTTTACTATTCGCGAACTTATGACCCGCGCCATTTGCGATAGCGACAACACTGCATGCGATATCTTAATTGCAAAAATCGGTGGTGCACAAGAAGTCACAAAAATATTGAAAAACGCAGGAATCCAATCGGTCCGAATAGACAGGCCAGAAGCCATTCTTCAACCTGAAAGCAGCAACATCAAAAAGTTCCTCACAGACGAGCGCGACACCGCAACTCCAAACGCGATGGTGGCACTTTTACAAAAATTATATAGTGGCGACTTACTTTCCAAAGAATCTCGCCAAGTGGTGCTCGAAGATATGTTCAACTGCAAAACTGGCACAAATAGATTACTTGCAGGACTGCCGCCTAAATGGAAACTTGCGCATAAGACCGGCACCGGGCGTGATATCAAAGGACAAAACACTGCCACTAACGATGTTGGTATCGCGGTCGGTCCTAAAGGTCAGGTATTTTATATTGCTGTTTTTGTCAAAGGGTCACGAGCTTCAATTGAAGCACGTGAAGCGCTTATGGCTAAGGTAGCAAAGCAGACGGTTGAAGGAAAATACTAACTTGCAGGAAATAATCCAGGCATCCATTCCGATGCAAGACCGGCTGGAAATGCAAGCTTGAAGGGGGTCTTATCTGTTTGCGAAGTAAGCAATCCTTTCTCCACAAGCGCAGAAGTCACTCTTCTAGCCTGCCTATCAGTCACTCCTAAAAGAAAAGGAGCTTCTTGGCGAGTTAACTCGCCTTTGAATAAGACCGCCTGAATAAGCACAACTGAATTTTGAGGCAAAAGCCCAGCTTCACTCTGCCTTCCCGTCCAACTCAAGACACGGTTTCTCAAATTATTCGGTTCGATGAGTTTGCCCATAAACTCGACCTGATCAATACAAACCAATAGAAAAAAGCGAGTAAATTCTATCAATGCTTCTAGACTTAAATTTCCTCTTCCGTCTAAATCATTACGTCTTCGATTGTCACAAGCCATCAAGTGAGACTTATATTCCTGCTCTTTGCGAGCCAGTCCTCGAGCTACCGACCAGATGCCACCAGTATCCAATAATCGCAATAACTGAGTATGAGCCATAAGGCGAGCCACTCTTCCGTTGCCGTCCATAAAAGGGTGAATCCAAAGCAATCTATGGTGTGCAGCAGGAACAGACATTAAAGCCTGACTCCTAGAAGATTGTGAATATACAGTGCTGTATCGATCGAGAAAACGCTCCACAGCTCCAGGACTAACTGCAACGTGTTTTCCAACTTGCACAAACTTCGATCTGAATACACCAGGTTCAACAATCTGATCATCAATGACTAACAGATCGTCAGGCAGAAGACTACAAAATCTTTTGTGAATTTCCTTAATCGTACTTGCACTAGTTACTGGCTCATTGAACATTCCCGAATCTAGCCACTGCTGGACTTCTATATGTGCGAGTGCTTCCAGCTGCAGTTCGCGCTTTTTCTTATCGCGACTAAAATCTTCAAGCATCGCTCTTTCTATTTCGACAGGATGCGTGTTGTGACCTTCAATCAGGTTACTGTAATAGCAATTCATGGTTCGAACCAGCTTGGACAAAGAATCCACTATACTCAAAGGTAATGCTGAATTTAATGCAGTTGACTTTGCGATTAAGTCCATTGATATATCAATCAATTCAGAATATGCAGCAGACTCCATTGGGACCAATAATGGCTCCATAGAACTGATATTCTCGCCATTGTCCTTCAATTTCATTTCAGCCCACTTAAATGTCCGGTTAAATGTCCACGTCGAACATCACCTACAACCAAGTATATACCGATAATTTTAGAAGATCAAACGCATTGAATGTCCGGTTAAATGTCCGCTCAAATATTCTTCTATTCCGACCAAGCTACCGCACAAAACTTAGTCTCGAGCGTACCTAAAAAACAGATCTGAGCCTCGAGATTTTGGCAATCGCTTGCCCTCTGTGCTCGAGCTTGAGCTTAGCCAAAATGTGATTCACATGCACTTTGACGGTACCAAGCTTCAAATTGAGAGCATCGGCAATCTCTTTGTTGGTCAAACCTTCAACCAACAAATCGACCACTTCTTTCTCCCTAGCCGACAATTGCGACACAGCATCGGGAATTTCAATGGAACTTCCAGTTAAGCGAAGTTTTTTCAGTCCATCTCCCTGAAACAGGTATTTAGCCAAGCAAGGACCAAGATGGTAACCGTTGTTTACAGTATTCTCAATCGCTCCTGACAGAGTCTTCTGGTCTGTTGGCCACATCAAAAATGCGTTTACCCCAGATGCAACAGTCGACCAGAACTGCTGCTCTTGAGCCAGCAATACAATAAATTTCGCATCTGGAATGACCGAGCGCAAAAGAGGAATCAGTTCGTTTGTATCGCGCGTCTGCTTATCGTATTCAATAACGAAAATCTGATTGTTTCTGAGCTTTATGTCTTTGACCGCGCTTTCGCCGTCATTTGCAAACGAAATAGAGCCGAAATCTGCCCGATTTTCAAAAAAGCTCTTAAGCTCGAGACAGGAAGCCGAACTAGCTATACAAAATAAGTTTAAGTGAGAAAGCATCCGCCCAAATAATGAAAAAAACAGCTTACCATTTCAATCTATCAAATAGAATTGGAGTTTATGTGCAAATTTTGTGTAGAGCCTTTATTTTCAAGTATCGGAAGCGCAAGTTTAAACCCACTTCCCACTCCCAGAGAGCTCTCAACAGTAATACGCCCTTGAAATTGATCCAGCATTGACTTAACTATTGCAAGACCAAGGCCTGTACCGCCAGAAGACCGGCTTCTAGAGTTATCGACTCTATAGAATCGGTCAAAAAGCGAAGGGATAGCGTCAACTGGAATGCCGACACCCGTATCTTTAACGGTCAACAAAGCCAAGTCCCCCACTCGTGCACAGTTGACACTCACAGACCCGCCAGACTCTGTATTCTTGAAGGCATTGTCGAGCAAGTTGGTTAGAACACATCTCATCGACTCGCGTTCGGCAAAAACGTATACAGATTCCGAAACGCTCTTTTGCAAGCTTATTTCTTTTAACTTGAAACGCTCTTCAAACTCCATAAGCACGGCTTCGCAAATCTCGGATAGACAAACAGGCTGCAACGATAAAGGAATTTGCTTGCCGTCGAGTTCGGCAAGCAGCATCAGATTTGCCACAACATTTCCCATCCGTTCGGTCGAAGACAATATGACAGCAAGATCTTGCTCGAACTTACCTTCCTTGCTCATTTTTCGGTCAAGGGTTTGAGCTTTGGCTTGAATGATACTGATTGGGGTGTTCAGCTCGTGCCCTGCATCGGCAACGAATCTTTTTAACGTGCTTACCAGATTCTCGATTGGACGAACAGCAATCCCAGAGACGACATATCCGCTCAATCCTAAACCAATAAGAACGAAAGGAGCGGTAATTGAAATGGTAAGAAGAAACTCCCCCATTATTTCCAGACGTTTTATGGTCGATAACTGTAATTGCAAATAACCTATAAGCTGGTCGTTATGGTGAAGAGGGCTTACAAAAATCCGCATAGAATGGTCATCTTCGACTATTCTGGTTCCTTTAGAAAATAATTTTGGAACTCCAGGAGGTCCATATTTTTCAAGTAAATTACCGTCTTTGTCATATAGCTGCATGCTCATAATTGACCGTGAAGGCTCGGTTTTTACTACCCTTAGCCAATCTCGAAATGTTGGCTTTTTATCCGAGAGGTCGATGGCATGCCCAATTTGAGATGCAACCGTCTTTAATTCTTCGTCCATAGAATTGCAAAGAAATTGGTAGAAAAACAAGCATCCCATGAAGCAGAAAGCAAGACAAACAATTGAGGAAAGACCTACGAACCACAATGCAATCTGCCATCTGAAACTTTTGAACATCAGTCAGACTCGACCTTATAACCCATGCTATGAACAGTTTTCACAATTGAAGAATTGGTTGTGCCGTCAATTTTTTTTCGCAGCGACCTGATATGAGATCTGACTGTGTCCGGCGTTATATCTGAGTCTACCCCCCAGACAAGGTTGGTCAATTCGTCCGAACTCAACACTGTTCCTTGATTCAAAAAAAGAACTTCCAATATCATGAATTCTTTGGGCAAGAGCTTTACATGCTTTCCTTCCTTAGTTATCGACCGCGAGTTTCGATCCAGTTTTAAATCACCAACGCAAAGAACAGACTGAGGTTTTGAAAGAGGTCTTCGAAGCAAAGCTCTTACTCTTGCAGATAATTCGCGAAGATTGAACGGTTTTGTTAAATAGTCGTCCGCCCCGCTATTCAATCCCTCTTCCTTAGCTGAAACAGTACTTCGTGCAGTTAATATGAGGATGGGAGTCTCTCCACCACTTTTACGAAAAGCTTTGCAAACATCAAGTCCGTGAAAACCCGGTAACATCCAATCGAGAATTATCAAATCGTATGAGTTGGCGCGAAGTTTTTCGAGCGCAACCTTACCATTTTCTGCAATTGAAACCGTGTAGAGTTCGCCTTCTAGCCACTCTTTCAAGCTTAACGAAAGCTCTTCTTCATCTTCGACTATTAATATGCGTGACATGATTACGCTGCATTCCCAGACCCTTTCATTATACGTGGGTTCACGTTGGCGCAACGTCCTGCACAAATTTTGCACATAGATTAAATCACAGTCATTGGACCATTATCGTATAAACGGCAATCTACATTACAGAAATGACTAGGTTGATACTATATTTGGTTCCAACCAAATCAAACTTTTATTTGCTTTAAAAAATCTTGCGCCCTGAGGGACTCGAACCCCCGACCTCATGGTTCGAAGCCACGCATTCTATCCAGCTGAACTAAGGACGCATATGATGATCCTAGCGATCCTTTTTCCTAACGTCAAATAAGAACCTGAAAGCCTCACCCTGTTAGAATATCGGAATGAAAAAACTAACTTTATTAATTACGCTCTTTTCAAGCTTGATAGCGGTAAATACTTTGCCCGGTTTTGGTGAAGAAAGCGCTATGCCAGCAGCTGATACACCTGCAGCCAAGCAAAAAATGGGAACAGGTCTTGATGCCAAGTCCCTGTCAGAAGCTGCAAAGTCTGCAATGGCAGACATGAAAACCTATAAAGACAAGAAGTCAGGATACACAGTCGACTATCCTTCCTCATGGGAATTAAAAGAAACCGTGCCTCCGTATTCTTTTAAGTTTTTTGCTTATAACGGTCAGGTCAATGTCAATGGCGCAATTGACGAAGTTCCAGCAGATGCTACAGCTGAAATGTATGCTACAGCGGTCAAAGAGTACATGTCCTCCCAGCCAGGTTATGCATACAAAATCATTTCCGAAAAACCTGTCAAAATCGCAGGAGTGGACGGAATTCAAAGAGTTCAACAAATAACACATGAAGACTTCACCGGTAATCAAATAGCTGTTTATTTTGTGGCTAACTCTAAGGCTTACCAGTTCAACGGAACTACAATAGCTGAAGAATATTCAGTCTTCGAGCCAGTGTTTCAAAAAATGATCGATTCGATTAAGCTCGAAAAAGTCAATTAAGCAAATTGCGCGGCACCACTCCTGATACCATATCGGAAATCGATTCGACTGCCATATCGAGTGTCGCAAGATCAGATTCGAGTGTACGCCAGGCGACATGTGGTGTCACAACAAACTGAGAGAAAAACTTTTTGCGTAATTCTTCGATCGCATCTTTAGTGTGCTCATCGACTTCTTCGTAAAAACCATCAAAGGCGCAATAAGCATTTTTATCTTTTTTCAAGTGTGCAAGTAATGCATTAGGCTCGCAATTTTCCGCTGCACATGTATTGACGATTGTGATACCAGCTTTCATTTTCGCGAATTCTTTTTCGCCAAGCATGTAGCCCGCGTGCCTTGGCACGTGCAAGCTTACTATGTCAGACTCTGAGACAAGTTCTTCCATAGAAACGAATTTAGCACCATTCGGCGCTAAATCAGTTTTTGGACCGCTTTGAGTATTATATAGAACTCTAGCATTGAATCCATCAATCGCCATTTTAGCCAAATGTTGACCAATGCGACCAAAACCGATTAAGCCGATAGTTTTGCCATAAAGTGTGGAAGAAGTCTGGTAAGAGTATGAATTGTCTTTTGACATAGTGGCAGCAGCACACTGAGTAATTCTTCGCTTTGCGTCAAGCATCAAACCAAAGGTAAATTCGGCAACTGAAATTGCATTGGCACCTGGTGTGTTACAAACTTTGATTTGCTTTTTAGTGCAAGCAGGAATGTCGATAAAATGTCCGGCATCAACACCAAGAAATGCTATTAGTTTCAAATTTTTAGCAGCCTCGATAATCTCAGCTTTGCCTTCTTCATAGCCGCCACTGACATAAATGTCGGCGTGCTCGATCGCTTGCTTGAATTTATCTGGAGCGACCAGATCGTTAACACCATAGTGCGAGATTTCAAGCCCCAGATTTTCTAGTTTTTTCTTGATAGATTCGGGCAAAGAACCGGTTATCAACAGTTTGCTCATAAAGTCCCTTCGCAAACACTACGTGTTAAATCACCTTCCCCCTAATCTTGCTAAAATAACCGCTTAATCTAATTCACTAGGAGACCATCATGATAACTCTTGCAGACGCTCGTCGCATTATTGAAGCAGCCGAAAAAAAAGCAACTGAAATTGGACAACCAATGAATATCGCAGTCGCCGATTGTGGTGGCAACCTGGTGGCACATGTGCGCATGGATAACGCCTGGATGGGCAGTATTGATATTTCTATCAAGAAAGCATGGACTTCACGCGCTTTTGATATTTCTACAAAAGACCTCGCCGAGCACAGCCAGTCGGGTGGTCAATTCTTTGGCATCAACGCATCGAATAATGGTCGTGTCATGATTTTTGCTGGCGGCATTCCTATTAAAAAAGATGGAAAAGTAGTTGGAGCAATTGGCGTAAGCGGCGGCTCTGGCGAACAAGATCATAGCGTTGCAGAAGCTGGCGCCGCAGCTTTTTAATCAAGCCGGCCTAATTTTGAAAGGCTACCTGGTGGTAAATTAGTCTCCTGAAAATTCCACTGGAGGTAGCCTGATACTATGAAATTGAATAAGCTTGCCCTAAGCGTTATGACTCTGGGAGTTGTCACTTTTTTCCCAACCGCGTCGATTGGCGGCGAGGTTGCCAAAGGCGCTCCACCAGATGGATCTGGTACAACAGCGCCCGTGGCGCCTCTGAAGTAGCAGATGCTGTCAAAGAGAAATAAATGAAAGAACCACGCCGCCCAACTCATCTTCCCAAAGAAGCAAAATGGAATTCTCAAGACGAACACTGGGAACTAGGCAAATACAGTACAAAGCCTAAGTTCAAGAATGTTGGCGCAGGCGAATGGAAATACTGGGCAAAAGAAGGGCATTTATGCTGTATCGCCCATTTTAACGACGAAGGTGCACAGGATGGAATTACTGAACGATTCCATCCTGATGGCACCTCGGCCAGTCGAGGTGAATGGAAGAATGGCAATCGAAACGGACACTTTGTTTATATTCGAAGCCACCACGATACCAATTAAGATTATCTTGCTTCTTATGACACCTGGCGCTACGAATTCGATAGCGAAAACAACTGGAGTGAATTCAATGAACGCTGGTATTTAGAAGACGGCACCGAATGCACTTCTGATGGGCGTCCGCTTGCAACAGCGTTTGATTTAGATGACTTAATCTTGCAATGCGAACCGGAAAATTTCTTATCCAATGACGCCGAAAAATTTTGCACTGCATTTAGTGGCACAAATAATCCTGCTCAATTCAAGAAAGATGTTTATGACTTAGCCGAAATTTGGGGGCTAACACAAAAAGACAATATCGAAGACATTGATAGATTCGCTGCTTTTGCTGTTGAAGGCGATAATTTTACCAAGCATACAACGCGTAGAGTTTTCGAAGACAATATCTGGCGAAGACTTATTAATCATCCATGGGAAAACAAACACGAAGAACTTGGCGCCTTATTTATGTGTGCTGTAAAGCTCGGCAATTTTGGTGATAGCGATGCTGTCTACGCCACAATCATGCATCCGCGCCGAGCAAAACCAATAAGAAATGCTGTTTATTACTGGAGCCACGACACCTGGGTAATAGACGAAATCATAGCTTTAGATCTAGATTCGTTCGCATACAGAATCGCTGTTGCAAGCGCGTGCCAGGTCGAACGTTTGTCTAAATCAAAAGCAAAAGAAGCCTGGCAAAAACTAGAAGGCAAAGCAAGCATCGGATATTTTGCTTCGGCTGGTCTTGCAGATGACCACGACTTGACCGACAATTTAGACCCGGTCAATGATTTGCGCGGACCGTTCTGGCGTTCCGACTGGATTTGTTATTTGCTCGACTCAGACGATGAGCGCGACATGGAGTATGTCAAAGACGCGTTTTACGAAAATTGGAATCCGCCTTACGACGATGCTCAAGTAGAGGAGCGACTGAAAACAGGCATGAATCTGCCCTCTGTCGCAATGTATCTTTTGTGGCGATTTTTCTTTTTTGCTCAAGAAGACAGATTGAAAAAAGCCAAAGACGCATTTGGCAAACATTCAGCAAAAGTGGTGCGCGATTTGGTCGAACTGCTAGAAGATATCGATGCTGGTAAGTCTGGATTTGAAAATATAAAAGACATACATGAAGTCCGTCGTAAATTCTTAGAACTGGATCTTTGCCCAGAGCGCGGCACAGCCCGAGCAAGCGAAGCGTCAGCCAAAGCGCTCAAAGATAAAGCCAGACTGGAGGACATAGCAAAAGAAAGCACTGCGATTGCAAAACTTGGTATAGCAGAACTCATTAAGTACGCCTGGAGCAAAGTTACAGATCCAGGCGCAATGGACGAAATAGAAAAGCATGCTCGCAAAATCTCAGGCTATGACATGCAGTGGAAAGCGTTTGACTGGGTTAAGAATCAAGGCTATAACCGCGCCAATCAAAGTCTTACGAATGAGGCGTTTGCAGTCGGCATGCAGCTAGCCAAAATGGACACCAAGATTTTGTTGCCATTTATTTTTTCTCGGCTGTACAGAGACGATCTGGTTACACCCGAAGTTTTATTGATACCAATATGCAGAGCGCGAAAATTAGATTCTAATTTAATTCAAGCGTGCATCGAAGCTTTGAATATAGTTGAAAAATACAATCACAAACGCGAAGTCGCAGTAAAAATTCTTGGTGCAGCGCGCCATTCAAGCTCAGTCTTGCATCTATGCAAAGTGATTGATGACTATTTAAATGAAATGAGCAAAATCGACCAGTCACAAGTCCATTTAAAAACCATCGCCTGGGACAGCCTTTTGTACGAAGCAACACTAAGCCTAGCCCAAACTCCAGATTTGAATTGTACAATTCTCAAAAAACTATTGGACCACTCAATCAAATTTTATAACTGGAAGTTGGCAGGAGCCGCACTCGATACGCTTGTAACCGCTGGTGAAACAAATTTGCTTGAGCCAATCAAGAGAATATTGAACAGCGCAAACGATGACTATGTTCTTGCAAGCGCACTTCGAGCAATAGAATCCACAGCAGAGCACATGAATAAAAAAGACCGTAAGCTGTTTGCAGCGATTGAATTCAGAAATCCAGCCGACCACGACAATCAGATTACTCTTTTATTCTGGCGCGCACAAAATGCACTTGTAAAAGCAGATCCGGATCTTGGCGAAACAAAAGATATCAACGAAGCCATTGAAGAATGTCTTGAACTCTCGAATTATAGCGATGGATGGAAACTTTGGCGATTGACTTTGTGCGAAACAGTAGCAAAATTCTCCGAAACCAAACTAGAGCTAATTGAGCCGTTTTTGTGCAGTGAGAATCATGAATTACGTCAAGCCGCATTTCATGCTTATTTGAAACGAACCGGCAAAGAGCCTGAACTTCATCAGGCAAACTGGATAGATATCTGGCGTATCGAAGAAAAAACAAAAGACAAAGACTCCAGAGTCGACGCAATTTGTGCACTACTTGCAAATCCAAAAACAGTCGAGCGTGCATGTCTTGCAGCCTGGCTCGATCAAAATCCCTCGGCGAAAGGGGCTCAAACAATGAGTACAGTGACAATCAAAATATTGAATGATCCAAATAAAAAACCTGAGCGGGGCGAGTATCTGTGCTCGGAACTCGAATGGCTTGCACGTGGGCTTACCAGTCATTCTTCTATAGAGGAAGCGAAAAGTGCACTCGATCTATGCCTGAAGTCAGGAGATGAGTCTCTGGTGCGCTTAATAGAATGTGAAATACAGAGCGCTAGCGCTTGATTCCATATCTGGAAGTTGTCTTGCAACGGGGCAAACCGCTGTCAAAGAAGAATCTCTTAATGATGAATTTAATGATTTTTTCATGATCCTTCCGTATGATTATTGACCAAAGGGTCGGCTGAAATTTATGTCAAATTTTCTGCTCCAGGGAATCACGGGGGTCTTGTCGCTATGTCCACTTATCCAAATCCGGCATTTAGCGCACCTTCCTTAAAGCTGATTCCAGGCGGCTCCAGGTCGATCACTGCTTTCGAGCCTGTTGTAGAAAAAGTTTTCTCGCCTGCAAATCATCCTGTTGCCATTGTCGGCTCCGGAAACTCGGGACTGGCACTTTCAAGCTATCTGGCGCAACAAGGCTATCCGGTGCACTTGCTTGCTCGTTCGCTCGACAAAATTTCAAGCCTTGCTGAAAATATGTCAGTAAAAAGCATTGGCAAAGTCGAAGGCGAATTCGAGCTTGCTGCAGTCACTACTAGCGCAAAAGATTCTGTCGCCAGATCAAAAACTATTTTTATAGCCACAGTAACTACTGTTTATGCCGAAATCGCTCGTATGCTTGCACCTCATCTGCAAGACGGTCAGGAAATAGTCTTGTTTTC
>CAZFKB010000066.1:0-19451 GCA_964519785.1 uncultured Candidatus Obscuribacterales bacterium | reverse complement strand
CCACGAGCCTGGCAGTTAAGGGTGACACCATCTTCCGGGAGAAAGACGACATAGCCTCCTGCGTGACTCCTAGTTACCAGACCAAATTTATCCGCACACACTAGTCAGACTTCGCAAACCAAAGAAATACAATAATGAATACATTAACCAAAAGCATATCACCACGGGCATCCGAAATGAAGGACACAAGTAGAATCCGCAATATCGCCATCATCGCTCACGTCGACCATGGCAAAACCACTCTGGTAGACGGCTTTTTGCATCAAACTGGCGTTTTTCGTCAGAATCAGGAAATTGTCGATTGTGTCATGGACTCAAACGATCTCGAGCGCGAGCGCGGCATTACGATTTTGGCTAAGAATACTGCAGTCAACTATAAAGACTACTTAATCAATATTGTGGATACACCCGGACACGCCGATTTTGGCGGAGAAGTAGAGCGGATTCTGGGTATGGTCGACAGTTGCATATTAGTTGTAGATGCTGGCGAAGGTCCAATGCCTCAGACCCGATTCGTTTTGCGCAAAGCACTCGAGCGTGGGTTGCGTCCTATTGTGGTAATCAATAAAATTGACCGTCCCAATATCGATCCCCACATTGCAGTAGACAAAGTGTTCGATTTGTTCGTGGAACTAGGCGCATGCGATAAACAGCTGGATTTCCCTTACATTTTTGCTTCTGGAGTCCAGGGTTACGCAACCAAAGATCCTCAGGTAGTTCCTGAAGGCGAGAACAAAAATCTTATTCCTTTAATCGACCTTATTGTTGACCACTGTCCAAGTCCTCAAGCTGATGTCGAAAAGCCTCTGCAAATGCAAGTTTCTATTCTCGATTACACCGATTATCTAGGACGAATCGCCATTGGAAGAATTTATTCTGGAAGTGTCAAAGTGAATCAACCTGTCGTTCTTATGAAAGAGGACGGCAAATTAATATCAGGAAGAATCGCCAAATTATTTACTTTCCACGGATTGAAGCGAGTAGAAGCAGAAGAAGCTTTTGCTGGAAATCTGGTTGCTATCTCAGGTTTGGCTGACGTAAATGTAGGCGATACGATTGCTCATCCAGAAAATCCTGAAGCTTTAGTTCGTATTAAGGTGGACGAGCCAACGCTAAAAATGAGTTTTCTTGTTAATGATTCGCCATTTTGTGGACAAGAAGGCAAATTCGTCACTTCAAGACAACTGAGATCTCGTCTTTTCAAAGAGCTCGAAACTAATGTGAGCTTGCGTGTAGAAGAAACAGACAGTACTGACACTTTCACAGTGAGTGGACGCGGTGAGCTTCACCTGGGAATTTTGATCGAGACCATGCGTCGTGAAGGTTATGAATTCCAGGTCTCAAGACCTGAAGTAATCATGAAAGAAGTCGACGGAAAACAGCTCGAACCTTACGAGCGATTGATGATTGATTTGCCCGATGAATTCACAGGCTCGGTCATGCAGGCGCTTGGGCCTAGACGAGCTGAGTTGCAAGATATGGTAGTGGAAGGCACTCAAACACTTTTGAAATTTATTATCCCCACTCGAGGCATAATCGGTTTTCAAAGTGAATTCTTGCGCTTGACCAAAGGAAATGGCGTTATGAATCACGCATTTCTTGAATACAAAGAATTCTGCGGCGAAATTCAAAGCCAGCGAAACGGCGCTCTTGTTGCCTGGGAAGAAGGTGTAGCAACTGCATATGCAATCCAACAGTGCGAAGACCGTGGCGTTTTCTTCATTACTCCTGGTACAAAGGTGTACGGTGGAATGATAGTTGGCGAAAATAACCGTCAGCAAGATCTGGATATAAATGTCTGTAAGACTAAAAAACTGACAAATATAAGGTCTGCCGGCGCTGAAGTTATGGTGACTTTGCAAGCACCTGTGGAAATGAGCCTCGAGCGTTGTCTTGAATACATTTCTTCTGAAGAGCTTTTAGAGGTAACTCCAACTAGTGTTAGAATGCGTAAAAGAAAACTTTCGCGTAAGTAATCGTTTCGCAAATAACCAGGAGCACTATGGCTCGAAAAACGGTTCCAGGTGGTGGCTATCAGGCAGTTGCCTATACTGTTAAGAAGGCGCTCGAAGTAGGTCCGCTTAAATTGTGGAAACGCATGCGTTCTAAAAATGCGTGCAAGACTTGCGCGCTTGGAATGGGCGGAGTAAAAGGCGGCATGGTAAATGAAGCCGGACATTTCCCAGAGGTTTGTAAAAAATCTCTACAAGCTCAAGTTGCCGATATGAAAGGCGCTCTTCCATTTGATTTCTTTGAAAAACATACTGTGGAAGAATATGGCAATTTCACATCCAAACAGTTGGAAGATTCCGGACGCATAACTTATCCGGTGGTTCTAGAACCTGGATCTAAGCACTATAAGCCAATCGACTGGGAAGTCGCTCTTTCAAGAATTGCAGATGCTATGAAGGCTTGCAGACAAACGCCAGAGCGTGCAGTTGTTTACGCATCAGGTCGCTCAAGCAATGAAGCTGGATTTATTTTGCAGTCTTTTGCGCGTGCTTATGGCACTAACCATGTGATGAATTGCTCCTATTATTGTCATCAGGCGTCTGGTGTCGCTCTCAATATGGTTTTTGGATCTGGTACTGCAACAGTTGATCTAGACGATCTTTCTGATGCAGATCTGGTATTTGTAATAGGTGCAAATCCTGCATCGAATCATCCTCGATTGATGACACAGTTAGCCGCTCTTCGTGCACGAGGTGGTGCGGTAGTGGTGGTAAACCCGGTGCGTGAATCTGGACTGGATACTTTTCATATTCCAAGTCAGATTAAATCGTATTTCTTTGGTACCAAAATTGCATCCACCTATTTGCAGCCACATGCAGGTGGCGATACGGCGCTATTTGTCGGCATCTTGAAGCGCATCGATGAGAAAGGACTGGTCAATCGTGAATTCTTATCCAAGCATACGCTTGATTTTGAAAAAGTTTTAGAGCACGCACGAAATTGTAGCTGGCAAGAAATAGTTCGTCTTTCTGGTATCACTCAAAAAGAAATAGACGATGTTGCTGAATTAGTTGTTCGAGCAAAATCGACCATTTTTTCTTGGGCCATGGGAATCACGCACCATGCCTGGGGTGTGGACAATGTTCTAGCTATCTGCAACCTGGCTCTAGCTACAGCTAACGTGGGACGAAAAGGCGCTGGACTTATGCCTATTCGCGGACACTCGAATGTCCAGGGGATTGGATCGATTGGCTTTTCGCCTAAGCTCAAGGAGTCAATAACCAAGAGACTCGAGGATGTATACAAATCGAGTTTTCCAACATTTGCAGGTCATGATACCTTGAGCATGATCGAAGCTTGTGAAAAAGGTGAAGTCGATTTTCTCTTTTGTCTAGGTGGTAATTTAGCTGCTTCAAATCCTGATCTCGACTGGGCTTCGGCCGCCATGCAAAAAACTGGTATGACAGTGTATTTGTCCACCAAGCTCAATGTCGGGCATTTCATTGGTCGTGGCAAGACCACAATCATTTTGCCTGTACTTGCTCGTGATGAAGAACCGCAAGCCACAACGCAAGAATCTATGTTCAATTATGTTCGCCTTTCAGAAGGTGGCGAGCCTAATATGAAAGGATTGATGCGAGCCGAATCAGACATAATTTGCGACATTGCAGATAGAGTGCTTGGCAAAGAACCTTTTAATTGGCTTAGACTGAAGAGTCATGATGAAGTAAGAAAACTGATTGCCGAAATAATTCCTGGCTGGAGCGAAGTAGGTACAATTGGTCAGACCAAAAAAGAATTCATCATACCCAATAGAGTTTTTCATACGCCTGAATTTCCAACTGAAACGGGTAAGGCTAAGGCACACGTAACGCCGCTTCCTGAATACGATACTGATAGCTTGAAAATGATCACCATTAGATCTGAAGGACAATTCAATAGTGTCGTATACGAAGAGCACGATGTATATAGAGGAATTCCTCATCGCAATTGTATTCTGGTATCGCAAAAAGATGCCGACAAACTCAGTCTCAAAGACGGGCAAAGAGTAAAAGTAATTGGCGAAGCCGGAAGTCTGGAAAATATCGAACTGGTTGTTGGTGGTATCAGAGACGGTGTTGTTGCCATGTTCTACCCGGAATCGAATTACATAATTAAGGCTCGACCAGATGACAGATCGCGCACTCCATCTTTCAAATTTGCTCCAGTAAAATTGGAAGCTATGTAATTATTTTTTGTTGAGTTGTTTTAACTCTTTGTCTGCTTTTTTTTCTTCAATTTTGGCTTGTTTAGCCAACGACTTGACCGCTTTTTCTATTTTTCCTACTTGGTCCTGAAACAGGATAGCTGAGCGCGCGATGTCATCGGCTTTCAAGTCTGGACCCTCTGTAACTTTGTCTAAATCTACTGCAAGAGGATTCATACCACGAGCAAGGTCGCGTATTTGTTCTAAGTCTTTTTTACCTTCGTCTGGCATTTCTTGAGGCATTACGATTGCATTTATTTCGCCATCTACCATTGGTAACAACTGACCTACTTGATTCATGAAATAATCGAGCCACTGTTTTCGCGGTGGCAGAGCGCCCATTGAAAGGACACCACTAGGATTAGGGATTGCAGGCAAAATAATCGGTCCAATTACGTCTGGCTGTACCGCTACTACTTGGTCCTGTCTTTGAGTTTCACAATAAATATCGAAAGCTGCCCTCTTTAGATGGTGCAAGCTGTTTGTAAGTTCTTTCAAATGAGTAGACAATGCCACCGAATCTGATTTGATTTGACCTTCGAGTACTTTTTGATCCTGGGCAAAACTCGGTCCTGCAGTAAGATTTGCCACAGCAAAAAGCAGAATTACCTTTTTGATCATAATTGTTCTCCGGCATTTGATCTATCTTTATTTAATGTAAACGGCATCAAATCTGGTGTTACAGCGTCGTGCAATACTCTATAGGCTTTTGCTTCTGCTAATTTGGTATACATGCTTGCTGGAATGGCAGCTACGACTAAGGTCGCTCCCACACCTTCTATAAACCACTGAACAAGGCAGAAAAGCACTAGCTCGAGCAATGAGTTTTCTGTACAAACCCAGCTTGCTTTGAGTGATTCAATTGGTCCGCATTTATATTCAAGCAGAAAGTAGAAATAAAATTGCAATCTAATATAGATATAAAAACCAGGCACTAACAGGCACACACAGCCAATTCCGATCGCCAGATAAAAAAGAATAGTGGCTCCTAAATACTGGAATGTAATAGGTGTTGGTTTCCATAAAATATCCGAACTTGGTTTTTCGTTGTTTAAAAAATAAAGACAAGCAAGATCCAGACCGATTTTGGTAATCATTGCAATCCAGGCAATGGCAACCGTTAACACGAGCATAATAAGGAATTGTTGAAATCCTTTTGCTACAACGATTTTGACTACAGCCAGAAGCATTGAAGGGATTGCAATCACAAGACCTGTTAAGCCAAGAAGACCTAGATAACGCCAGAAGTATTTCTTATACACTTCAAAGCTAGAAGCAAGTGTTTCATCTAGTGAGAAAACTGTGTCAGCCATTGGGCATCCTCAACTCAAAAACATATTGCGTTGTTCGTCCTGACTTGGCGGTAGAACTTCAAGCAATTTGCCCCATAAGAAACCCTGACCAAAATGAATGCCTAACTCACCTAAAACTGGTAGATCGCTTGCGTCTTCGATGCCTTCGGCAATCATTTCAACTCCAAGTGATTTGGCAACATTTGATAAGCGCTTCAATAGCCGAACTTTGCTGGGATCTGTGCCTATGCCGCTTACATATTTTCGGTCTACTTTTACGATATCTGGTTCGAGCAAAATGAGTGTTTCAAGCGACGCCCTGCCAAAGCCGATGTCATCTACTGCAATTAAAATACCAGCGTGGCGCAAGGCAAGAAGACGATCGCGCATATACGAAGGGTCACCGATAAAATGTTGCTCGCTGATTTCAACGCAAAACACTTTGCCTTCTCTGTCGGTTGGAAAAATCGAAATCAATTCTTGCGGTTCTGTGTCGAGTATAGTCGATGGAAATAAATTGAGATGAACTCGCATGAGACTTGCAATGTTGCTTGAAAGCTCCGTGCATGAGCGTAAGCATTGTGTATCCACTTTGGTCAGTATATTGTTTTCGACGCTCAGGCGAAACAAGTCGTCTGGACTTTCAAAAGCTCCTTCCGGCCCGCGAATGAGCATTTCGAACCCGACCACTTCTTTGGTGCTCAAATTGACTATAGGTTGATAAACTGCCCGGTAACTCTCTTTTGCCAGTAGTTGTTCAATCAAGCTTTGTGTGGTTGTTGCGACTTCTCGCGTGTTTCTGTTTACCGAAACTGAATTTTTGCCGGCTTGTTTGCCTTTTTGCAAAGCCTGCCGACCAATCTCGATTATTTCATCTTTGCCTTTTACGTCGTTTGCAACCGCAGTAACGCCCAGGCTCAGAGTGATTGGTCCATTTGAGGTCTGAAATTCGGGCTGGTCCGATTCTGATACCACAAGACGCAATCTTTCTGCAACGCGCATTCCGTAAGCCAGCTGGGTATCAGGTAGTAAGACAAGAAATTCATCGTCGCCAGTGCGAGCCACGTGGTCTGAGGGTCTTAATGTCCCTATGATTCGCTTTGTAATTTCGCGCAAAATCTTTTCTGCAGAGCTAGAACCTTTCTCTTCGACAACTTTAGAAAAGTCATCGCATTTAACCATGACAGCAATCAAGTTGCCAGTACCACGATTGATTCTATTTTCTTCTACTTTTAAAACTTGCTCTAGACCTCGCAGATTAAGCGCGTCTGTAGCGACATCGAGATTGGAAATGTGCTCGAGTTGAGCGCGAGCGTGTGTCAGCTCTTCGGTTAATTCATCTATACGTTTGGAGTCGGTGCTATCTTGTTTTTTCTGGGTGCTAATTATCAATAGCACACCAAGCAGTCCAGCTACTGTAATGAATGCAAGCCATGGATATGGACCTGCAGCAATCAAGTTATTGTATTTTAGTGTGCGCTCTTCTACCGCCTTGAATTCTTGCTCTTGCAACTTCTCAATAGATTGAGTAAGTGCTTTGCGATCATCCATTTGTTGAGTAGATTCGTCCAATGTGCGAGCAGCAGCTACACCCTGGCTTTGTCTGGCTTTTATAGTCTGATCAAAGCCTGCCAGAACTGTAGAAAGTTGATTGGATAATTGTCTTACGTTTTCACTGTATTGCGGGTCGTCTTGACGCATTCCACGAAGCATTACAACTTGTTTTTGCAAATTGTCTTTGGCTGTGTTGTATGAGTCGAGCCAACGTTTTTCGCCGGTGACGACAAAGGACTGATGGTTCGCTTCGGCATTGCGGAGCGTTTCATGAGTCATTTCAAGTTGATGGAAAATACTTGTGTGCTGATCGAGCCACATTTGTGTATTCTGGTTAGACGGCACTACATTCAGTACCAGAAAAAAACTGAGAGATGACACCACCACTATGGTGATGATCGCATACAAAATTTTGCTGTTATTCGCGTTGATGGAATTCGGCTCAGCTTAAGTGGGTCAGTATATAAATACCTATTCCCAATACAACAATTGCTAAAAGGACGAGAATTAATATACGACTCCGGTTGATTTTCTGAATATTTGGCGTTTTTATAGGCCTATCTGGGCTCAGGACAACTGTTTTTAAATTATCTTGTGCCGACTGCACGTGGCTCAACGCTATCAGCTCGGGGGTGGTTTTGTTAGCCTTCTTTTTTGAAGGTTTAATGCTGCCCGTCAGATAATCTTTAATATCTGACGCAGAATCGGGTCTATTTTCAGGATCTTTATCAAGCAATCTTTCGAGCAAAAGTCGAATTTGTGGATACTGATCGAACACAAGAGCCGAAAGGTCTGGTCTGTTTGCATTTAGACGATTCATCACTGTCTCGATAGCTGTTTTTCCTATCAAGGGAGGCTGTCCGCAGAACATTTCGTGAATTATGCAACCAAGCGAGTAAAAATCCGATCTGTGATCTACAGCAAATCCACGCGCTTGTTCTGGACTCATATACGCCGGGGTGCCGAGTGCTTCGCCTGGAACAGAAATAGCTATATTGTCACCTTGAATGAATTTTGCAAGACCAAAGTCGAGTAATACCGCTCGTTTTTGACCGTTTTCGTTGACAATCATGATATTTCCAGGTTTCAGGTCTCGATGCATAACATTTTTGCTATGAGCGTGATTCAACGCATCGCAAATTTGATTCAAAAGAGGAATTACTTCGTGCATTGGCAAAGCATTTTTTTTCAGATAAGAACTGAGCGTTTGCCCCTCAATCAAATCCATAACCATATACGGTATCGAATCTTTAAAGATTCCAAAATCATGAATGGTGACCACGTTTGGATGATTTAGATTTGCTGCGGCTTTTGCTTCTCGCTGGAAACGCATTAACGAAGAGCGCGTAGAATTGTTGGTGTCAGAATTCTCGGTTGCGTGTAATTCCATCAAAACTTTGATAGCAACAGGCTTGTCTAAAATCAGGTGTTTGGCTCTAAAAACAACCCCGACATTGCCCGCACCAAGTTTGTCTATAATTTGATATTTGCTGTCAAATATGTCGCCTGGTTTGACGTTTTCATTGACGCTTAAATTCTGGTGCTGGTCAGACAGATTGTCTTTCGAGATAGTCAAAGTTAATTACTCACCATTAGTATTTCAATAGCTTATTACTAAGTTCATGAACTCATAAGTGATTAAAGGTTATCGGACACCATTTCTGGTGCCCGATTTAAACAAAGACCGATAATGGAGTAATTTATTCGTTTTAGAACAAATAGAGCAACTCGCGGAACTTCGGTAAGGGCCAGAGAGAATCGTCGACATACAATTCAAGCTCGTCTACTGCCGCCCGGACTTCATTCATCGCTGGAATAACTTGTTCCTGGCAGAATTTAGCCAAAAGCACCTGGTCAGCATCTTCACCATGGCCACCACCAGGACCACCTGATGACGGAGCAATGATGTTGTCCATAGTTTCAAGTGCGTATTGCAGATCGTTTACGCGTTGAACGAATGTTCGCAAAAAGCCTTCTTGTCCGGTTATATTGCCACCGCCAATAGCGGCTTTGGTTTGCAAGATAGTGGTTGCAAGACGATTTTGATATCCCAAGCAAGCCGGCATAATAATCGTAGTGGCAATGTTTCTGGTCAATTGCCATTCGATATTTATGGTCTTGCAGAAATTAGCAGCTCTAACGTTGTAGCGCGCAACCAGCTCGTGTTCAGTGAAAACGTTATATTTCTTGAACAGTTCTTTAGTCTCGTCCTTGATCAACTCAGGCAGTGAATCAATCGTATTTCTTAGATTTGGCAAACCACGTTTGGCTGCTTCTTCTTGCCAATCGCTTGAATAGTTATCGCCGCTAAATATAATGCGTTTATTGTCTTGCAATACATTGCGCACCACGTGCTCCGCTGCTTTGACTGGGTCAGAGCCGGCATCGATAACTTTTTTGATTTCGTTGTAAATGTATTCCATGGACTCCGCCATCATGGTATTGAGGACGGTGTTAGGGAAAAATATGGACATACTCGAACCGATAGCACGAAACTCGAACTTGTTACCTGTAAAAGCAAACGGCGAAGTTCTGTTTCTGTCTGAATTATCCTTTGGAATATCAGGTAAAGTCGCTACTCCAAACTGAACCATTTGAGGACTGCTTGAAGATTTTTTCTTTCCTTCGCTGATTTCCTCAACTACCCGTGTCAAACCTTCTCCCAGGTATACGCTCATAATGGCTGGAGGCGCTTCGTTGGCACCAAGTCGCAAATCATTTCCAGCGCTTGCGATACTTGCTCTGAGCAGCCCACCATAAGTATTCATGGCGCGGATGACTGCGGTGAGCATGACCAGGAATTGAACGTTTTCTTGAGGAGTGTGACCTGGGTCGAGCAGGTTATTGCCCTGGTCATCACAAAGCGACCAGTTGTTGTGTTTGCCGCTTCCGTTCACGCCACTAAAGGGTTTTTCGTGAAACAGGCATCGCAAGCCGTGTTTCTGGGCGATTTTGCGAAATACTTCCATCAAAAGCATATTGTGGTCGATAGCAGTATTTGCTGATTCAAACACAGGTGCTACTTCAAATTGTGCTGGTGCAACTTCGTTGTGTCTGGTCTTGACTGGCACGCCTAATTTATATAACTCGGCTTCGCAGTCCATCATGAAAGCAAGAACGCGGTCTTTGATAGATCCCCAGTAATGGTCTTCCATTTCCTGACCTTTGGGCGGTCTTGCTCCAAACAATGCGCGACCACTATAAATGATGTCAGGACGAGCTAGATAAAAGGCATCATCAATAAGAAAATACTCTTGCTCGGCTCCAACCGTGCTGCCGATGCGCTTTACGTTGCCACCAATCAAATTGAGCAAGCGCACACCTGTATCATTCAGCGCTTGAAGCGAACGCAATAAAGGAGTTTTTTCATCCAGCGCTTCACCACCAAAAGAACAAAATACTGTTGGAATACAAAGTGTTTTTCCGTTGGCGCTTTCCATTAGAAACGCAGGGCTGGTTGGATCCCAACCTGTATAACCGCGAGCTTCGAATGTAGAGCGCATTCCACCTGAGGGAAATGATGATGCGTCAGGTTCGCCCTGGATAAGGAATTTTCCTGAGAATTCGATGATGGCACCACCCTCGGTACCGGAACCTGCAAGGAAAGCATCGTGCTTTTCAGCTGTCGACCCTGTCATGGGGTGAAACCAGTGAGTGAAGTGAGTGGCGCCGCGGGCAATTGCCCAATCTTTCATGGCATTAGCAACGACATCGGCAATGGATGGATCGAGTGCCTCACCATGGTCGATACAACTCAAAAGTGTTTTATAGACAGGCTTTGGCAAAAGCTTCCGCATTGCGCTCTTATTGAAAACGTTAATTCCAAAGATATCTTGAAGTGGAGTTTCTTCGTAGTTAACCGAACTATTCACTGGTTGTCTTTCCTTCACGACATTTATTGCATCGAAACGAGCCCTTGCCTGCTGCGATCCGCCTCTACCAACAAAATTCAATTTATTTTTCGGATCGATATTCACTGCCATTTGCTGAGCTCCTTTTCTAAGCCATCATAATAATGCTACTTCGCGTTCTGCCTCTTTCGGTATAAAGATTTTGCAAAAACTTTGGTATATCTTTTAGATTCCTAGGGCTTTCAAGATTACGCGTTTCTTTCGCTGTCCATCGAATTCTGCATAAAAGATCTGTTCCCAAGGACCTAAATCTAGTTTGCCTTCAGTGACTGGGACCATGACCTGGTGATTTATCAAGATGCGCTTTAGGTGTGCATCTCCATTGTCCTCACCAGTTTTGTGGTGCTGATAGCCAGGATTAACTGGTGCAAGCTTTTCCAGCCATTCATCAATGTCATGAATCAAGCCGTTTTCCCAGTCGTTGATATATACACCAGCTGTGATATGCATAGCTGACACTAAAATAAAGCCTTCTTGAATGCCTGATTCCTGGCAAAATTGTGCAACTTCGTCGGTTATGCGGACGTAGTCGCGTCTGTTTTTAGTGTTGAACCACAAATACTTAGTATGCGCCTGCAGCGCCTCAGTGGCTTTCATTAAAATACCTCGCCAAAAAGATGCCGCTATTTTAGCAAATGGCTCTTCTGGAAGGGCGAAATATTAAGCTTCTACGACCCTCGAACCAAACTTGAGTCTACCGTGAATTTAGCACTGATTGAGCTTTTCTTTTGCTTCGCTATTACTCGGGTCGATGCTCAAAGCTCGTTTGTAAGCATCTTTTGCTTCTTCTACCTTGCCAAGCTTTTTATAAATATTGCCAAGATGCACCCATAAAGTTGGCTGTTTAGGCTCTAAATCACAGGCTTTGCGAAACGCTTCTTCAGCTTGACCCAGATCGCCTTTAGATTCTGCCATCCATCCAAGGTCTACATGCAGTGCAATTACGTCAGGTCTTAATTTGACCGCCTCTTCCATACTGGTCAAAGCCTGATCTTCTTTTCCGTCTTTGGCTAAAAGGAAGGCATAGTCTGCTCTTGCATAAGGATCGTTTGGATCCAAGTCGAATGCTTCTTTGTAGAACTTCTCGGCTTCGCCAAAATTATTTTCGCTTGCATAAGAAAAGGCAAGTGAGCGAGTGATCACTGGGTCTTCGGGGTCGTAGCTGCGAGCCTGCAATAACTCTGCGATAGCTTCTTTCCATTTCATTTTCGAAGCGTACTCAACGCCTTCGTTGTAATGAATAGTTGAAGCATCTTCAACCAATTGTTCTTTTTGCTCATTAGACAAAGCTACTGGCTCTGCTGCGCCTACTACTATAAGAAGCTCAGCCAGTGAGCGTCCAAAATGACCTTGCATCAATGCAACGACACAAAAATCGCGATGGGCTACTTTCATATCTGGCACGCAATTGACAGCGGCACGTAGTTCTACATCAGCCAGCTTCCATTTCCACTTAGACGAATATGCTTTGGCTTTCTTCCAGTGTTCTGTCCCCTCGTAGAGAAGAAGAGCTTTTTGCTTTTCTTCGTCGGCTTCGACTTTTTGCTCGTCTAATACAACTTCTTGAGAGGATGCCTCAATAGCCGACTTTTCGTCTTTTAGGGTTGGCGTGACTTTATTGTTTTTGAGGTCTTTAGAAATAGAAGTGTTTTTGGCAGCTTCTGCTGTCTGCTTCTGTTCGTCGGCAGCAAAAGCGGTGCTTGAAAGACTTTGAGCGCTGATTGCACCTAGAGCGGACACCACACTTAGTGTCAAGCTCAATGTTTGTTTTATAAATCTGCTTCTAACGCTGGCTTTCACAATCTCTACCTCTTACTCTATTTTATCTATTTTTCTTTAGACTGCCACTATGACCATTTCGTTCCGATCAGCAAATTCAATCATTGCTTCTTCTTCAACCATCAAAATTTGACCTGCTTCAATAGCAAGTACGCCGCCCGGTTTTGAAGCAACCATCGCTTGAAGTGTGCTCATTCCGACTGTGGGAATATCAAAGCGCTGGTCTTGAACCGGGCGTGCCACCTTAATTACAGTGACCGGACCTTTGTTGATTGCTACGCCGCGCTGAATAGTACGGTCAGTACCTTCAGCTGCTTCGACTGCAATCACCATGCGGTCATAAACGACCAGAGTCTGACCTATCTCCAGTCTGGCCGACTCTTTGGCGATTTTAAAACCAAAATCGATATCGGCATATTGGAAAGCATCTGGCTTTTTCTTAGTCAGGACGCCAACTTCCTGATACAAATGGCTCAAAAATTCTGTTTGGGTCAAAACTTTAAACCCTTCAATTTCCATGCAATCGCCGATATGGCGTTGGATTGTGTCATCCTTGAAATCAGGCAGACGGCTCAATTCGCGAATGGCGACCCAGTCTATTTTGGTTACATTTTTGAGCATGTCGAGTTTAGGCACTTTGCCGCAAAACACTACAGAATCGCATTTGTTTTCGCGCAACAATTTCAAATTGCGCCCTATTTGTCCGGGAAATATTTCGTACACTTGCTTTGAATGTGGAGCAAGACGAGCTTTTGCTTCTGCACTCATCGCTAGTGAAATGACATCGTAACCCTTTTCCTTAGCGCGTTTCGCCAATAACTCGGGTAATTTTCCATCCCCTGCAATAACGCCAAGACGCTTGTAGGTTGTGCTTTGGGCAGAAATAGTATTTTGGGTCAATGTTTGCATGCTCAATTCGGGTTATGTTGATTCAACGCAGTGCCTGAGGCACTCTCGTTAGAAAATCTAACATTTCTTGGCAGCCCGGTCCTTTCCACCATTTAAACTGTGATGGACCCTTCTGGTAAATGGGGTTAGACTGGGAAATTTATCAGGTGTTTTCCCCCTAACCAAGATGCAGAAAACGTGGTATTCGGCGTCTGTTGGCATTTTTCATGCGCTATTTGCTTGACATGGGACTTTTTTGGGGATAAAACAGATCTAAGGTAGATATTTCAGTATGTTGAGGATTGGCGTCATGCCGGATTTCCGGATCAAATTATCGAGTCTTGCTTTTGCTTCTGCCTTGAGCATTTGCGCAGCTTCTTTGGCTTTGCCTGCTTTTGCCGATTATTCGCGTGGCAGCGACCCAAATATGGGGCATTTTTACATGGCTCGCCAGCAAATCCAGATAACTGACGACTCTCCCATAATCAACTATAAAGGCGTAGACCCGGCACAACAGCAGCAGCAGAATCCTGCGATGCAGCAAAAACGCCCGGCTCCACTGCCAAAAGCTGGATTCAACGCTTATACTCCTCCTCCGACTGCAGGATATAATCCCAATCTTCCATCGGTCGAAAACGGCGTGCCCAGGCGCGAGTTGCCATCTGCTGGTCCAGCGCTCAACCATGGCGATGGCGTAAAACGCAGTCCCAAGAGCAAACAAGCCAAAGCCGGTTCTCTAAAACCAGGTGCGCCAGGTAAACAAGCTACTGCAAACACTGGTGGTTTCAATGGTCCGACCAAAACCTATGCTCCATATAAAGGTTATGACCCGAACAATTCACCTATAAGTAGTTCGTATGCTTCATCTGGCAACAACCAGCAAGTAAAGACCAAAGTGCGCGGTGCCCTCACTTTTGGTCGCGGAAAATAGAAGCCAATAGAATATTTTGCACTTGAGTAACAAATAGGGCGTATGACTTGAAAGCATGCGTAGTATTTCAAAACTCTTGTGGTAGGATAAACAGGTTAGACGACCTATGGTCGTCACTTTCTGCCCGTAGCCCAGTTGGATAGAGCGCATGGCTACGAACCATGAGGTCGTAAGTTCGAGTCTTACCGGGCAGGATTTTTAAAACAATGATGAATCGCCAATCTTGAATGGAAAGGCGATTTTTTATTGGGGTAGGCAAAAAAGAATTATGGCCCCTATATGGCCCCTTTTGCATAAAATTTGAGAAAAGCAATCCTAGAAGTTTTCAATTGGAAAATTAGCACCTTATATACCAGAATTTTCTTAACGGAAAGTACATTTCGGCAATATCTGCTGGGGCGTTATAATTTTTACATTGACTATTTTTCAGACTAACCAACAGTATCTAGTAAGCACCATATTTAGTACTGGATGATATCCAAGAATTTGCCTGACGACTTAAGACTCAGAATGCATTTGAAAATCCGCAGAAAGTTCCGCCAAAGTTATCACTAAATGCATTTTTGGAGAGAACTCTTGTATTTAACAGCCGCAGTCACACATAAATCAATGAAGTTGGAGTAAAATCATGCAAAATAGCCCGGTCTAGGTGTGATCTTAGTTTTAGATACTCGCCCTTGCGAGTTGGTGGTCATTAATCTTGTCAATATTGGTTGAAATTGTTAGTGAAATGGATCTTTGGTCATAAGTTAGAAAAGTAGCTAACGCCAATAACATTCCTTCAGAATGCATAAGTGTTGTCAATGCAAGGCTTTCGAAGGGACCTACTGCGATTCCGAAGAAAAAAACTGCAGTGGCGGGCAGTAAAGTAAATATGATTTGCAGCTCTGAAATTAGGAGGTTATGTGCGCATCCATCAAGTCAAAATTAAGAACTTCAGGTTACTCCGTGACGTTGAGCTAATTCTTGAGGATCAGACCACCCTAATTGTCGGTAGAAATAATAGCGGTAAAACTTCATTATCCGAAGTTATGCGCCGTTTTCTTTCAGAGGGTACAGCTACATTCCAACTCGAAGATTTTTCGAGCGCCTGTTATGATGGTTTTTGTGACGCTCTGAATGCCCATCAGAACGGGTCAGAGGAAGCCGCAGTTAGAAGTCTATTACCGGCTATAGAGCTGCAATTGCTATTTAATTATGACTCAGAGCAAAATGATCTTGGTCCCCTAGCCCGATTTATTGTTGATTTAGATCCAACCTGCACCAATGCACTTGCGATCATAAGATACGAACTTAAAGACGGCAGAATTGCAAACCTTTTTGAGGGAGTTCCAAATGAGCCGCTTGATGAAAAAACAAGGCTTGAGTTCTTTCGCAGTTTGCGAGAGCGCATTCCTTCAGAATATGGTGTCAGAATACGAGCAGAGGATCCTAACGATAATGAGAATCACAGAGAGCTACTTCCGAGCGATCTTCGCAAATTAATAAAAACTGGATTCATTAATGCACAACGTGGTCTTGATGATATTACATCGCGTGAATCTGATGTCCTTGCAAAGGTATTAGAAAGCATCTTCACTACGGCTTCCTCGCCGACCGCTGACGACGGTGATCAAAAAATTGCAAAGGCATTATCTACTGCTGTACAGGATATTCAAACTCAAATTGATGAAAGTTTTGCAGGACAACTCACGAGTTTGCTTCCAACCCTGCAAAGCTTCGGATATCCTGGTCTCGGTGGTCAGGAGTTGCATACTGAGACTATTCTAGATATTCAGAAGCTTTTATCGAACTTCACCAAGGTTCGTTACGCTGGTTATAGTGGAATTGCTCTCCCTGAATCCTACAATGGGCTTGGTGTTCGCAACCTGATTTTTATTCTCTTCCAGCTTGTTGGATTCTACAAAGCGTTTCAGGCGGAAACAATGGCTCCGGGAGTTCATGTTGTCTTTATTGAAGAACCGGAAGCCCACCTTCATCCTCAGATGCAGGAGGTTTTTATTAGGCAATTGGCAAAGATAGCGCGTCAGCTTGCTGCGGGTGGTGATGAAAAATCAGTCTGGCCAGTTCAGTTTGTAGTTTCTACTCATTCATCGCACATTGCCAATGAAGCTGGTTTTGAGAGCATTCGCTATTTTCTTGGTTCAAGCAATCCGAGTCCAGCTTCAAATGTTCGTCAAACCAAGATTAAGGATCTTCGCGAAGGACTCAGGGACACACCTGAGGGCACTAAGAAATTTCTTCATCAATATCTTACACTTACCAGGTGCGATTTATTCTTTGCTGATAAAGCAGTTCTAGTTGAGGGCTTGAGTGAGCGACTTCTTCTTCCAATTATTATAGGTAAATTGGAGGAAGCTGACTCTGCGGTTCCGAAATTGTCAACACAGTATCTAACGGTTATGGAAGTAGGAGGTGCCTATGCGCATCTTTTTTTCAATTTGCTTAAATTTCTTGAGCTACGAACGCTCATAATTACAGATCTCGATTCTGTGAGTAAACCAGGCGGAACGGCTTGTGCAGTTCACCAGGGAAAAGCCTCCAGTAATGCTTGTCTGAAAGAATGGTTTTCAGATGACGAATCACCGACATTGGAAATTATTACATCAAAAGATGATAAGGCTAAGGTAAAAGATCGCATTAGAATTGCATTTCAGCGTCCTGAAGAAAACGGCGGACCTTGCGGAAGAACTTTTGAGGATGCATTTATCCTTGCTAATTCTCAGATGTTTAAATTGCTAGGTAACAATAGCAAGGATTTGGAATTAGAAGTCAGGGAAAAATCGGACGGCTTAAAGAAGTCGGAGTTTGCACTCAAATATGCCATTGCCGAAACCAATTGGACACCTCCGAATTACATTTTGGAGGGAATTCGTTGGTTAGCCTTGGATGAAATTGTCAGAACTGATTCTCCGCTGAATTCGCCGGTTCAAATTGCTGAAACAGCCTTAGGAGGAGCAGGTGTCTAAAGCCGATTCACCAGCTGATGCAGCAAGCAAGCGAGCACTTAAAGCGATGTACGCTTGCCTTGAAGCAGGCGAAAGTTTTCGCCTTGAAGCAGGCGCTGGTGCTGGGAAAACTTATTCATTGGTCAAAGCTTTGCGTTTCTTGATTGACCGCAATCAAAAAATATTTCTTAGACGCAGTCAGCAAATTGCCTGCATTACTTATACGAACGTTGCAAAGGACGAGATTGAAGCACGAATTGACCGAAATCCGTTGGTTTTTTGTGACACAAATCATGCATTCTGTTGGTCGCTGATAAGCGGATTCCAAAGGCAACTTCGCACGACAATTGAAACAATGCCAGTGTGGGAAGAAAAGATACAAGAGGCTGGAGGACTGGGTGATCGTCCGGTCGAGTACAGTCTGGGGCACCGCTCAATTCGGGATTCACATATCTCGCTTCATCACGATGACGTTCTTCCTTTAACAATAAGTCTTATGGAAAATCCTAAGTTTCGGCGACTTATGTCAGATCGTTTCCCGATTATCTTAATTGATGAGTATCAAGATACGGACGCGAAGTGGGTGGAGGCAATTAAATCTCATTTCCTTGGACAATCGGGTTCACCACTCTTTGGTTTCTTCGGAGATCATTGGCAAAAGATTTATGGCGACGGTTGCGGTAAGCTTGAAAATCCAGCTGTAACTGAGATAGGAAAAGAAGCAAATTTCCGGTCAGTTAGCACCGTTGTTGATTGTCTAAACCGAATGCGCCCTGAATTACCGCAATGTGTAGAAGATCCTCAAGCTGTTGGACAGGTTAGAATCTTTCATACCAATAACTGGCAAGGACAGCGCCAATCGGGTAGCCATTGGACTGGAGATCTACCCTCTGGAGTTGGACATGAGATACTGGATCGGGTCAAGGAGGCGCTTTCCAATGACGGTTGGGATTTTTCACCCAGCCATACAAAAATTCTCATGCTCACCCACCGGCTTTTGGCAAATGAACAGGGTTATGCGAGTCTACCAAGTGTATTTCGTTTTCCGGAGTCATTTACTAAGAAAGAGCATCGACACATAGCATTTTTCGTGGATGTTTTAGATCCTGCATGCGACGCTTTTGCAGAACGAAAATTCGGCTCAATGTTTGAGGCATTAGGTGGAAAAGTACCCTCAATTAGAAGGCACGCTGATAAAAAATCTTGGAGCGATGCTATGACCAAGTTAATCGAACTTCGTGAAACCGCAACTGTGGGACAAATAGTTGATCACCTTCGTTCCAATCGGAAGCCACGACTTCCTGACTCAATTGAAGATCGCGAACGTGAACTACAGGAGTTTGATAGAAATGATGGAGCCGAGATGCCCCTGGTTCTTTCTGAATTAGAAAAACTCCGTCTTGTACCTTATTCTGAAATCAGGGCGCTACGCAAATATCTTGATGGACATTCACCTTTTGAGACTAAGCATGGAGTTAAAGGTGCAGAATTTGAGAATGTTTTAGTAATAATTGGGCGTGGTTGGAATCAATATAATTTTGGTGAAATGCTCGATTTAGCTAATGCAGCTGCCATACCTCCAGCAAGGCTGGCAGCGTTTGAACGCAATCGTAATCTTTTCTATGTCGTATGCTCTCGGGCTAAAAGACGGCTTGCGCTTTTATTCACACAACAATTATCTAATTCAGCTATAAGTACGTTGGAGAATTGGTTTGGTACCAATACCATCGAATCTCTTTCTTAATCAGTAGTATTCGGGAACAGCGTCTGGCTCTTCCTCTTCGGATGGTACTTCCGGATCATCTCTTCTCAAATCAAAATGAGGGTTGTTTTCCGAAAGTCTCAATAGCTCATTTTGTAGTGGAAGTGCAATCGGTTTTGGTGCCTTATCGTGGAGTGGTCCGTCCCCCAGTTTATAGATAGATGAAATTCTACGATGCATCCAGAAGG
>CAZFKB010000065.1:0-19491 GCA_964519785.1 uncultured Candidatus Obscuribacterales bacterium | reverse complement strand
CTTCGAGATTTGAATTGAGTTTGGTTTGAAGTGCGTCGATTTCGTTTTGAAAGCATGGAAAAGAGTTCTTATCCACAAACTGAAAAAGACGTATTTTTGTCGATTCGAGTTGCAACACCAGCGTCTGGTCAGCTTTTACACTTGCTTGAGCGATGAGCTGTAAGCGCTGATAGGTCTGTTGGATAAGTTGGGATTTCTGTGCCTGAGCGGGTAAAGACACAAAAATGAAAGTAGCGCAAAAAGCAAAAAAACAGGCTGACAGCAAACAGCCTGTTTTTGCTGTTGAAGCGGAGGATTTAGTGTGTGTGTGATCTCTCATTCAGGTCGCGCAAGGCTAGATCCATTTCGGACAGCCAGGTGCCTGGCACTTCGACAAGTTGTTTCTTTTCCAAAAGGGCTAATTCTTTAAGATCCCAAAGATAATCGAAGTCATCCTGATAGATTCTGCTCAGTTGGCGACGATTTTTGCTTGCAAATAATTTGTTCAAATTATTCTGCAAAGTTGCAAGGTCTACTTTAACCAACTCTGTTTCGTTGGTCACAATACCAGTCTGTGCTGCTCTATGTTTGGTCACCATGACAAAAGCCCCCAGCTAAGGAAGTCGGAATATAGCTTAATCTAATATTCCCACTCGGGCTGAAAACAGCGCACGAAGCCGGTAGTCAAGTGATTAAATGTGAAGACCCGGCAGCTTTAAGCTGCTGTGACCTTAGGCGCGACGCTTGCGGGCGGCTTCGGCTTTGCGTTTTCTTTTAACGCTGGGTTTTTCGTATCTTTCGCGGCGCTTGATTTCTGACAAAATTCCAGCTTTCTGGATTTTTTTCTTGAAGCGCTTGAGGGCCTGCTCGATACTTTCCCCTTCCGCTACTCTAACCTCTGACAATGCTTATTCACCCCTCAGGTCGTCAAATGAATATCTGGCACCGGATATAACCGGATAGCTATCCAGATATGAAAAGCTATAACGTTTGCCATATTAGCATCCATTTACGGGGTCAACAAGCAAGTGGGCGCGTTTCTTCACGCTCTGCTTAACCTTAATGCAATGAATGAGACTGTAAAAATACCGAGAAATTGGATTTTGTCTCTAAAAGCTCATCGCTAGAGGCGCCGTATAACTTTGATTGCGCATCCATCAGTCCCTTGTAAAGAGATTCGATTTGAGACTTATCCTTAGGTTTTATCGTGTATTTGTTTTTGATCTCCAGCATGGCAATCTGATCGCTTAGAGCATCTAATGTTTTTACATTATGCACTCCACCGGCCTGTACAAGTACTTTGCAGACGTCGCCATACATAGAAATGACGTCTTCTGCGTGATTTCTGGCAAAAAGCGTTTTGTAGTAATTACCAATTTGCCAGGCACCTTCGAAGGCGTCTTTGTCCCCAGGCTTTGCTGTGGCAAGTCTTATTTTGAGAGCTTCCTGGTACATGGTGAATGGTGCGCTTGAAATCGTATGCGTGTTTTCGAGCGCTTTGCCCCAGTGCTCAAGAAAGGATGCGGCGGAACTACTCTTTTCTTTGAGCGCTTTTTTGACGCTCTTTGCTGTTACCACGGATACAGGCTCGACTTGGTGATAGTCTTTGCTCAATTTAAGTCTGGCAAGACGCGCGTTGCTTATTGCGAATCTGATGTCTCCTTCCCCGAATCGTTTTGCTATCTCAAGTGCCTTTGGTGCTGAGGAGTCATCTTTTTGATACATTTGTTTGAGATTGTCTGCACCAATTATAGTGTCTTCCCAGAGCTGTTTATCTTTTTTTGAGCAAGGCACAAACGCGCTTGGTGGCCAGTATTTGCTTAACTTCAATTCAAGAATTTTCGCTTCCGGGCTTTTGCCTAAATTCTTTAACGTCGTCAATTTGTCGAATGAAGGTCCGGCAATTTCCCAATCTAAAATACTGTAATTGGCTTTTCTCTGCGCTAAAACCTGAGATAGAAGAGAGTCAGCTTCTTGATATTTTTTTGTCGCGATCAAGCATTTTGCGAGCTGATGTCGGCAATAGCTGATTTCGTCTTGATGAAATTTGACGTCTTCGCCACTGTTTAAAATATTTAGAGCCTGGCGACTTAACGCTTCTGCTTCTTTGTCCTTATGGTTGTCCGCTGACAATCGCGATAATTCAATTAATTCGCTTGCTAGGGTGAAACGGTCATCGTTACCCATGTCTTGAAGATTGGTCAGATGCAAACTGGCTCTACTGATTATTGCTAGCGCTTTTGGATAATTGTTGACAGTGCGATATAGTCTGGATAGGTTTGCACAGTTCTCATACTCGTAGTCGAAAGATTTAGACGGTGCCCATTCTTTATCTCCAATAGAAAGTGCTTTGAAAAACATTTTTTCTGCTTTTGCATAGTCTTTGTTTTTGAAATACAGTTTGGCTAATTCTTCTGCAGCATTTTCACGGTACTGAAAGCCATTCTTTTCACCCTCGGCAATTGCTTGCAAAAAAAACGTTTCGGCGCGAGCAAAATTTTTCCTTTCGGCCTCATCACGAGCCTTTTCTTGTAGCTGCGATGCTTTGTCGTTATATGCAAATGATGAAGTTGCGCCAATACTAAATGTGGTGGCTAATGCCATGATGAGTGAGCCGACTGAAAGAGTGCGTTTCAAACTTTAATTATCCTCTACCGCAACCTGGACACGCTTCGAGTTCGGCATTGATTGAGGCGTTTAGCCTGTCTTTCATGACTTTGGCTTCGCTTGCATTGCCCGCTTTTTCTAAAAATTCTTTGTACAAAATGAGAAAATCTTTGGGATAACGATCGCCAAAATAAAGAAACTTACTTTTGTTATAAGCTTTGTCGTAACCCTCTTTCACTCGGTTTAAGCACTTACCGGCTGAATCTATATTTCCAAGTTTTAATTTGAGCATCGCAAGTGTCAGAATATCTTTGCGCATGCCGTAATCTTCATCCAGCGGCTTTGTACCGCTGTCTTTGTAAAACAATTCAATTTTGGATTCTAAAATCTTATTGGCACTCTGATAGTCACCCTGCTGCAAATAGATTGAAACCAGTTGATCATAGGTTTCTGGTCTGGAATTTTTTTGTTTACTTTGAATGGACTTTAGACGTTCAAAACACGCTGCGGCTTCTTTGAATTTTTTGCAAGACAAGTAAAAACTTCCCATGCTCGATACCGCATTGCAAAGCGAATATTGTTCTTGACCTGGATTCTTTTCAAACAAAGCAAGATTCTTTTTCTTTGCTGCTTCTGCTTGTGTAAGGTCTTTGGCATTTACTAGAAACTCTGCATATGTATCATAAGTGCGGCTCAAAAGATTTATGTCATTTGGTGCGAGTTTTTCTCGCATTGATACCACTTTTGCATATGTCTTTACTGCGTTATCGAATTTTGCGTATGAATTTTGATTTTTTGCTTGTGTCTCTAAAAACTCAGCTAGTTTCAAACTGATCAAGCCCTTTTTCTCTTGCAGAGCTAGTGCTTGTTCGAGTGCCTTTTCTTGGGGAGACTGCTCGGTTTTCTGATTTGGAAATAATTTTGCAATTTCATTTCCACCAGGACACAGAGATACTGCATGAAGAGCGGTAGCTAAAGCGTCAGAATTATTGCCAGCGTATTTTTTTATTGAGCGCGCTGCCCTTTGTGTTATTCGGCGAGCTTCAACAGCCCTGCTGAACCCTGATTTCATGCACTTATCGATGGCATCGGCAAGGGCAGTTGCGCCTGCACCCTTATTTGCTTCCATAATATCGATCGAACTGCTGAGTAAATCGGCCGCATCTGAAATATTGCCCGAACGCGAATAAATATAGGCAAGTTTGTTTTGCGCTTCGGCAATTTTGGGACTATTTGCAGGCTGGGTAAGCTTGAAAATGGCTAAAGCTTGCTTGCATTCTTCGGTGCTGATATTTCCATTTAATTCGAGAAATTTTGTCTCAATCATCAACACATCTGCAAGCCAGATATTCTTTTCTGGGTCATGCCCACCCAGTTTAGCTGCCAGATCTTTTAGTCTTGAAATATTATCGCTGCAGAGTTTATAGCTCTTATCGGTGTTTTGCTTTCGTTCTTTGCGTTCGTTTTCGTACTGTTTCAAAAATTTGTCAGTATCGCTGAGCAGTTTTTGAAATTGACTTTTACCTGCCACTGTTTGTGCTGAAGGACTTTGTCCATAAGCGCCATGAAGTGAGCCCGCAGCAAGTCCGATAGAAAGAGCAAACAGGTGAATGATTTCGGTTTTTTTATCCATATTCAACCAACAGGGTTGAGGCACCAAATTTGGTGATGGTTAGTTATGACCTTTGGCAGCTTCGCTTTGAGCTTGGTCCAAAGATTTGGTTTGCTGTCCGGGCAACAAGCTTTTGGATGGATCTTCGTATATCTGAGTATTGAAAAGCTTGCCCCAGGTTTTGCCCGCACGAGCCAAAATTGGAAATTTGTAGTTGAGGGGCGGAGCATAAATAATGGCAGTTGGTTTTGAGCTGTCGGCAGCGTTCAAAATCAGGTTTGCCATTCTGGTTCCGGCTCCACCAGCAAGCATGTCTAAGCCCGGGATTAAAAAGAAGAAAGATGTAATAAAGAAAAGCGGTCCGATTACCATGTGGCAGAGCATGCCTTCTCTCAGTTTGACAAGCGATCCTTGTTTTGGAGGCAGGTGCAGGAGCCATGGAGAAATGACGGTAAAAGGCAGAAACCCTGACCAGTAATGGCAGCGTCCCAAAATCAAGGCGTTCCACCCTTTATATAGATAGGAACAACCCAAAGCAAAGACCAATGCACCGATTGCCCAAATTGCAGGCTGAGGTAGACCACTTAGAAAATAATGCATTTTGACAACTCGCTTCTCGAAAAATGACCGCTGCTTATTAGCACTGTTAGTAATTTAGTTTACAACTTCTTCACCAGATCAGCACGTCTTTGCCTGCTTGCCATGAGTAATTAAGTAAAATAGCCAGACCTATATAGATAAGTTACCTAATTTCACCTCCAGAGGAAACCTATGGAAGTCCATAAAACCATGAAACGCGACACTAAATGCTCAGATTGTGGCGAAGCAAAAATCGGTCAAGAAGTTTGCGTGGCCGGCTGGGTAAATGTCAGGCGCGACCTTGGAGGTCTGATATTCGTTGAGCTTCGTGACCCAACAGGCAAATTGCAATTGGTAGCTGATCCCAATATCAACAAAGACGCCCACCAGATTTTTTCTGGTTTGAGAAGCGAATATGTGATTATTGCCAAGGGCAAACTGACTAAACGTCCAGAAGGGACTCAAAAAGCCGACCAGACGTCTGGAACGGTGGAGCTTTACCCAAGCGAAGTAGCATTGCTCAATACCGCTGCCCCGCTTGCTTTTCAACTTGACCAGGCATCTTCTGTCGATGAAGGCTTGAGGCTTAAATACCGCTTTTTAGATTTGCGCCGTCCTGAGATGCAGTACAACTTGCGCATCCGTCACAAAATAGCCAATGCCATTCGGATGTATCTCGATAAGCAAGAGTTCATCGAAGTTGAAACTCCAATTCTGACCAAGGCAACTCCCGAGGGTGCACGCGATTTTCTCGTGCCCAGTAGACTGAATCCAGGTTCTTGGTATGCCTTACCGCAATCTCCCCAGCTTTTTAAGCAAACGCTGATGATGAGCGGTATAGACAAGTATTATCAAATTGCTCGTTGCTTCCGCGACGAAGACCTGCGCGCCGATCGTCAACCAGAGTTCACCCAGGTCGATATGGAAATGTCATTTATCGATGAAAACGATATTTTCAATATGACCGAAGGGCTTTTGAAGGATGCCTTTGCAGCTGCTGGATTTGAAATTCAAATCCCGTTCCAACGCATGACCTATAGCGAAGCCATGGGCAAATATGGTTCGGATAAGCCCGACCTGCGATTTGGTATGGAAATCAAAGATTTGTCTTCTGTTGCCAAAACTTGCGGCTTCAAAGTATTCAAAGACGTTGTAGAAGGCGGCGGTGTTTTGAAAGCACTGTGTCTTGAAGGGCAAGCCGGCAAAAAATCTCGCAAAGACTTTGATGGATACCAGGAATTCGCTAAAGATTTCGGTGCCAAAGGACTGGCTTTCCTTGAATTCAATGAAGGCGGCGTGCGTTCATCGGGTATCGACAAGCATTTGACTCCCGAAGAACTCGATAAAATGAAAGAGCTTGCTGGTGCCAAACAAGGCGATTACCTCTTGCTGATTGCTTCTAGCGACAAAGTGGCAGCAAACGTGATGGGGCGCCTGCGTTTGAAAATCGCCGAAGAACTTGGATTGATAGACGAAAGCAAACATGTATTGCTCTGGGTGGTCGACTTTCCGCTCTTCGAATATGACGATGAAGAACAGCGTCTGGTCGCTGTCCACCACCCATTTACAAGCCCCAGGCTTGATGATTTAGAGAAAATCAAATCAGACCCTCAAGCCGCGCGTGCTCGGGCTTACGACGTTGTTTATAATGGCGTTGAAATCGGTGGCGGTTCTATTCGTATCCACGATAGAGGCGTGCAAGAGCAAGTATTCGAGTCTATCGGACTCGATTTACCTCACGCTCAGGAGAAATTTGGATTCTTGCTGAAAGCGCTTGAGTCGGGCGCTCCGCCCCATGGTGGAATTGCACTGGGACTAGATAGAATTGCAATGTTACTCACTGGATCTAAGTCGATTCGTGATGTCATCGCATTTCCAAAGACACAATCCGGCGGCTGTCCCATGACCGAAGCACCGTCCGCGGTGCCAGCTGAGCAGTTGAAAGAATTGCACTTGACCCAAAAAGAAAAGGAAAAGGTCAGGTCCTGATTTGGTGTCTGGGCTTTGAAGAAGTGCCAAAAACTAGGGCTTTTACCATCCACGTCAAGCTTTTGCCGTGTTAAAATGCCAGGAAGATGGTGATGAATAAGAAAACCGGAAACAAGCAGGCTCAGTGGAAGAAACTGGGTGTTTTGTTTGCGGCTTCGATTTTGCTTTCTGCTTGCAACGTGGAAGTGAAGACATCTACCGAATATCTGATTGAGGGTAATAATTTCTTCAAAAAACGCGATTACAAGAATGCTGAGATTTCTTATCGCAAGGCGCTGGAAAAAAGTCCCAATAATCCGACAGCTCAAAATAATCTGGGTGTGATTTTAAATGAGCTTGGTCGATACGATGAGTCGATTGATGTTTTGTCGACGGCACTCAAGACAGATCCTAAAAATCCTATTGCGCATTATGTGATTGCAAAAGCTTATCTCATGAAAAAAGATTTGCCCAAAGCAATGGACGAAGCCAAACTTGCAGTTGAACTGGATAAAACAGATCCGATTGCCTGGAAAACTTTAGGTGAAGTAGCTTTGGCTCAAAGCGATAATGATACCGCAGCCAGTGCGCTGCGTGAGGCGCTTGCAATTGATGATTCAAATGATGCTACGCATCACTTGCTAGCAGTGGCGCTTGGTAATCTGGGTGATTTTGAAGGGCAGGTGGAAGAAGAACGCAAGGCTTTGTCTATCAGTGCAGGCAGTTACGAAGCCCGTCTTGGACTAATTAAAGCTTTGATGAAGCTTGTAAAAAACGACGATGCTCTCAAAGAACTTAATTCTCTGCAAGAACATCATCCAGAAAATGAAGAACTGAAAGAACTTTTGCAAAATAGCAACAAGTAGGCTCTGAAGTAGGTTTTAAACAAAAAAGTTTGATGAAAGCTTTGTGGGAAGAAAAGCTTTCAACTTACACTTGGGCATTTAGGGGTCTTGTTACCTTTACTGAGTCTTTAAAAAGCGCTGACTCGCGAAATAGACTTTTTTCGCATACACGCAAACGCGATTTTAGACAAACACTTTTGAAAGTGTCGGAATTCCTAATTGTCCAGCGCTTAAGGTTTTATTATGAGAGCAGGTTTAGCGAGCAAAGAAACTGCTAGGGAGAAGGAGCAAATTTATATGTGGCTTAAAAAATGTACGGCGGCGCTTGTAGCTGCAGCTATCATCACGGGGGCTGGTATGGGGCAGATTAGTAGTTCGAGTGCGGCAGCAGCAGCGCCGTCGGCGGAAGAATATTTGATTTCGGGCAAGCTGAGTCAAGGAGAGCGGGCGCTCAGTCTCTATCTTGGACGCGGGGTCAAGAACGATGAGGCGCGCTTTGGGCTTGGTATGTTGCAGTTTTTGAAAGCAATAGAGCGCCTTTGCCAAGACTTGTACAAGTACGGCTTAAACGACAACACTCATCTTGGTTTTCGACCTGTGCGTGATTTGGATATTAAATTGAATCCGCACCCTGAGACTGTTACTTATGAAAAACTGCATGCTATGGTGCAGAATTTTTATGATGGACTTAGCAAGGCAAATGAGACCATGGCGTCTATTAGCGATCCTGACGTGAAGCTGCCTTTGCACTTTGGGCTAATAAAGCTCGATTTGGATGGTGATGGAAAAGTGAGTGATGGCGAGACACTATATAAGCTTTATTCGCGCATGAACAGATCTGCGCAAGTTACAGACGAGCAAGCGAAAGAGTTTTATATAAAATTCGATCGTGCAGACGTGCACTGGCTGCGAGGTTATTGCAATCTTTTGATGGCAGTCAGCCAGTTGTACCTGGCGCACGATACCAGAGAAACTTTTGATTGTACTGGACATTTGTTTTTTGCCAAAACAAACTCACCCTATAAGTTTCTGACCGGCGGAAAACATATTGGGCGCTTGAGCAGAGGGGAAATGGATTTTACGGATCTGATTTCTTTCATTCATCTCATGCGTTGGGAAGTATCTGAGCCTGCACGTATGGAATCTGCTCTAAATCACTTTGAAGCAATGGTGACACAAAACAAAGACATGTGGAAATATCTCATGGCGGAGACCGACGATGACCATGAGTGGATTCCAAATCCTAAGCAAACTGGTGTAATCCCTGGTGTTAGCGTCACTGAAGAAATGGCCGTGTCGTGGACTACACTCATGGGCAAGATAGACAAAATACTTGCTGGTAAGTTGTTGATACCATTTTGGAGAGGCGATGATGATCGTGGGATTAATCTGCGAAAAGTCTTTGTGGAGCCACGAAAAATGGATCTGGTTCTCTGGGTGCAGGGACCGGCAGCAGCACCTTATCTTGAGCCTGGCGAAAAAGTGGATGGTCAGATTTGGAGAGATTTGCAACGCGATTTTGGCAGTAATTTTCCTGGATTTGCTATTTGGTTCAACTAAATCGAAGCCCCGCTTTGGCGGGGCTTCTTAAGATACCGGGAGTAAAAGTTCTAGGTAGTGATTATCCGCCGTGCCAATCTACACTGGTAAACATAATGGTAATAGAAGGCGGATCTTCTTCTTGATAGATAACAAAAAGATCTTCAGAACGACCGCAACTATTGCATCTATAGGCTTGATCAGGCGTTTCAACAATCTTGTCACACATGCCGCAGCAATAGATAATGTTTTTTGCTAAATTTGGTGACATAAGGCACCTCCTTTTTGTATTTTGTGGAATGGCTTGTGCCCTTATTTTTATTGTTACCACAGAAAATGCCGTGAAAGAAAAATGAAAGATCAGTTCGCTAAATTACTACTATAGATGCAATGTAATTTGGAGTTTGGTCTTATGGAAATGCAAGAAATGAGTCCTATTGCGGCAGAAGTTAGAAAATGTCCAATGCAGTTTCTGGCAGAAATGGCTGAGAGTGAAAATCCTATGATGCGAATGTCGGTAGCGTTAAATCCGCATACAGACAAGAAACTTCTGGTGAAACTTAGCACTGATTCTGACCCCGATGTCAGATATTTTACTGCCGCTTCTACTTATGTTCCGGTTCCTCTTTTATGGCTTTTGAAAAATGACGAGAATCCAAATGTCAGATGGCGAGCCGAAGTAACCCTTAGAAAGCTTGGAGTTTTACGCTAGGGGAATTTAGAAATCGCTTACTTTCAGGCGCCTGATTCAACTAAATCAATTGCCTTAATAGCCCTCTCGAAACGTTCGAAAGAATTTTCAAAATTTATTCGAGCACCAGTATCCTCAAGTATTTTTTTGATATGTGGTTGCATTCCGACAAACAACACCTTGACCCCTTTTTGTTCCCATTTTTCGATTGCGGTTTCAAGTGCGAATGCTCCGGTTTGGTCTATCAATGGCACGTTAGCAAAACGAAAAATTATGTATTTGGCATCGCTTAGTTTATCTACAGCGTCTGCTATGTTTTTTGCTTCTCCAAAAAATATAGGTCCATTCAAAACATAGGAATATGTACTTTTCCGAATATTTTCAGGTACATGTTCTGTGAGATGACAAAGCTCATCTAGTGTATCGAGATTAGTAATTGATGAAGTTTTTGCATCGGCAAGTTGTTTTACGAATAACACCGATGCTAAAGCAACTCCTACCAGCACTGCGATGATCAAATCAACAAAAATGGTGAGTAGAAGCACCACTGTCATCACGATTACGTCTGTTCTTGGAGTTTTGGTAAGAGATTTCAGGACTCTCCAGTCCATGATACTGAGTCCGACACTAAGCAGAATAGCTGCAAGTGACGCTAGTGGAATTAATGATGTTATTCGGCCGAAACACAAAAGAATTCCTAAAAGCAGCATGCCGTGAAGCGCTCCAGAAAAATTTGTTTTGCCGCCAGATTTCACATTCACCATTGATCTCATTGTGGCGCCTGCTCCTGGCAGTCCAGAAAATAGTCCTGCCGCAATATTGCCCAGTCCCTGCCCTAAGAGTTCTTTGTTACTATCGTGTCTGTTGCCTGTGACTTTATCCATTACAAGAGACGTTAATAATGAATCGATGGCACCAAGTATTGCCAGAGTCAAACCATTTTGAATCACTGTGTGAAGGTCGGTAAGATTGATTATGGGTAGATTTGCAATTGGGAAAGAAGTAGGAATCGAGCCTATTCTAGGTAGATCGAGATTAAGGGCAGTAGAAATCCATGTCGCCGCAACGATAGCAACCAATCCTGCTGGAATGCGCTTGGACATGCGAGGTAGGAAGTAAATGATTAGAAGCGACAATAAGCTTATTAAGATTGCATCCATATTGAAAGCTTGATGCAGAGTAAGCCAGCTATTAACCGCGGCTAAAACATTTCCAGCTGCAGGAAGTCCAAAAAGAGGTCCAAGCTCAATTGAAATAATAATTGCTCCTATACCGCTCATAAAGCCTGATATTACCGGGTAAGGAACATAACTAATAAGTCCGCCTGCTTTGACGAGACCTAGAATTATCTGAAAGAATCCAGCTGCTATGACAGAGGCGAAAACAAGTTCGGGTCTGTCTGGGTTTGTGCTCAATATGGCTGCAGCGACAACTGTCATGGGGCCGGTTGGACCAGAACATTGACCCGGAGTTCCACCGAAAAAAGCTGCAATTATTCCAATTGCAATTGCTCCGTATAGCCCGGCTGTAGCGCCAAGACCTGATGCCACGCCAAAGGCTAGACAAAGGGGTAAGGCTACGATTGCGGCCATCAAACCGCCAGAAAAATCGCCAACATAAAATCTTTTGGGCATCATCAAGTTATATCGTTTTTTTCTTGCTTTTTGATTGCAAATTCCGCTCGGGTTGTCAGGCGATGTAAAATACGACAAAGGAGGTCGACAACATGGCTAAAAATATTGCTATTGGCTTAGATGGTTCTAAAAGCTCTTGGGAAGCTTTTGAGCAATCATTGTCCTTAGCTGTAGCTATGAATGCGGTATTACATATTGTTTCAGTTCGCGAAGGATTGGAGCCCTCCTATAGCGCTTCTGAACTGATTCACGCGGATCATGATGCTGTAGATAACTTGCAAAAAATTCAGAATAAGGCCAAAGAACTAGCTAAATCTCAAGAAATTAGTGTGAATACGGTAATTTTGAAAGAGAATCCGATTGAAAGCATCGTCAAATATGTGAAAGAAAATCAGGTCGAAATTCTGGTAATGGGTCACAAAGGACATTCCAGTCTTATTGATGCGTTGCTTGGCAATCAAGTAGAAAAACTTATCAGGTATGCACCATGCAGCGTAATGGTAGTGCGCGGACAATAGCTAAACGACTTGCTGTAGCATTGTTGTTGTTATTTTTTGTACAAAAATCTGCTATTGCACAAGACGCGCAAGAATATTTAAACAATGCGCTCAATCAAATAGAATCATGCACGATCAATCGCGACAAAATCAGTTGGAATGATGTGTGTCGTCGTGCTCAATCGATGGCGATAAATGCTTCAAAACCATCCGACACTTATCCTGCGATTACTTATGCATTGAGTCAATTGAACGACAATCATAGTTTTATGATGACGCCGGACAAAAGACCAGTTGCGTTTCCACCCGGAACAAAAAGAATGGCAGACAATCGTCCCCAAAGAGCGACACAGCGTCAGGATACTGGTGGATTTTTGCAATCGCGCAAGGGACGTATAGGACATGTTGTGATTGGCGCTATTTCGGGCGACGAGATGCAACTAAAAGACTATTGCAAAAAGCTTAGAGCCCAAGTCGCTCGTTGTAGGACATATGGTGTCAAAGGTTGGGTCATTGATTTGCGTGGAAACAGCGGAGGCAACATGTGGCCGATGCTTGTTGGAATCGGACCTGTGCTTGGCGCTGGTACTATTGGTTATTTCAACTTCAGAAATCATTTTATGCCGTGGTATTACAGACAGGGTGCGGCTGGAGTGATAGGACCTGGCGGTGCGAATGCCAATTTTTCTATTGTCGACGGACTCAGCGATTATCACGAGCAAGCACCAATTGCGGTATTAATTGATCGAAACACTCTGAGTTCAGGCGAGGCGGTGGCAATCGCATTTAAAAATCGCGCTAATACTCGTTTCTTTGGTGAGCGAACTGGCGGTTTATCCACTGCCAACAAAACAATCACTTTGAGCGATGGTGCCACAATCATGGTGACTTCAAGCTATGAGGCAGACCGTAATAAAACTGTTTATCCTAGTTTTGTAGAACCTGACATGACTATTGAGCAGGGTAAAATTCCTTGCGGAGCTCCAAGCGATCCAGTAATTGCAGCTGCGTTACAGTGGATAGATAGCGCATACTAAGCGTAAGAATTTCTTGAATGATGTTGAATAGGGGAGACGAATGCGCGTTGTCAATAATAAGGTTTTCTTCCCGTACATCTTTTGTTCAACAATTCGGCTAAAAAGGGCTGTATACTTTGCGGCATGAAAACTCGAAAAACCACCATCCTACTGGCATCAGCCCTTTTGCTTCTGGCGCTTCCAGCACATGCTGCAAACAAAAAATTCAGTGAATTAAGCGACCAATTTATGAAAGAGTCGCTTTCGCGATCGCCTAGCACAGCATCGCAAATGGGCTATCACAAACATAAAGATACGAAGACCGGACGTGTGCTTGAGCTTGATTCAATGCTTGATGATATGAGTATTGAGTTTATGCAAAGTCAGAAAGTTTTTTACGAGACCTGGCGCAAACGCTTCGCTACTGAAACTCCAATTGCCTCTTTAGACAAGCAGGATGCTGCCGATTTTCAACTGGTAGACGACCAGATTGCGCTTGCGCTGCTGGAGCTTGATTCAATCAAAAACTATCAACATAATCCCACTGTTGTTGTAGAAATGATTGGAAGTGCGGTTTTTCAACCGCTGGCAGGTAATTATGCTTGCAAAGAAAAGCGAGTGGCTCATGTAGTTTCGCGTATTGAGCAAGTTCCCAGAGTTCTTGAGCAGTGCAAAAAATATTTGAATGACGCGGCTCCAATTTTTATCAATACTGCAATCGGCGAGAATGAAGGCAATATCGAGCTTATTCAAAAAACTGTGTTGAAAGATATCAAGCCTGGAACGGCTTTGCATAAGCGATACAAACAAGCCGCACCAAAAGCTATAAAGGCGCTCAGAGATTTTAATACCTGGTTGAAATCCAACAAAAAGCTTGCAGGTAGCGAAGACGCCTGGAGACTAGGCGGTCAGAATTACGACCAGAAATTCAAATATGTAATGGAAACAAGCGTCACTCCAACTGAATTGTTGGAAGGTGCTGAACGTGAATTCAAAGATGTTCGCGCCGAAATGTTGGCGATAGCAAAGCCATTGCACGAAAAATGGTTCGGCAAAAAAGAAGTTCAGGACGCTGATGACATAGCGCGAGAAAATAGAATAATTGGCGAGGTACTAAAGAAAATTTCCGACGAGCATCCAAAGCGCGACCAGCTAATTAAGGCAGTCGAGGCGGATCTTGCGGGAATTAAGAAATTTATTGCCGACAAAAAGATTGTAACTTTGAGTCCACGCAATAACTTGAAAGTTATTCCCACGCCACCTTATTTGCGCGGCATTTATTCTGTGGCTGGCTTCCACAGCGCCCCTCCGCTCGAGCCCGAAGCTCGCGCCGAGTATTGGGTCACACCGATAGATCCTAAAGATTCAAATGAAAAAGCTGATTCGAAATTGCGCGAGTACAACAACTACACACTCAAATGGCTTACCATTCATGAGGCTCTTCCTGGGCACTATATACAATTTGAACACGTGAATAATATCAAGCCAATGCAGCGTCGTTTATTGCGTTCGCTTTATGGAAATGGCGCATACATTGAGGGCTGGGCTGAGTATATCGCTCAAGTAATGCTCGATGAAGGCTATATGAAAGATAATCCAAAGTTTCGTTTGATTATGCGCAAAATTAGATTGCGTCTGCTTGCAAACACTATTCTCGACATCAAAATGCATACCATGAAAATGTCCGATAAAGACGCTCTCGACTTGATGATTCGCGATGGGTTTCAAACTCAGGCAGAAGCTGAAGGGAAATTGCGTCGTGCTAAGTTGAGTTCGTGCCAGTTACCTACTTATTATGCCGGTCTTCGCGAGTGGCTAGCATTTCGCAAAAACTACCAGGACAAGCATAAAGATTTCAACTTGCTCAAATTCCACGATTTGGTCCTTGACCAGGGTCCCCTTCCGGTGCCGGTTGTTGAAAAGCTTGTAAATTAGTCGAGGCTCGTTTTGAAAATCCAAGCCACAGTTTTGGCAGTTGCAATTGCAGTATCGATGCCAATTTCTGCTTCGGCTGAAAATAAGAAGTTTACTGAACTCAGTCAAGACTTTATGTATGAGTCGCTTGCACGCAGACCGAATCTTGCATCGTGTGCAGGATACCACCGCCATGTCCATAAGAAAGCCCGAATCATTATCGAACTCGATGGTGAGCTAGATAATTTCAGTGCCGAGCAGATGCAAGACCAGGTCAAGTTTTATACAGACTGGCGAGAAAAGTTTAAGCGAGAGATCGATTTAAAAACACTCGATAAAGAAGAGCTTGCTGACTGGAAACTGATTGACAATCAGATTTCCCAGAATCTGCTCGAGTACCAAAGCATCAAGTCATACGCCAAAGATCCGGCGCAGCTTCCAATGATTATTTCAACTGCTGTGATTCAGCCGCTTCGTGCCCCTGACTTCACACTAGACCAGAAGCAGCGCTATGTAATTTCGCGTTTGAGAGAAGTGGGACGCGCAGTAAAACAAGCGAAAGACGTGCTTCAGGTTTCATCACCTTACATGATTGAAAGCGGTCTTGGAGCGACAGAAAATGTTCTTGGCGTAATTGAAAAAACACTGTCAAATTATTTTCCAGCAGGTACAGTGAATCAGCCTGCATTTGCAAGTGCCGCCAAGGTGGCAGCCGATGAGCTTCGCGAATATGGCAGATGGCTGAAAGCAAAAAAAGATAGTCTGCCCGTGAGTAGCGTAGACGACGGCTGGCGCCTGGGTAAAGACTTATACGATAAGAAATTTGCGCTCTTCTTTGACAGTGGTACCACGCCTGACCAAGTGCTTTTGGATTGCGAATCTCAATTTAAAAAAGTTCGCGCTCAAATGCTGACACTTGCAGAGCCCATGTACGCAAAGATGTTTTCGGTACCACTAAACAAGCCTGACGAAAGCGAAGAGGATAGGCAGAATAGAATAATTGGCGCCGTGCTCGATCAAATTTCGACCGAGCATCCTGAGCGTAATCAGGTTATGGATACAATCAAGGCGGATCTGGACGAAGTGAAAAAGTTCGTAGCCAAATCAAAACTCGTGGGTTTAAATAAACGCATGAATTTGCGCGTGGTGCCTGCGAGCGATTTTTATAGCTGGCATACTTTTGCTGGACTGAATAGCGCTCCTCCACTTGAGCCACAGGTCGCGGCTGATTTTTGGGTAATGCCAATTTCAGCTTCGATGCCTGATGACAAAGCAGAATCTCTTTTGCGCGAATACAATAATTACACCCTCAAATGGCTGGTTATTCACGAAGCCTTGCCAGGGCATTATATTCAGTCCGAGCGTCTCAATGCGTTGCAGCCAGTGCACAGACGCCTGCTTAGAGCAACGTTCCGCAACGAAGCATATGTCGAGGGTTGGGCAGAATACATCGCTCAAGAAATGATGAATGCCGGATTCATGCAAGATGAGCCAAAGTACAAGTTGTGTATGCACAAGATTCGGTTGCGTTTGATTACAAACACCATGCTCGATATCAAAATGCACACTACCAAAATGACCGATCAAGAAGCAATCGGACTTCTGATGAAAGGCGCGTTTCAAAATATGGCGGAGGCGCAAAATAAGTTGAAACGTGTGAAACTCAGTTCGTGTCATTTGCCATCTTATTATGTTGGCATGCGCGAGTGGCAGAATCTGCGCGCTAAGCAAGAAAAATTAAAAGGCAAAGATTTCGACGCTATGACATTTCATAACAAGGCACTGGATCAAGGTCCGCTTCCTGTGTCGATGTTGGAAGAGTTGTTGAACTAGCGATAGATGACGAGCTGATCAGGAAACTTGCCTTTTCTAATTTGATTTGTCCAATCGTCGAGATTTTTATTCGCTTGATGCCAGAATTTAGAACATAGTTTTAAATACTCTATTACGATATCTTTTTCGTTTTTGTCGAACAAATCTTTGGCTAACAGTAGGCTTGGTCCAAAAGAATTAAGTACTGGTGAGCCGCTCACCTCTGCGGATTTTAGTAAGTACTCCTTAGCTTTGGAGATATTGTTGTTTTGTAATTCCAGGCGACCCAACGTGGTATATGCACTGTGAAAACAATGACTTTTTTCTGACTCATGTTTTTTTTTGCTAATTCTAGTAGCTTTTCACAATGTTTTCTGGCAGCCTTGAATTCGCCCGCCTCAAACGCATATCTTGGAACATCTTCAAGATATCTCAGAGCCGAAGAGCTGGATTTTGCCAGCTTATACGCCATCTCTTGTTCTTTGAAGACTTTTGCGAGGTCAACAAACTCTTCATTTGTTAAACGAAAACGATACAGTCTAGCGAGTTTTTCACTCCATTCTGGATTTCCAGGTTGAAGTTCCTTCCCTTTTAAAAGCAAGGATTCGCAAAAATCTTCGTCAGAATTTGAAAAATACTCCGCTGCATTCATCAATATTTTTGGGTCTTTTGGGTACCGTTTCAAATGCGTGAGCCAGAGTTTTCTCCCTTTTTCGAAAGCATCTGGAGCCAATACGTCATTTATGTTGCAAGCTTCATTGATTATGCTGCAGCGCGGCTCATTCTCGATTATCCAGAGCTGATGAACTGAGCACTTTTGGTTATTATTGTCGGAATTGTTTTTACGATAGTATCCGATAAGCAGCGTGTGAGTTTTGAGATTCCTCTGATTCGAAGACAAAGATTTTTCCAGGGCTTCGGCTTCTTGCTCGGACAGTTTACCTCCAGTACTCTGCCACAGTACAAGTTCGAGACGTGCTTGAGCTTCTTCAAGTTGTTGTGCTTGCCGCTTTTCTACGCTGTCAATTAATCGTTTTAAAAAGCGTTGAAAAACCATGAATTGCCTCAGTTCACCGAAGACTGGAACACACTAAATCGATCATGTTTCAAGTTCATATGGACGTTTTAGCAAGGTTTGAGAACTGCAGGGATACCACGTTTCAAGCTGACAAGAAAAATTGAACTATTTCATTTGCGGAAACGTCTTACTTCATAGTTGCGTTTTTTCGATTTGTTGTACAATTGTTGTACGGAGCTTTGTATGCTAAAGTTTCGCAAGAGTGCCTATAAGCACGGGATTAGTAAAGAAAGAATTGAGCAGGTTTTATCAGATGAGTACGGTCCTACATTATGGAGGGAAATACACCCAGATTCACTGGGGCGGGCGCAAGAGATGGTTGTAGGTTACGACAATAATGGACTGTTGTTAGAAATTGGATTGACCTATGTCGAGGAGTTTGTCTTCATTTTTCACGCTGCCAGGGCGAGTTTCAGTTGGAGAATGCAGCACAAGGAGGAGTTCGATGCCTGGAACTAAAGAAGAGGAAATAGAGAAAAGAAGAAATCGAGTTCGGCAGGCCGCAATGGACTCAATAGCGTCGCGTGGTCAGTTCAATTTTAGGCTGGACGGAAACGATATTAAGAGGCTTTATGTACTTGCGAAGAAGACCAAAAGGCCTGTATCGTCGATGGTTCGAGAATGGGTTTTAGATCGTCTCGAAAAGGAAGAAGGAAAAAAAATAACTTCTCCGCCCTGGGCTCGCTCGATGGAACAACGAATTGCAGAGTTAGAAAAAACAATTCTGATGCTGGTAAACGAGCTGCAATCTAACCGATAGACTAAATATCTGTTCATTCAAAAAACGCTTCTTAAACGGCACAAACTGACAAGGCCTGATTGAACTTTTTGCCTCGTTCGAACGTATTATCAAATGAGTCGAGCGAACGAACGGAGGCAACGCAAATGTTTGCACGTGTTTATTCTGGCGCCCTTGCTGGTGTTGATGCTTATCGAGTGGAAGTCGAAGTCGATTGCTGTGGTGGCATTGGACAAATAAATATTGTCGGACTTCCTGGTGCTGCTGTAAAAGAATCGCAGGAGCGAGTGAGGTCTGCTATCAAGTCTTGCGATTATTTATTGCCACCAGCAAAAAAGTGGGTGGTTAATCTTGCGCCGGCAGATACCAGAAAAGATGGTCCGCTCTACGATATGCCGATAGCAGCCGGACTGCTTGCTTCTGTCGGATATATCCCTGCAAATAATCTGGCAAAAATTTGGATGGTTGGCGAACTAAGTCTTAATGGCAATGTGCGTCCAGTTTCTGGAGTACTTTCTATGACTATTTGTGCTCGCGATATGGGCGCGGAGGGAATAATTGTGCCCGAAGATAATGGTGCTGAAGCTGCGCTTGTTGATGGTATCAAGGTCTATCCTGTTTCGCATTTGCAAGAGGCATTGAATATTTTAATAAGACCAGAGAACGGAAAAGTTTTTTACGGCACCACAAAAAATAAATATCAGGCTATGGCATCAAATGTGGTGTCAGACTTAGATTATGGCGATGTGAAAGGGCAGACCAGAGCTAAAGCAGCGTTGATGCTTTCAGCGGCTGGTCGGCATAACGTATTGATGGTGGGTCCGCCTGGTTCGGGAAAATCGATGCTTGCAGAAAGGTTGCCTGGAATAATGCCGCCGCTTGATTATGAAGAAGCGGTTGAGTTAACCAAGCTTTATAGTGTCGCAAAAGAGATCGATAAGAAAAATGGGCTTGTTATTAATCGTCCATTCAGGGCGCCTC
>CAZFKB010000064.1:0-19586 GCA_964519785.1 uncultured Candidatus Obscuribacterales bacterium | reverse complement strand
TTTCTTCATTTGTTGCTTGTCTTGACTGACAATTTCAAAAGCATTTGCAAATTCATCATCGTCCAAATATTGAGATAGGCTCACATGAAAACTCCACGCGATGCTAGTATAACTAGTTTAAATTATGCCATATTTTGAAGCCAATTTATTCCAGACTCTGCAAATACCTGTCGATTACTGAGCGCGAGTTGGGAAACATCTCCAAAAGAATATCTGGGCCGTGAGCGAAAGTTGTATGGTCGGTCAACAAGATCGATACGATTTCGCTCAATACTGCAGCTCGGGCAGCTTCGCCATTTTCTTGCTTGGCGATTCGTTTCAAAATGGAAGGAATTTTTTCTTTGTCTCGACTGATTAGATACCCAAGGGACTCAGGCTTGACATCATCTGCGTATTTTCGAAGAACTTTAGGTATTTCGACTAAATCATACTCGTAAACCCTTTTCAAGAGCTCTTGCATTTCATACGACAAATCCAAGAGTTGAATAGCTTCATGAACAAACCGAGTCAAGATCTCATTGGGGTTACCTAAATGAACCATTTCTCCTTGGGGATTCAAACAAAACTCGTTAAGAGTAAATTGGCGAGATTTAGTATCCACCCATGAAGGACCGTCCATCATATCGGCATCGCGGTCGTAACCTTGGGGTCTTTTATGCAAATCTTTGGGCTTGACACCATCGCGCGGAGAACCGTTCAATTTAACCGTTTTGATTTCTTTGAATAACTTGGCTCTCAATCCTTTTGGAATATCTTCAAGAGCTCTGTTTACACTACTTTCGAAATAATCAGAAGCACCTTGGACCACTAAAGTGAAACCATCTTCGTTATGTTTGATCTTTGGAAAATATCTCGTGACTTGCGAAAATCCATTGCTGTATTGCGGAATCACAGGACGCAGCTCTTCATCAATTCCAAGACGTGAATCTTCTATAAACTCAATAATGCCATTGTTTAAATTGAGAAAGCCAAGCCCCTGGCTACGTCTTGAATTCACGGGAGATAATACATGCTCTCTCAATTCAAACTCGAAACCAATAGGCAATCGAAGTGGATCCTCAATAGTCCCAAGAACCTTCCCAGCTGCGTTTCTCCATAGCAGGAACTGTTTTCGACTAATATCGACATAAATCAACCTTTGAGTTGAATTACCCAACAGAGCATCGGTTGGATCTATAAAGAAAGTCTGTTTTGCAGCATCTTCTGGAGATAGAGTAGAATCGATACAACGATAAAATCGTACTTTCTCCTCTGGAAGATTCGTCTCAGTATCATCAACTAATTCCGATGGCCATGAATTTGCACTTGCAACTGGCATCATACTTCGCACCGAACTATCACCCATTCTGTAATGTATGAGTTCTCCATTGCGAACAATTACAGTAACTTCTTCTCGCGTAAAAATTGTAGTGTTGTTAAATCCTTCAAACGCAGTGAAATTTCGCTCTTCGAACCAATTCTCATCGCGCAAAATAATGTCACTTTCGTCAAACAATTTAGCGACTATCTCCTATTCGGGGAGCAACTCTAATATTACTTGGAAGTACCGCAACGTCTTCTCTTGCATCTTGTGCCACCATTATGGGCTCTCGCAACACTTCTTCAATTGCTCTATTAAGTCTTTCACCAAACTTGCGTTCCACTTCAGCGACCATAACATTAACTTGCGTCAAACGACCTTTGGAGCGGATTCTAAATTTTCGAAGCGCATCAACATGTTCCTTTATCAAATCTTCTTCAGTGAATCTGGACGAATCATCTACAGAAGAACCACTGGCAATATCGGCTTCTAACTGACGCAATTTATCTAAGCGAAAAACAGGCATAGTTACTGATGATATGCCATCAGATTCAAGTTTCAGCAAAGCATTCGACAAAGTATCAGCGAGTTTTACTTGCGAATTAGTATTATCGCCAATTACCATCACAGACTTATAAGGAATTGACTCATCTGAATTGTGCAACAAACACATCTCTCCAGGATTTAGAGAAGCGGTATTTTGAATACCAGCAACCTGCTTTAAATCGTCGTACAAATTCTGGCTCATACAATTTACTTAGGTGATCCCAAAATAATCACAGCATCAGCAGGAGGAAGTGCTCCACCAATTACAACCTCTGAAGTTAAAGGTAACTGTGGTGCCCGATGCTCAGCAATACGTCTAGCCAAAGCATCGACAGAACCACGAAAAGCATTTGAAACGTCCTGTGGTAATACCTCCAAGCTGCCATTTCTACTTATAATTTCAACTAGATTTGAAATTGCGTCTACTTCCGCAGTAGCAATATTCACAGTGCGCATCATAGTAGTTAATGCTTCAACCATAGGCTGGCTAAATTGAGTTTTCTCCGCGGCAATTTTAGATAGCTCCCCGATTACTTCATTCCCTCCAGATTTCACACCAAGCCCTTTTGCGAGGCTTTCTAAGTGCGCTGAAGCAAACGCATACTCAGCAGCATCACTGAAGTTATATTTTTGCCTGCGCTCTATTAAAGCTTTAAGAATATCCGCAGAATTAGATTCATCCATATGACCTCTTCTAACTGCGTTAGCGAGCGCTTCTAAACTGGCGTTATCTAAATCAGTTTTGGACAAATTGACCAAATTATTTCTGGTTTCAGGAACAGGTACCATCTTTGCTAATCGATTCAAACGACTATACGTAACGTTTTTATCATCAAGTACTTTCAATACATTTTTCGCATCTACTTCAAGATTTGTATGTTCACGAACAACGCTTCTTAAAAAAGATGCAATTTCAGAGGCGTTCGCAGAAGAAATATTGTCAGCATTATTCTCAATCAATCGAACAAGGCTGGTAGCCATTTCAGGTGGCAGATATTTTGGATCAGAATTTGCCCCTACTATCTGCACTAACTGCTCCGATGGCACAGATTTACTTGATGCCAGGCCAGCGATTTGCTGAGCCCGCATCTCCATTAAACTACTTAACTCTGACTGAGCCTTCTGTACCAGCTCTCGAATATCATCGGGTAACCCCTTAGCAGCAATCATTCTGAGATAGAAATTGTTTAACTCAAACAACTGGGCATCCGCGCGTCCGGCATAGACGCTTAGGGTTGTTATATCAGGTGGCTGGATACTACCGGGTTTTATATTTCCAAGAAAGGATGCCAATTCTTTGGCGTCACGAATTTCAGAAATTCTCTCCGCCACGCTAGTACTTTGTGCAACAGGCATATCAATTCTAAGCACTGGCGGATCATCTGTGCCTCGCGATTGGACAGGTGTTACGTCAGAAGCCCCCGCATCTATTGCTCTTGGTTTTTGAACAACTAGAAATGGTTTGTCATTAATTTTACCTGGCACCAAAGCATGTGCAATCCTAAACTGCCCGTTTTCAACCGACACGCTTAATCTATCAGATAGCTTTACCTTTTCCAATTCTCGGTTCAAAATTCTGGCAATTAGACTAGGATCGCCATGCTCAGACATTTTGTCAATAAGGGCTGTAATACCATCAACAGGGTCATACGAAAGTTTTCTTCTCAGATTAACTCGGTAGCGGTCTACAAAGACTTTTGCTTCATTGAAAAGTTCTCTAATTTGAGTTGGTCTAGACTGAATCTTTGGATCAAAAGGCTTACCCGGTTGCAGAGAGCGTTCAGCAAATGTGTTGATGATTACACGGCCATCATTCTTAGAGGTCGCTCTATATCGTAATTCTACAGACAAGTCTCTAAATGCTTCGTTCAATTTCATGGAAATCTGCTTGGCTGACAGCGAAGGATCAACTTTAGCGATAGCGGCTTCTATGGCAGCTTTCAAAGCCTCCGGATTTGCGATCAATTCTGGATTTTTAAATGCGCTTCCTATTTGGCGCTTGAGATTTAAAAGAGATTCATCAGGGCTAACAATTGCAACAGGGGCAGAAGAATCTTCCAATGTCACCACTCGTGGTGCTCTGTATTCTCCCTCTGGAATTGAAGTACGAGAAGAAGCTGGTCTTGCGAAAATTTCTTCCTCTACTATGGGATCGGCATTACTTGGTGTTGAAGCCTCCTTTGCCTTCAGACGAAATACAGAGCGTCCATCATTATCTTTGTTGCCCAAACGCACAGCCATAGTTTCAGGGTCGAATTTCACCCGGTCGCCCTGCACTATTGGCTTAGCCACCTCTTCACCACTGGCCGATTTTGTTATGATGAACACAGGTTTATCGGAAAGCGCTTCAACAAAGATACCTTCTGGTTCGAAGCTTAATTTGGCTTGTTTTGCCGCATAGTCTGACAGTTCTGACTTCTCAATAACTGCTACGTGCTTAGCACCAAGAGTGATACTACCACCCTCAATCTTATAAGTTATCGCAGAGCCAGCCACTTCAAAATTGGATGCAGCTGCAGCTGCTTTAGCGCGATTAGCTTGAACAAAAGACTTTTCGACTACTTCAAGCACACCATTAGTTGATGGTCTCATTTGACCTTGAGTGAGCTTGGTAGCCTGAACCTGCTCCAATAATAAATTATCGCCTTCTCTTACAACCTCAAAAACTTCGTCACCAACTCTTAAAAATGAACCTTCAGGTAAATCGGTCTGTGCTTTGATGCGAGTAAGTAAATTGCCTTCCGAATTTGTCACATAAATCGGAACATTGCCTTTTACCTCAATATGTAGATCTGTAACCTTGGTTCCATTTACTTTTGGGCTAATCAAAGCATGCGGTTCACGGCTAAAGGGAATAGAAGCCAGATTTATTGCATCTCTAGATCTATCACTTACAATTGCAAGAGGCTTTGTTTCTCCGGTAAATTTGGCACTATAAAAATTACCTTTTCCCTCAGTTGCATCACCTGCGGTGTTAGATGCTCTGCGAAGTATGTTTATATTTGCATCTTCAGGATGATACCGGCGGTTGTAAGCTTCAGCAAAAACACCCCGGCGGAATATCCGCGCCTTAAGCGTAACTCGTTGGACACCTTTGTCAGTGAAGACATGTTCTTTGCCAGCAGTGCCAATTTTGAATTTATCACCAGGCTGTAATGTAGCTTTTCCTGATTTTTCAGGGACCCATCTGCCAGTACCACGTTTTACAAACAGCTCACCAGTAGTGCTGATTTCTCCCGTGACAGTGCCGCCTTCAGGTGCTTTAACAAATTTGACATTAGTAGCCGAATCTATTTTTATTTCGTCTCTGCGATTAGGCTTCAGCAATTTTATCTTAGCTACTGCGGTCTCTGTTTCGTTTGAACCTTTACCGCGCAAAGAGGGGGCATAGGATCTTGCCTTACCTCTGTTCCACCAATTGGTTGGGTTCGCCCAGACACTCTTAAGAAGTCCCTCCCGACCCACTTCGGCTCTAAGTTCTCGCATCGACTCTACTGTGCGTTTGTAAAACGAAGACCGCTCAAACTCCATAGAAGTTTGTTTGTCTCCCCGCGCTACAACTAGAGTGTCACCTTCCTGCCATGGAGCTGATTTTCCAGGTTGAACAATTATTGGATCGTGTCCAGGTCTGGTGATTGATACTTCGTATTCGGAATTCTTTGGTGCAACAACCGTACGTCTGCCACCATCATTCTTGACAACGACCTCAGATTCACTAGCTTCCGAACCTTTGAGTCGTTTAAAGCTGGGCACCAAATCCGATGCATCATCTGTTTTAGATGCAAAAGAAATTGCAGTACCATCTTTATGAAGAGCTGCTGGTCTGGTCTTGGCTCCCGCAGTTCTGAGTCTGAAGGCTTCAACCGGTTCACCTAACCCGTTTGCTTTTACAGCTGCAGTTAGCTCTTGCATCAACCTTTCGGTTTCGGTCATTGAAGTCCGAGGGAATGATGATTCCATTTTTGCTTGAGCTGTAAACAAAGGATCGAAAAATGCTTTCACTTTTTCTGCTCTCGTCACGCCACCCTCGACAGGAGTCTTAGGTGTTCTGCGGAACAAAAATCCAACCTTTTTAATTTGATTAACTACTGCGCTTCCAATATGTAGGTCTCTAGCCGTGCTTACTGCACTTCCGACTCTCTTACCCGCAGCAGTTAATCCATCTCGGACTGAAATATTCTTGGCGTACGCAACGACGTCACTTACCCGATCTCCTATTGGTACGCGTTTGCCTTTGACTGGCAAACCTCGGTATTCGAAAGATTGTCCAACAAACTTATTGTCAGGGGTACCTCCTCTGAAAACGAAATCACCTGGTTCTAAATCAATTGGTTTGTCGTGGTGAGTTCCCAAAACTCGATTTCGTCCATCACGATTTCGAACAATATAAAGTGGTTCGTTCTCTCTTACCTGCTTAAGCTTAACTTGGTTGCCCTCGCGATAAAGCCTACCGCTTCCAAAGATGGTATATTCTTTTCCTTTATCCAAACCGCGATTGATTCTGCCTTCACGCATAGCTTCTTGAATATGCTTGCGCAGCAGATTTGCATTCTTAGCAAAATCGAAAACGGTGCTTTTTATTCGTCCAAGAGTAGCGGCTAGATTGGTAGCAGCAGTTGCAAGATTTCGTTGGGCCATCTTAGCCATTGCGCCCACCGGCACCCTGCCACCAGGTCCGGCATATAGATAAGTGAAAGTACTAGCGCTACGAGTATGTTGCAAAACAGCAGCTTTAGCACCATCCAGTCCAACAACAAATTCATCACCTTTATAGAGACCGTTACCAACCGATTTACCAACTATAATGCGATCACCTGTTTGCAGAACCGCCTGACCTTCCTTGAGCACAACAGGAACCCCGTTGCGAAGAACAACAATATCGCCGTCGCCAGCATGTATTCTCAGTCCACTTGCAGTCTTTGATAAGGATGCAGCTCTTCCCTTTACATAAGGGTTTTTGCTTAGAAGCTCAGAACCAAATGCAGTACCAAGGTCGATTCGCTCTCCAAAATGTATCAAGTGCGAAAATCCAACACGACTTGCAATACCACGAGTGACGCGACTAGTAGCCTGATCGATTATGGCTCGTGCACGCGCGAACATACCAGCATCGGAAAATCCTCTTAAGAAGTTGAATCCACTTGCATTAATGCGGAAACCAACATCACGAGTAATCTGAGCACCGTAATGCGAAACAGCCGAAGCTTCGGCAAGACTTATCATCCAGCTGCCATCATTCAGATTGTTTGTGAAAGATCGTGGATGTTGTACGGCTCTGGATGCTGCTGACGCGGGCATGTCATAAGTACCGGATACAATTCTACCTTTTTTATCGGGCACATCTTGAACAAAGATGGTAGGATGTTCATTTCCATCGGCTTTGCGAAACTTATTTGCTGCAGCTACCGCTTCCTCGATACTTGTATAATAAGTGCGCGTTCTTCCTGCATCCTTAATTGCAAGCAATCTTTGATATTCAGTCGCTTGGCGTTTTGGCAAAGATTCCAACCCGCTTTCATTAACTTTGGCTGTTAATCGCTCCAATCGCTTCGCTTCACGAGTAGTTAAATTACGCGCTAAATCCAGATCTGAGGGAGAGAATGTGGCTCTGTATAATCGCACATAACCATCTGCGAGTTCAGGGAGTTCTCTCAAAGATGGTGCTTTGTAATTGCCACCATGAGGAACTACAGTTCGAATTTCACCATCAGGCATTACAAATGATGCGACTTTATCACCACTCCAATTGATTTTTAGAGTTCTTCCGTTTGCGGTTACTTGAACTACTCGGTCACCATCTCTAAGAATCTCGACACCAGTCTGGTAGTTTCTGTACAGCGTGCCTTTGAAGCCTGTGGGAGGATCAATGCGTCCAAAGCCAAGACTTGCAAGTTTAGCGTCGGTCATAGTTGCCGCTTTTTCGAAATCGTTATTTTTGAGTACACGACCAAGAGTGTAACCATTTCTCAGTCGATCAATTAACTCACCAGATCTGATTTGATCAGCAACCTTTGTATAAGCAGCTCGGGCATACTCAAAAACATCAGAGCCTTGATTGCGAACAGCGTTCACAACACGCTCAACACGACCCAACTCGTCTGCATTCGCACGCAAAACTGTAGCCACACCAGAACGAATCACTGGAATCTCATTTCTAGTAGTGGCAGTTGCTAACCGTTCAAGCCTTATTGCACCGTTCTGGCTGTAGGCCTGGAATTTTTGACCGCTCGATCCAAGCATGATTTCGTCATTGCGTCCAAGAGCAAATTTTGGCGCTTCTTTCGGCATGGAAGCGCCAGTCCTTTTTGCTTCAGCTTGCAATGCTTTCAGGTCTGGAATAACTTCAGTCTTGAGAATATTACCTTTGGCATCCTTACGAAAAACAATTATTGAACCTTCTCCAACATTTCGAAGATTAACTTCACCTCTGGTGGCAAGAGGAGCAGCATCGTCTGTATTTCGTCCCAAAAATCGTCTAAATAGACCTTTGCTCTCTGCAACTGGCATACTCACTTCCACCATATGAGTGGATCCAAGCCGTACATCAGCACCGATACTACCGATAGTGACAACATCACGACCAGGCGTCACTCTAAGCCTAGCTCCAGGTTTGAAGCCGGCTTCCTCCACAACCTCTGGTACCATGCGCTTCAAAAGTTTAGGACTCAATTCTGGGACGGCCAATAAATATCCAGTCTCAGTTCCATTTTCGACAGCTCGCATGAAGACCATCGGTTTTCCCTGCGGTCCGAATTTGATCATCTGTCCATGCTGAAGTTCAAGAAGCTCATCAGGAGCCAATGATTCCCACTTATTGTTTCTAAATACTTGAGGAGGAACTTCGCCTGTAGACTTTAAAAAAGTTTTGCCCTGATTCATGACCAAGGTAGAATCAACATCCTGAGCCGCAACAGAGAGAACGCCTTTGATTTCTGCGCCAGCATTGCTTGCAACTCGAACTGAACCACCTTCAGTCAATTTCACAGGTCTACCATCTTCAAGCTTGCCCAAGATCTTAGGCTCAGCATTCAAGACGATTTCTCTCACATCAGCGGCTGCAACTCCAGTGCCTTTGAAATTTCCTCTCCACGCCTTAATTGCGGCAGTGGGGACAGTAAAAGTTCCAACCATAGCAAGTGCGATAAAAGCTCCCATAGCAGCCTGAGAACCCATTCGAGCCATGTTTTGTTCGAAAGTCAAAGACGGATCCCACTCATAGCGAGCTGCTCCAGAGGTAAGTCCTGCAAAGCTTGCAGGAGCAGTATGAGCAAGAGAGCGCGCTAAGTTTGGATACGTCTTTATGAACGCGTCCATCACATTTTTGGACGTCATAGCAGCAGTATGAGGAATTTGGGCTTTTATTGCCTGAGCTAAAAGCGCTGCCTGAGCTGGATTATTTCCAGTGATTTTCATTGCGACAGCAAGAATATCTTTCTCTGGAATATCTTGTGCTCTGGCAAAACCTTGTCTCATCAACTGAGTAATACCTTGCTGCGCGGCCGAATCAATTTCAGCCGTCGCAAGAGCTTTGAGCACAGATTCACTGGTGAATGCTCCAGATTTCGCCATATCACCAACAAATTTTTCAATACTTGCTTTTAGCAAAGCCTGTACTTCTTGCGGTGATTTGCCAGCTAAATTGGCGCCGACTTCTTTCAATATTTGAGGCAGAACCTCCTCACTAAAGTTGCGGGCGGCTAAATTTATAGACTCAGAAGAAAATGGCTTCAACCCAGAAGTCTTTAACTGGTTTGAGATATTTGTAAAAACTTCAGAAAATGCTTTTCGAGTTGCCTCTTCAGCAGTTTCACCGATGGCTTTTGCCAAAGCATCGCCTGTAAGACCTTCAAATTTTGTAGACACCCTTGCAGCAGCTTTTATCGCTATGTCGGCTCCCGCAGAATTCACCAATTCAGGTGCAGCCTTCACTACACTTGCAAGTCTATTGGCTGTTAATTGAGCCAGTTCAGGATTACCGGCCAATCGCATAGCTTTGACTGCGGCCATAGCTGGCTCCACAAATGCTTTACCTGCCCTCAAAAGTAATCCAGGACCCAAAACGTAGGTGGGCATTTCGATCGCACCTAAAGTTGCATCTTTGAGTAGATTTGCGCGCCAGTCGTATTGGCCGCCTAATAGTGCAACCTTAACTCCAGGTCTCATCACCGCACCAAGCGCCGCCATAACAGCGCCCCAGGCATAAAGAGTAGCACCACCCGTTTCAATAGCGCCAGCCAAAGCTGGAATAAAGGTTGCAATACCCACTACGGCAAAAGCAGCATCAGCTCCAGCATCAACTGCAGCATGCTCGGACGCTTTGTAATTTACATATGTCTGAAGAGCCCGGTCGACTAGTTCTTGCCTTTGCTCAGTAGGCAAATCCATTTTTGTGACTGCCACCTCAGTAGAAGCGACTACAAGCTGGTCGACGCGATCTTGTACCTGAGAAGCAGTGGCATCAAATAGGCTCGTCCACCATCGTCCTCCCATGTTGCCGTAAACCAAGTCTCTTGTAACATCGGTAGCTTGCTCAAGAGTAAGAGCTCCGGCAAAATTAACAGCTGCAGCTTGTGCTTCGGGAATTTTGCTCTTAATCAAATCATCGGTCAGAACTCTTCCGAATGTTTTGTTGTATAAGGCTGTAACAGCACCCCTGTTTTGAGCTGAAATTGCATCAGTTTCCTGCTTAATCTGATCGCCCTTACCATTCAAGATAGCAAGTCTAATTTTGAATTCAGGAGGAATTGTTCCTTGCTGCTCTTTGGGCAGACTTGCCTGATTCTCTGCTAGTTTTTGAATGAAATCAGCTTGTTCCGCATTGAATTTGTAGAGAGGATTCCATGTGGCTAAAATATCTCGATTACTTTTTATTTGATTCCACAGATCTGGGCCACCAGCAAGAATGGCTTTGGTAACGCCTTCCATGTCGTTACCAAACATACCCATATACATTTCCATTCGACGCCCGGCTTCTAACGGCTTTCCACGCTCAAGCATTGGCGCAATATAAGTTAGGTAATCAGAAAAACCCAGGTCTCTTTCGAGATTTCTAATATAATTAAGTTTCAATGACTGTAAATCATTTCCTTCAACCGTACCGCTCAGAGCCTGAAATTTAGCGAAAGATTGTGGGTCTTCTTGGAACAATTTATCCAGTTCGAGCACCATGTCTTTCAACTGAGTTCCCGAAGCTTTGAACATTATTAGCTTGTCCAAAATATCAGGATTGGGCTTGCCTTCAGTAAGTACACGAGCTAACATGCGTCTTGCAGCAACCAACTCTGCGCCTTTGAGAGTACCGTCACTTAAACTCTTATCAGCGGCAAGTCTAAATGCTTCTTCTTCTTTGTAGCGCTTGATGAAATTTGGATCCATCTTTGCAATAGCTTCTAGCATGCCACCACGATCGGCGCCAAATCCAAGGAAACCTCCTTTTTTAGCATCCATCCGCTCAGCTAATGATCTGCCAATGGACTGCGCTGCAGGATAATCGCCTGCATCCATTTTTCTCTTGAATGCATCCATTACTCGATTGACTGCAGCGGTATCAGCGCCACCAAACGTACCTGTTAGAGTGCGCTCGAGCATACTGCGAAGATCAGCTTCTACAGCAGCCCTATTCGCCTTAGCATGCTCCCAACGCTCTTTAGTCATGGTATCAATTGCAGTGAGAATCTGATCCTCGCTTTTCGCCGAGAATCCGTCTGTCCCCTTGTTTATAACATCACTAACAAAAGAACCTGTTTTACCGAATTTGATTCTATCTTCATAGGCTTGCAACTCTCGACTATTTTGAGTGAAATACCCAAGATTGAAATCGTAAACCCCGATATTACGCCAGAAGGCGTTTTTAGTAGCCGTATACAAAGCCGAGTTCAGCTGTTTATAGTAGTCGTATTGGGCTTTTTCTTTAGCGTCTGTAGGAGCTGGTTGACCAGAAGCGACTCTTGCGGCGAGTGCTTTTCCGGCAAAATAATCTGCGCGTTGTTGGGCTGTCATTTTGTCGATACCAGCTTCGATTGCAGCTTCAGTATCACCAAAACCGCCAGTGTTGCCAACCACTTCAGTTGTTACTGACGATGTGCCATCTTTTACGTAATCCAGAGCTTCACGCTGCTGCTGGGTCGTACTAAAATAACTTCCCCATTTATCATAAATTTTCTTCTCGCCACCTTCAGACAAGAATCTCTGCCTGGCCTCTGGTGAAGCACGTCTCCAGACCTCTTTAAACATATCCAAATTGCCTGCATCCAGAGCAATTTGAGACATCATAATGGTATCGCCAGCTGTTCGTTTATCTGAGCCTTTTTCTTTGTCAGTCAAGATTTGCAACATGGCACGAGTCGGATTATCCATGCGCGTGGCTTCAGCAATTGCCTGAGATAACGACTTCTTATACTTTTCCTGGAAATCCGCATGAAATTTTACAAGTTGCTCATTCGTCATTGTGGCGAACGTATCACGTAAATCTTTTTGTACTTCCCAATTAGATTTAGAACCAGTGCCATTTGTAAGTTGTTGCAAATCACCTGCAATTCTTGCAAGACGTGCACTATCTCCTTCAGCCAACCGGCGAAGCTCTAAAGATTCACTTGTGGAATCGCCAAATCGTTTGACCAAAGCAGCTTCAAGTCTGACGCCCTTGCTTTGCTTAAGAAATTCAGCTTGCAACTGAGTCAACTCATCTTGAGTCCTATTCAAGAACAAACTCTTAATTCGGTCGTAATCATCCTTATTACCAGCAGTAAAGAAACGACCATCAAGACCGGCATCAAGTAGACTTTTGGCAGTAAGTGCAGCATCGAATGGCGCACCAGTTACAGTGGCAGGACTTGGAACAATTACTGGCTCAACTGGATTGACAGGTTCAACTGGAGCAGTAGCATCCCACTTGATCTGATCGGCCTTAAACAAAGGCGACAATTGTTCTGCAGGCTTTGGCGCGTCTTGTGGCTTAGCCGGACCAGCTGGTGCTGTAGCACCAGAAAGTATAGACTTGTTACCAATTTGCTTGGTCCAGATATCGCCATAGTAATTGGCTCTACCTTGCTGTCTTATAGCGCCCTTATCATCTGAAATTCCACGAATTGCAATTCGCGTCTTTCCTCTGTCATCTGTTGCATAAACATTGACATAGCTATCTTTCGATCTCTTGCCTACCTTTTCTACCTGGAATGTCAGAGTGCGGCTCTTATCACCATCCTGAATTTTAAGAGACTTGATATTAGCCAAAGCAAGTACTCGTGCTGCAGCCAACTGTTCCTCAGGTTTAGCTCCAGGCTTGAAGAAAGCTTGCAATGCTGCCAACTGTTCTGGTGTTTTACCTGCTAACTGTTGCTCACCAAGAATTTTCTTGAGATCTGCTGCATCGCTAGGAGCCACCGGTTGTGGTGCTACATCAGTTGTTGCAACCGCAACAGCATCAAATCTAGCTTGCGCGACTGCTTCAGTTTTGCCTTCTTTGTTGGAATTCAAACTGAGGCTATCCGCATTTGGCGTAATTGTAAGATGTTTGCTTTCTGGACGCTTTGCAAGCTCGGCTTGCAGAGACTTTATCAACAATTCACGCTTTGCAGGATCCAGATCCTTCATGGTTGAAGTTACTTGCTGCCAATAAGACTTCAGTTCTTCACCTTGAAGAGCAGCTAAAGGTTCAGCCAAACGTCCAGCTAACTGCAAAACATTTTCTTGCTGTCCTGGAACCTGAATGTGACGAGGATCTATTCGGCTAACCAGTTCTTGTGCACCAGCCTGATTCTTTCTGTACAGAAGCAGATTATTATCTGCAGTTCCAAACTTATTCAAATCAACTGAATACCCGGTGCCACTAGCTGTAAGGGCGTCATTTAGACGCGTTTTCAACTCGTCTGCAGATGCTGCTGGATTTCTAGCGTTTTCGATTCTTGTAAAATTGGTAAAGAGTCGTGCCACTTCGCCTGGTGTCTTAGCACCTTTTACAAGATCTGCAAAGTATTTGGCTGGTGAAAGAACATCTGCATTGAGAGCGTCTAAATTGAACTTAGCTGCTTGATCGCCAAGGGCAGTTTTAAATTTCGTAGCAATTTCTTGAGGAGTGGCCTTGGGATACAAAGCAGCTTCTGCTCTAACTGCAGCAAGAAGTGCTTCCTGCTGTGCTTTAGCTTTGACTTCTGGCGTATCTTGTGAAGCTTCGCTTGCTTTTACGAAATTGGTAAAATCGTTGACTACAGATCTGTTAGCAAAATTAGTCGGGTCAGACGTTGCAAAAATTCTGCCCATGCTCGCCTGGAAACCGACATAATCGTTAGGTTTTATTAGGTTAGTCGCCGATACAGGTTTATCTGATGGTGGTGCTGGAGCGTCGCTAGCCTTTCCATTAAGAACAGAGTTTTCTCCACCATTCTTTAGGAAGTGACTGCCGACGAAACTTACAGGTCTGCCACGCTTATCTGTTTGCTGTTGATAGGTATCTCCTCTCTTGACGCCCCGCAAAGCAATTGTGGTTCTACCTCTATCGTCTTGAGCAAAGACGTGCATCAAAATGCCACTCTTTTGAAGAGTAATCGATCTTTGTTTTCCGTTATTGTCGTTAATATTGAAATTGCGCATGTTCGAATCATAAAGGGCTTCAGCCGCTTTCAACTTTGCATCAGGTGATGCATTGGCATCGAACAATGTTGCCAAATGCTGCTTTTGAGGATCTGTAAGCTTGGCAAAGACTTCAGGACCCATTATTTTTGCAACATCAGCAGCTGCTGCTGCGGGTGCTGGCACATCAGCACGAGCCGGCATGTCTGACGCTTTTCTGTAACCTAGAAATACTGATTTATCGCCGAACCCATTTGTTCTAGCAACAAATTGATCAAAGGGCACTTTGATTAGAGCAGGTGGTCCCTGTTGCCCTGGCGGTGGAGGCTGCTCAACTGTAATTTCTGTAGGTCTGCCTGACGCATCTACATTACTTACAGTTGCACTTATTCGAGATTGTCCATCAGGAGCTACTCTAATAATGATGTCGCCTGGTTTATATCCAGCGAGCTTAGTAGGGTCTGTTACAGCATCGGTAAATCTTTTAACACCTTGAAGGCCATCCATCTGAGTGATGAATTGCTTGACAGGGCCGGGAATATCTCCATTCAATTTAGGGACCTCTACCCCGCCAAATAGAAGGTCTTCCCCAGTAGGTGGTCCATCGGCTTTTTTAATTGAAATTTCAGGCGGTGTCCCCGCCGCAGCGTCTGCCGGCTTTAAAACCGGGAGGAGAGATGCTGTTTCAGTCCGGCTTTTTAGCTCTCTAGCAAAATTCTCAGTAAACAACTGAGCAAGCTCTGGCTTACCCTTCAACCATTGATTCAAACGTGCAAGCTGCAATTCTCGCTGAGGAGGTGACATTAATCCCAAAGCTTCGGCACTAGACGAAGCCATGCGTTTTGCAAGTTGATCACCAGGCAGCGTCAAAGGATTGTAAGGAGAAAGATTGTCTTCGCCTACGCGTCTTAGAACTTGCAGTGGTTTTCCAGTCGAATCGACTTTCTCAAAAACAATTTGCTTTGCGGTAGTGTCATACCTTGCTGCATATCTGGTGCCATCAGCCGCGGCTGGAGGCATACCTGCATTGATAAGGTCCACCAATCCAGCCGGACCTACTTTCACTGGAACACTAGCGTCTGTCCCATTTTGTCGAGCATATTCAGCCTTCAACACATCCGAAAACTTTTCGCTAAGCTGAAACGCATCTACACCCGGCTGGGCAGACAGGGCCGCAAGATCTGCAATTCGCGATTGACCTGCTTTGAGATAACTGCGCAGTCCGCTTGTATCAGTCGGAATAGCGGCGCCTGTAGAGTCTGTGACTCTAGTTTTGGCAGTAACATAATCTGCAGTGACATCAGTAGTTAAACCAGGGACTTTCTTAAGTGCCAGCCCGGTATCGTTTGCAGAAAGCTCCATTTTGTTGGGACCTAAACCTAAACGAGCATTGAACGCGTTAACAAACGAACTCAGCGCAGCTGGATCTGCAAGTGAACCGCCAGGCTGTCTTTCTCGAGCGACCAAGGCAGAAAGTCCTAACAACGCGGCTTTAAGAAATTTAGGATTTTCGGCAAGCATTTCAAAACGCTCAGCCGTGCGTCCAGCCCATTGGGCAGTTCCGACCTTTCCGTCCGCTGCGACAATATCGACTCCGCGAACTGAAGTTATGTCAGCGCCACCTTTTTTTATTGCGAACGTAGGTGAGTCAGGAGTTCCACCAACTTGAATATCCCATCCACCAAGTTTGGCGCGATCCTGTGGAGACATAGACTTAATAAGGTCAGCAGCGCCTTTTAAGCCCTTATCACCAACCAATTGGCGAATGAATGTCTGCATATTTAGTGCTATTTTTGTATCAGGTTTCAATCCACTCAAGTCTTGCTGGGGACTTGCTGGAGGATTCGTTATTTCCTTCAACTGTGCAGCGACTTGGTCAGAGCCGGCCACTGTGGAAGTGCTTTTAATATTGGGTCTGAGTACTTCAGCGATGAATTTATCTACAACATCTCTGCTTGTAGAAGCAGCCGTATCAAATTTCTCCGACGGATTACTCGAGGCTGCAGCTGCAACCTCTTTATCGCTTGGTTCATTGTCTGCACCACCAGGTGCTGCGGGTGAGGCCATGGAGTAAATTTACCTACAAAGACTAGAAAGTTATTCCCAGTTATTACTATGAGAACGACATTTCCGGAGAAATGGAATGGAGGATCCAAGGGTTGGGTTCGAAGGATTGCGGGGACACCTGACAAGAACTTTTAGTAAACGTCGCCCCAGAGGGCTCTTCTGGTTAAAAATCCGTCTTGAAAATTGAGAAGCCTTCAGATGTCAAGCCCGGCAGCCTTTTCATGGATTCAGGTTTAACCAAGTCAAATAGTAACGGCTGTCAAGGGACGAAGTGAATACGTATTTTTCCCATTTTCAGATTAAATTTGTTCCGAAACCCGAATGACTTCGTTTTCGGCAATCACAAAAATTTCTTCTTCCGCGGATGGCTGAATCTCCATACACCCAGTAAATGAACCGAATGCAGGAAGTACTGCCTGTTTTTTTTGAAAATAAAAACAGGGCAGCCTTACTTTCTGTCGTGCATGACCATAAAGTTTCACTGCGGGGTGTAAATGACCGCAAAGTACAAAACCTTGATCATAGTGTTCGACGTCAGGGTGATGACACAAAACAAACGGTGACATCAAATATGGTTCGGACAAGAGTTCAATTTCAAGCTTGTCTGCAATGCTCTTAACAGATCTATCGTGATTTCCTTTAATCAAACAAATAGACAGACGTTGATGATTCTGACGCCACAGTAGCATTTGTTCTGAAATACGTTTGGTGATACCGGCAGTAGCATGAATAAAATCTCCAAGAAAAATGATTTTCTTGATAGACAGCTGCTCCACCAAAAAATCGATCTTACTTAGATCTGTTTCAGTGATACCAGATGGAATGGCAATTTGCTGTGAGCGAAACGTACCAGCTTTACCAAAATGTGCGTCAGCCAAAAATAAAGTCGAAAATTTTGGCCAGTAAATCGCCTTTTGAGGAAGCAAAAATATTTGTTCCTCACATAAACTAATTCCAAGCGCACCTGGCACGGGAAAAATTTTATTACTACTATTATCTTCTTTGCGCTGAGACATTGCTTTTATAAATTTGCAGTTTCATTTTAGCAATTCGATCTGCTAATTTTTCCGACGTCAATCTTCCTCTCAAACGTTCTACCATAAGCGGCAAAGAAAGTGGCGAAACCCGAGCGACCTCTACAAATCTTATTTGCGATCTGGTGATTCTTTTCATTGCTTGAATCATTCGAGTCTCTTCCAGCTGTGATTCAAGAACTTCATGCTGAGCTTGTTTCAAAAGCAAATTATCCGGGTCGTATTCAGCAAAAACATCGTACAACAATCCACTGGATGCTTGAATCTGTCTTGTGGTCTTGGAACTGCCTGGATATCCCTGAAAAATCAATCCAGCAACACGTGCAATTTCGCGAAACTGCCTGCGACTCATTTCGGTGGCGTTAAGACTTTCCAAAATATCGTGAAATAAGTTTTCAGGCGAAAACAATTCAGAAGTAATCAACCTTCTTGCCTCAAAATCATTATTCGCTAAAATCTCAAAACCATAATCATTTACAGCAGTAGAAAAACTTGCACTCACTTGCTTTGAGATGCGATAAGCAACAATTGCAGCAAGTCCCTCGTGCACAAGCCTACCTTCAAAAGGATACACGAATGCGTGAAAACCCTCTCGAGAAATCAGGTGTTCAACAAGAATCGAGTTTTCATCAGGTATTTGCGAGCAATTTCTTTGAAGCTCGAGATAAGGTCTGGCAAACTCCATCTCGGGTGTTTCATATACTCTCTTATTAGCAAGACCAAGCTCGACTCTTATAGCTTGCGACAGCTCAGATGACAAAGGCATACGCCCACCCATCCAACGAGGAACTCTGACATTTCGACTTGGTGCAATCCTCACCCAGGCTTTCATATCTTTTAGGCGTACAAGCTCTAAACTTCGTCCAGCAAAAGTGAATCTTTCTCCAGGTTTTAGTCTCGATACAAAAGACTCTTCAAGACTGCCAATCAACTCACCATTCATGAAAACTACATTTATCACAGAATCGCTTGTGATTGTGCCAATCGCAAGTCGATGTCGTTTTGCAGTACGCGGCTCAAGCACTTGATATAGACCATCTTTGATTGAAACTTTACAGTACTCATCGTAAGCGCTCAAAGCTTTGCCGCCATGACATATAAAATCTAGTGTCCAATCGAATTCAAATCGGGTGAGGTTTCGATAAGAATGTGCCGTTTTGATTTCGGCAAAAACAGATTCTTTTTCAAAACCGCCTCCACAAGCCAGAGTAACTAAATGTTGAGCTAATACATCCAAAGGCTTTTTAAGTGGATGTCTTGATTCTATTTTGCTCATTTCAATCGCTTTTTGAGCTGCAGAAAATTCCACTAATTCAAGAGCATGTGTAGGGACACAAACAAGCCGGCTTTCAGCTCCGGGCTGATGCCCACTTCGACCTGCCCGCTGAAGCAATCGTGCAACACCTTTTGGTGAACCTATTTGAATGACCTGTTCTACCGGCGCAAAGTCGACACCAAGGTCGAGACTCGATGTTGATACTACACATTTTAACCGTCCATCACGAACTGCATTTTCCACCCAATTGCGAGTTTTTCGATCGAGCGAGCCATGATGCAAAGCAATCAAGCCTGCCAGATCAGGATTATAATCGAGCAACGCTTGATACCATCTCTCACATTGAGAACGAGTGTTTGTAAAAACAAGTGTCGTACTTGCTGTTTCAATTGCGTTTGCCACTTCTGGCACCATGGATAAACCAAGATGTCCAGCCCAGGAAATATGATCGATTGAATCTGGTATGAGTGTAGTAAAACGTGTTGATTTATTGGCACCAGATGAAACAAGGACTGAATTTTTCGGTGCCAGTGTTTTTAATGATTCGTCAAGATTCGAAAGAGTTGCAGACATTCCCCAGACCCGAAGAGACGGATTTAGTTTGCGTAAGCGCGCCAGAGCAAGCTCGGTCAAAGAGCCACGCTTGGTACTGAGCAATTCGTGCCATTCATCAACAACGACTAGTTTCAGATGTTTGAGCTGATTTTGATGTTCTTTGTACGAAAGTAAAAGCTCAAGACTTTCCGGCGTAGTAATCAAACAAGATGGCATCTTATTTTTTTGGCGTAACTTCACT